>DASYRI010000061.1:0-49535 GCA_036004545.1 Gemmatimonadales bacterium
GGCGGCGTGACGGTCGCGGGCGCCTTCGCGCTCTCGTTCGAGGGTGAGCTCACGCCGGAGGACGAGGTGGTGCTCTGCATCACCGGCAACGGGCTCAAGACGCCGGACGCGGTCCCGGCCCGGCTGCTGGAGACGCCGATCATCGCGCCCAGGATCGTCGAGGTGGCCGCCCTGGCGCGCGAGGCCGGAGCGGTCTGAGCCGCGCCGGAACCGATCAGCTTCCGACTTCAACCGGAGTACGGCCATGTCCGTCACCCTGCAACTTCCCAACGTGCTCTCCCGGCTCGCCGGGGGCGCGCGCACACTCTCCTCGGAGGGCGGCACCCTCGCCGATGTGGTGGGCGACGTTTCCCGCCGGTTCCCGGAGCTCGGGCCCCGCCTCCGGGACGAGAAGGGCGAGCTTTATCCGTTCGTCACCATCTACCTCAACGACGAGGACGTCCGGTTCCTGGGCGGCTTTTCGGCGCCGGTCCGGGACGGCGACGTGGTGACCGTCGTCCCCGCCGTGGCGGGAGGGTGAGCCGATGACCACGACGGCAAGCGGCCCGGCGCTCACCCACGAGGAGGCCTTGCGCTACAGCCGGCACCTGATCCTCCCCGAGGTCGGGGTCCCCGGGCAGCTCAAGCTCAGGCAGGCGAAGGTGCTCCTGGTGGGCGCGGGCGGGTTAGGCTCGCCGCTCGCGCTCTACCTCGCCGCCGCGGGGGTGGGCACGCTCGGACTGGTGGACTTCGACCTGGTGGACCTCAGCAACCTGCAGCGCCAGATCCTCCACGGCACCGGCGACGTCGGCCGCTCCAAGCTCGAGTCGGCGCGGAGGCGGATCGCCGACGTCAACCCGCACGTCCGGCTCGACACCTACGAGACGCGGCTCGCGGCGGACAACGCGCTGGACCTGATCCGGGGCCACGACCTGGTGGTGGACGGCACCGACAACTTCGCCACCCGCTACCTCGTCAACGACGCCTGCGTCCTCCTCGGCGTGCCGAATGTGTACGGCAGCATCTTCCGGTTCGAGGGGCAGGCGTCGGTCTTCGCGACGAAGGACGGGCCGTGCTACCGGTGCCTCTTTCCCAAGCCGCCGCCGGCGGGGCTGGTGCCGAGCTGCGCGGAGGGCGGCGTGTTAGGGGTGCTGCCCGGGCTCGTCGGAACGATCCAGGCCACCGAGGCGCTCAAGCTGCTGCTCGGGGCGGGGGAGCCGCTCATCGGCCGGCTGCTGCTGGTGGATGCGCTCACCATGCAGTTCCGGACCGTCCGGGTGCGGAAGGACCCGGCCTGCCCGGCGTGCGGAACCCGGGAGATCACCGAGCTCCGCGAGGAGGCGACCGCGTGCGAGGCGCCCGGCCAGGCGGAGGAGCCGGTCCCGGAGCTCGGGCCCCGCCAGCTCGCGGCGCGCCTCGCCCGCCGCGACGACCTCCTCCTGGTGGACGTGCGGGAGCCGCACGAGTGGGAGATCTGCCGCCTCCCGGGGGCGGAGCTCATCCCGCTCGGCACGATACCCGATGCGGCGCAGGGGTTGCCGCGGGACCGCGAGCTGGTGGTGTACTGCAAGGGCGGCGCGCGCAGCGCCAGGGCGGTGCGGTTCCTGCGCCGGCAGGGGTTCGATCGGGTGCTGAATCTCACCGGTGGGATCACCCGGTGGAGCGAGGAGGTGGATCCGGCGGTACCGCGGTACTGAGGGAGGGTGGGGGAACTTCGCGACGTTCGGCCGGGGCGCCCCGCAAAGCAAGAGGCGCCGGCGACCTCTCATCCACTCGTAACCGGGTTGTAATGCGGTGGGGCTGGAAGAGCCGGGCCCGCGGGGCGGCAGCCGGGTCGCGGCCGCCCCACGAGGCCTCAGCGCGAGGTACCGCCGTTGTCCGGGATCCGCGCGCCGGCCGGGGTGAATACCTCCACGGCGAGGGAGAAGCTCCGCTGCTCCGCCGGCTGCAGCGCCCCCACTCCGATCACCTGCCGGGTGATCTCCTCGCCGCGATCGTTGCGGATGGACAGCATCACGGAATACTCCCACGGCTCTCCCGTGGTCGGGTGCCGGATGGTGCCCTCGACCCGGAGCGCCGAAAAGCTCGGTGGGGCGCGCTGCGCCATGCCGGGCGCGAAGCGCAGGTGGTGCCGGCAGGCGGGGCAGACCACGGCGCTCTCGAGGATCGTCGCCTTGCAGTGGGGGCAGATGCGCGTCGTGCCGGAGGCGCCATGGCGAACGCTGCTCATGGCGCCGCGACAGCCTCCAGTCTCGGGGTCGCGGTCCCGGGCCTCGGCGTCTCCCGGCCTTCCCAGCCGAACTCGACCTGGCCGCGCATCCGCGATCCCGCGGCGACGACGAGCGAGCCGGCCTTGAGATTGCCGTTCAGGATGCCGGTCTCGAGCAGCTCTACCCGCGAGGCGGCGTCGATGTTGCCGTCGAGCTCCCCACCGATCACGACCACGCTGGCGCGCACGCCGCCGGTCAGCTTGGCGCCGGCCTCGATGCTGAGATTGCCCTGCACGTGCACATCGCCCTTGAATTTGCCGGCGATGCGGATGTGGCCGGTGCCCTCGATCTTGCCTTCGATGGTGATCTCGGCCGCGATCAGGGACTCCTTCGCATCGCGGTCCGACGGCCTCCGCGGCAGGTCGTAGGTCGGAGCGAAATCGGTGCGCGGTTCGGGGTCCTTTTTCTGAGCGGGTTCCGGGGACAGCGGGGCCGCCTCCTTCTTCGGGGGGATCTGCTCTTTCCAGATGGTCATGACACGAAGCTCCTCTTGTATGGGCAGAGGGTGACGCGGTGCTGGCCGAGCGGCGCTGTCGAGTCCGTCGTGGAACGGACCCCTCCGCCACTGCCCCTACCGATCTCCCCGCCGAGATTGGGCCCCTGACACCCCGGGGACCCTCGAAGATAGTGAGGTTCCGCGCTCCTGTCGCGGTTTCCGCCTCCGCCCGGCCACGGGGGGGCAGACCGTTCAGCCATAAAGCATCGGTCCCGTCCGCTAGCGTTTGAGGAACGTCCCCCGCTGGAGCTCCTCGTAGGCCTGCTGCAGCTCCGCCTGGGTGTTCATCACGATCGGCCCGTACCAGGCGACCGGCTCCCGCAGCGGCTTCCCGGAAACGAGGAGGAACCGGATCCCCTGGTCGCCGGCCTGTACGGTGACCTCGTCGCCCCGGTCGAAGAGCACCAGGGAGCGGTTGTCCGCCGCCACGGGGGGGGTGGTGTCCGCCCAGCCGACCGATTCGGTGGGGACCGCGAGCGGGGCGGACGCGTTGCAGAACTTGCCGGAGCCTTCGAAGACGTACGCGAAGGCACTGCTGGTCGTCTCCACCGGGAGCCTCTTCTGCCGCTCGGGCGGCACCGAGACGTCGAGGTAGACCGGGTCGGCCGCAATCCCGTCCACCGGGCCGCGCGCGCCCCAGAAGCTGCCGCAGACGATCCGCACCCGGGTGCCGTCATCGTCGGTGAGCAGGGGCACATCGCCCGCTTTGACCTCCTGGTAGCGCGGCGGGGTCAGCTTCAGCGATGAGGGGAGGTTGGCCCAGAGCTGAAAGCCGTGCATCCGGCCGTCCCCGTCGCCTTTCGGCATTTCCTGGTGAATGATCCCGCTGCCCGCGGTCATCCACTGGACGTCGCCCGCGGCGATGGCGCCCCGGTTTCCAATGCTGTCGCCGTGCTCGACGGTCCCGGCGAGGACGTAGGTGACCGTCTCGATGCCGCGGTGGGGATGCCACGGGAATCCGGCGAGGTAGTCCTCCGGCCGCTCGTTCCGGAAATCATCGAGCAGAAGAAACGGGTCGAAGTCCGACGTGGTGCCGAAGCCGAACGCGCGGTTGAGATGCACCCCGGCGCCTTCGGTGGTGGGCCGGGCCCTGACGATGCGCCTGATCGGCCGAATGGACATGGGGCCTCCCTCCGCCTTGGGCCCTCGTCGCCTGCCCGGGGGGCGGCGAGACGCTGTGAATATAGGCCCCGATCGGCGCGCTGCTTCCGCGCCGTCGGCGGGCCAGAGGGGCCGGGCGCCCGGCCCGAGGCGATGTTCTGGAAGATCCGCTCCGCGCTCACCCTTCGAAGCCCGAAGAAGACGATGGCATCCAGGGCATCGAGGCTCCCCCCAACGAGCGCGCCGGCCAGGAGGGCCCGGGCCGGCGTGAGGGGCGAGGGGGAACGATCCGCGGTGGCGATGGCCGTCGGGCGGGCGCTACCAGCCCAGCAGGCCGCGGTCCTCCAGGAACGCGGCGACGCCGACGAGCGAGTTCAGGCTGGGCCCCCGCTTGAACGCGTGCACGGCCTCCCGCAACGCGGGGACCGCGGGTCGTCCGGTCTTCTTGCGATACTGCTGGTAGGTCTTGCGCATTTCGCGGTACACCCGCAGGAGCGACTCGGCCTCCCGATCGGCGTCCGGTCGGGCGAGCTGTCCGCCGGCCGCCGCGGAGGAGCGGGCGGCTCGCGGGCGCTTGGCTCCGGGGGCGCCGCTGCCGTTGCGCCGCTCGAGCCTCAGGGCCGCGTCGGCCACGCGGCTCTTGACGCGCTCCGCGAGGTTCTGGTGCGGGTTCACGGGCGGCAGCGGGGCGTGCTGCGGGGCATCGTTGGACATCGGATCCTGCCGGGAAAGAGAGGCAGCGGCCCGGATCGGAGGAGCGGCCGCGACCTGAAATCTAACCCGATCGGGCCTCCGGCGCCCGCCGGCCCCGGGTCTTGAGGGCGGACCCGGCGATGGCGAGCGCGAGCACCCCCACGATCACGGCCAGCGAGACCGCGGTCGGAACCTCAACCCAGGCGCTGGCCACCATCTTCACCCCGATGAACAGGAGAATGAAGGCCACCCCCGGCTTGAGATAGACGAACCGGTCGAGCAGGCCGGCCAGCACGAAATAGAGCGCCCGGAGCCCGAGAATCGCGAAGATGTTCGAGCTGTAAACGATGAACGGATCGCGGGTGATCGCGAAGATCGCCGGGATGCTGTCAATGGCAAAGACGAGATCGCTCCACTCGATGACGAGGAGCACCAGCAGGAGCGGGGTCGCGAGCCGGGTTGCTCCGGTTCGGACGAGGAAGCGGTCCCCCTCGTAGTTCGGCGTGAGAGGCAGGAAGCGGCGGGCCAGCCGCACCATCGGGTTCCGCTCCGGCTCGATGCGCGGCTGGCCGCCCGCGAGCAGCATCCGGAGGCCGGTGATCGCCAGCACGGCGCCGAAGACGAAGATGATCCACGAAAACCTGCTCAGCAGGAGCGAGCCCAGCGCGATGAACGCGCCGCGCATCACCATCGCGCCGAAGATCCCCCACTTGAGCACCCGGGGCTGCAGCGCCGTCGGCACCGCGAAATACTGGAAGATGAGCAGGAAGACGAAGAGATTGTCCACGCTCAGCGAGAGCTCGACGAGATAGCCGGCGTAGTACTCGAGCGCCGTCTGGCTGCCCCTGCGAGCGAAGAGGAAGAGCCCGAAGAGGAGCGCCGTGCCGCCGAGGCCCGCGCTCCAGCGCGCGGCCTCGCGGATGGTCAGGACGTGGGACTTCCGATTGAGGACCCCCAGGTCGAGGATCAGGAGCGCCAGCACCAGGCCGGCAAACCCGGCCCAGGCGGCGGGGTCGTGGCCGCTCAATCAGCGCCCGGGCTCGAGCGCCGGCAAGGCCGCGATCCGCGCCGCGAGGACATGAAGATGGATACTCCTGCCCCGCCGCCCCGGTCAATCCGCGCCGCATCCCTTGCCCCGTCGGGCCGGTGTTAGGTTATCCGCGATCGCTCTTCCCCAAACGCGTCGAGGAGTCCGCCATGCAGGAGCAGGATCGGGACCCGGTCATCGCCATCTGTCTGCTGGCCGCGCTCGCGGACGGGGGCCGAACGGCCGAAGAGCAGGCCCAGCTCGCCAAGATCGCCGCACGGCTGGGGGCGGGTGGAGGCGGGGGCGGGAGCGATCCGGCGGCGCTGCTCGCGCGGGTCGAGCGCGGGGAGCTGAGCGCCGCCACGGCGGCGCGCGGGCTCTCCTCGCCGGAAGCCCGGCGAGAGGCCTACGAGCTCGCCGTCTCCGTGGTCTACGCCGACGGGGAAGCCAACCAGTCCGAGCGCGGGTTCCTCGAGAGCCTGCAACGCGAGCTGCAGCTTCCCGACGAAGGGCTCCGCTCCGTCCACGAGGACGCCCTCGTGCTCACCCGGGCGCCGGTGACCGGTCCCGTCCCTGCGCTCGGACCGCCGCCGGCCGGGCCCCGGCCGTCGCAGGCGGGGATTCCCGCCATGTCGCACGACACCGCGCTCGACGAATTGATCCGGGGCCAGGCGCTCCTCACCGGGGCGCTCGAGCTTCTCCCCCAGGGGCTCGCCTCGCTGGCCATCATCCCGCTCCAGCTTCGCCTGGTGTACCGGATCGGCGCGGACTACGGCCACCGGCTCGACGGGCCGCAGATCCAGGATCTCCTCGGTGCGATGGGCATCGGGGCCGCGTCGCAGGTGCTCGACGGCATCGCCCGGCGGATCCTGAGCGGGCTCGGCCGCGGCGTCTTCGGACGGATGCTCGGCGGAGTCGTCGGCGGCACGGCGGGCGTCGCGGCCGGCGCCGGGCTCGCCTTCGTCACCACCTACGCACTGGGGCACGCCGCCAAGCAGTACTACGCCCAGGGCCGGCGTCTCTCGCGGGAGGACCTGCGCGCCCTCTTCGAGAGATTCAGAGCGGAGGGAGAGGCGCTGCTGCCGCGGGTGCGGAACGAGCTCCACAGCCAGGCCCAGCATCTCGACTTGAACCGCGTGCTGGCCCAGCTCCGCGGCGGCCAGCCGGCGTGATGGATCAGGGGATGCGCTGCCCTCCGGCCGGGGCCTCGGAAGAGGTCCCGGCGGGAGAGAGCTCGAAGCCGGTTGGTGCGCGAGAGGGCGGGCGCGGTTGCGGCCAGGGACTGCGGCCGCGGCGGATCAGAAATTAGGCTCGATATTGTGCTCGCATGCGATCATCCGGGCTTCCAGTGTGATCACATACGGATTCTTGCTCACCTGGACCAGGCGGGATGCCCCGCTGCTCTCCTTGCGAATGATGGGGGAGGCGCCCGGTACAAGAGCCTCCTTGGGGAACCGATAGAGGTCCCCGCTGCCGAGCTCGACGTATGCCCCGGGCTCGGTGAGATTCTGCCACGAGAATTCGGGAAGCGAACTCCTCCGCTCACCAGCGGCGGAAACGGTCTTGCTGGAATGCTCGGTTGCCATGGATGTTCCTCCTCACAATACGATCGCTTCGCTGAGGGTCCGCGCCGACCCGCCTCTCTGCGGACCCGGGACTCCGGCTCCGATCCCCGGCAGCCGGCGCAAAGCGCGCCGCCGCCGGAAAGCACGACGCTCCGCCCCCGGATCGGTGTGGGAGCGGAGCGACTGTCATCCTCTTGTCCACCGGGGGGCGGTGCACCGCCCCCGGAACCGGCCTCGACTTCAGCACTGAACAATTCACCTCTACCAGCCAATCTGCCGGACCAGAATCCCCACCGTCTTCCGGCGAGGCGCCAATCTTGTAAATCACATTGCGGTTGTCAAGCCGAAAGTAGCCCGTTGATGGCCGGCCGCGACGCTGAACTTCACCACGGCGGCTCTGCCACGTGATGGGGCTCGTCGAGCGGCAGGACCGTCGCGTCGGCGCCCGCCGGCGTATCGTGCTGTCCCTCGGGGATGATGAGCAGCGCGTTCGCTTTAACCATCGAGGTGAGGATGCCGGAACCCTGCGGTCCGGTGAGCCGCACGCTGAGCCCGTCCTCCGAGGGGGACACCACGGCGCGCAGAAAGTGCTGCAACCTGGGGCCGAGATGGATCGGCTCGGCAACTTGTGCCGGCACCGTGCGGCGATAGGGGAGCAGGTGCCCCATCATGACGCGAATTGCGGGCCGCACGAACAATTCGAACGTGACCATGGTGCTCACCGGATTGCCGGGCAATCCGATCCACGGGATCGGTCCGAGCAGACCGAAGCCGACCGGAGCGCCGGGCCGCATGCGGAGCTTCCAGAATCGGAGCTCGGCGCCCAGCCCCGCCATCACCGCGCGCAGGTGGTCGTGGAGGCCGACGCTGATGCCGGCGGTGGTGATGAGCAGGTCGCAGTCGGTGGCCCGGGCGAGGTGCTCGCGCAGGCTCGCCTCGGTGTCGGCGGCGATGCCGAGATTCACCGGCTCGCCCCCGGCCTCCCGTACCAGCGCGAGCAGGGTGTGGGTGTTGGAGCTCGCGATCTTCCGGCCCGACAGGATCGCCTCGGGCTGATCAATGTCAACGATCTCGTCACCGCTCCCGAGAATCGCGACCCGCGGCCGCCGGTACACCAGCGGCGCCGCCACCGCGAGCGATGCTAACACGCCGAGCTCAGCCGGGCCGAGCGCGGTGCCGGCGGGAAGCGCGACCGCGCCCTTGCGAAGATCCTCGCCGGCGCGGCGGATATTCACCCCGCAATCACGATCATTGTAGATCTCGACGACACTGCCCCCTGCCCCCTGCCCACTGCCCACGACATCTTCTTGCCGGATCACCGAGTCGGCGCCCTCGGGCAGCGGCGCGCCGGTGAAGATCCGGGCACATTCGCCGGGGCCGATCGCGCGGGTGGGGAAGGCCCCGGCGGGAATGACCTCGACCACCCGCAGGCGCACCGGCGCCGCCGCCGTGGCGCCGCGCACATCGTCTCCGCGCGCGCCGTACCCATCCATCGCCGAGTTGGTCCAGGGGGGGATGTCGAGCGGGCTGACCACCTCCTCGGCGAGGACACTCCCCAGCGCGTCGTCGAGTGGGGCCCTGAGTGGCGGCTGGCGCCGCACTTCGGCCTGGATCCGCCGCGCCGCGTCCGCCGCGGCGAGCGGCGGAGGCAGGGCAGCCGGCGGGACGGTGCGGGGTGAGCCCGGCTGCCCGGTCACAGGGCGAGCTGCTTCGCCTGCTCCATGACGAGAGCGGTCAGCACGGTGAGCCACATCGTATCGGAGAAATGGAGCACCCGGATCGGTGCCACGAGGCGGTGGTCGTCGGTCACCACGGCCAGCCACTCGGCGGCGTTCGGTGCCGAGGGGTCGAACAGAGGTGCCTTGGCCACTTCCTTCCGATAGACTTCGATCTTGGGGATCGGCGCCGACTTGAACCCCTCGGCCAGCACCACGTCCATGTCCCCGAAGTAGCGGCGGGTCAGCTCCTCGGGCCCGGCGCCGTCCATGCGGCGCTCGAAGGCCACCCTGAGCTCGGGTGAGGCCACCACCACGCCGTCGGCCTTGCCCTCGTGGAAATGCCGCCACGAGTCGGTCCCCATCCGGTCCACGTCGATCGGGTGGGAGGCGTGCTTGATGGTGCCGACCCGCCGCTTCTGCCGCTTGAATTCGTGGGCCAGCGCCGCGACCAGCGTGGTCTTGCCGGCGTTCTTGTGGCCGATGATGGAGACGAGTCGTGTCACGGCGCCATCCCGTTCGCCCGGACGAGATCGTCCGCGGTGTTCACGTTGAAGAACAGCCGGCCCGGCTCGCCGAATCGCCGAACCCGGTCCTCCGTCAGGACGTTGACCCGCACGGCCTGGTGAAACGCGATCGCCCGAAGATCGCCCCGATCGAGGGCCGCCGCCATGGCCGGCCCGGCGGCGGGTCCGTAGGCGGCGCAGAGGGGCTCCACCCCCCGGCGGCCGCCGCTTGCCGGGACGCAGACGTCGTGGTCGCCCCCCTCCCCACCGAGCCCTTCGGCCAGCTCCCTGAGCAGGCCGGCCGGGACGAACGGCATGTCCCAGGCGGCGCAAACCACCGGCGCGGGAGCCTCGAGGACCGCCGTCCAGAGCCCGCCCAGGGTGCCGAGCCCGGGGCGGCGGTCCGGGACGACCCGGAGGTCGCCACGCCAGCCCGCCGCTTCGGGGGCGTTGGCCACCAGGAGCGGGAGTGCGCCCAGCGCTTCGATGAATGCGTCCACCAGCCGGTCCAGGATCCGCCGTCCGCCAACCGCCAGGAGCCCCTTGGGCGCCCCGTCCATCCGCGTCGCCGCGCCGCCGGCAATGATGGCGCCATGCATGGGAGCTATCGGCTCCGGGCTATCGGCTATCGGCTGGGGGCGCGTCCTCCGCCGGTAGCCGATAGCCGATGGCCGACAGCTGTGCCCCGTGCAGATGCGGCTGTCCACTCACCGCCCGCCCCACCAGCACCATCCCCGTCTGCCGGGCGATCTCGACCGCCATAGTCGAGGGCACCGACGGCGTCGCGATCCAGGCCAGGCCCGACCGCCCCGCCTTGGCGGCGAGCTCCGCCGAAATCCGCCCGGTCACCAGCAAGCCGAGCCCGGCCAGGGGCCGGCGGGCGAGATACATCGCCCCGATGACCTTGTCCACCGCGTTGTGGCGGCCGATGTCTTCCGCCTGGGCCAGCAGATCCCGGGCATCGGTCAGCGCCGCGGCGTGGATCCCGCCGGTATCCCGGTACCGCTCGCCGAGCAGGAAGAGTGACTTGAAGAGCTGGCGGAGCCGTTCGGGCGGTGGCGGCGGTCCGCGGAGCGCCACCGGCCGGATCGAATCCGGCTCGGCGAGGTAGACGTTGACGGCGCCGCAACCCGAGGCGAGCACCGGCCGGCGGCCCTCCGCCCGGACCCGCGCCACCCGCTCCGGGGCGATCTCCGCCCAGAAACCCAGGTCGGTGGCGCAGGGGCGGAGATGCACTTCGTCAATGCTCTCGATGTACCCTTCGCCGGCGAGCCAGCCGATGGCAAGCTCTTCCAGCAGATCCGGCGTACACATCCAGGTCACCAGGGGCGACCCGTTCACCTCGAGCCAGACCGGCACCTCCTCCACCGCGGCCTGGTCGGACATCCGGCCGCCGCGTTTCTCCGGCCGGATCGGAGGCGGTGTGGACCCGGCAGACCCGGGGCTCACGGCCGCGGCCTCCCCTGATCCCTGACCCCTGACCCCTCATCCCTTTCACAATCGGCGTGGAGAGTGGCGTCCTCGGCCACGCGCACGAGGTCGAGGGTGACGCCCTCGGGGAGCCGGGCGGCGATCCGCCCGAACAGGTACCGGGCCAGGGCCTCGCAGGTCGGCAGCGCGCGCCCGTAGGCGAATTCCGGTACGGCTTCGTTCAGGTGCTTGCCGTTGAGCGGGCCGGCGACCTCGTCGGCGAGGATCCGGTCGAGCAGGGGGAGGTCCAGAATCATGTCGGTTTCCGGGTCGAGCGACCCACTTACCGTGACCGCGCAGGTGTAATCGTGGCTGTGGCCCGGCGCATCCGCGGTCCACCCGAACCGGGCCCGATTCTCCGGCTCGCTCCACCCCGGCTTGAAGAATCTATGGCTGGCCCGGAAGGCGACGGTACGGGTGAGGCTCGAGCGCATGACCCCCTCGACTCCGGGCCGGCCGCCTCAGAACGGCCGGTGGAAAGCGTAACTCAACCCGAACGTGTACCACCCCGTGGCCGACCACTCCTTGCCGGAAGACCCCGTGAGCACCGGCGGCTGGGTCGGGTCGGACGACGGTGCCGCCCTGAACGACTCCGGATAGCTCACCGACCAGAATGTGTTCCGCGCCTCCAGCCGGAGGAAGAGGCGTTCGCTCAGGAAGATCCGGGCGCCGATCCCGGGCGTGATGATAATCCGGGTCCGGAACTTGAAGCCGCTGGTGTCCGCGGGGGTCTGGCTCACGACCACGAGCCCCGCCCCGGTGCTCACAAAGGGCGAGATGCGGTGCCAGGTCTTTCCGCCGGTCAGGTTGAACTGGAGGATTCCCTCGGCCAGCACGGCGCTCTGCTTGACCGGCCCGGTGACGGCCCTGGCGATCGGCTTGCTCGGATCGATGATCAGCCGCTCCAGGTCGGCCCAGGTGGCGGAGAGCCCGAGCGACACCGTACCCGCCCCGAGAAAATCGTAGCGGAACCCCGCGGTGGCCCCCCGGTGCGGTGCCGCGCCGAGGCTGCCGCCGTCACCGTTGAAGTAGCCGCCGGTCAAGCCCATGAACTGGCCGTACCGAAGCGTGCGATAGGGCGAGCGGGCGGGGTCGTGCCCCACCTGCGCGCCAGCCGGACCCGCGACCGCGACGAGGATGGCGAGAGCGCCGGCGAGGGCCGCCGTGCGGGGTGAGCGGAGCGCGGATCCAGGGGCCCGGCGCATGGGAGGGGTCAGGACTCGTGCAGGGCGCGGCCGGTCATTTCACGGGGCTGCTCCAGGCCCAGGAGGGCGAGGATGGTCGGCGCCACGTCGCAGAGCGCGCCCCGCGCGCGGAGGCCCCGGACCTCCGAGTTGACCGCGACGAACGGAACCGGGTTCGAGGTGTGGGCGGTGTGGGGGCCGCCGGTCTCGGGGTCAATCATGACCTCACAGTTGCCGTGGTCCGCCGTGACCACGAGACGGGTGCCGCTCGCCTCGCACCGCTCCACGATGCGGCCGAGGCATTCGTCCACCGTCTCCACCGCCTTGATCACCGCCGCCAGCACGCCGGTGTGGCCGACCATGTCGGGGTTGGCGAAGTTGCAGAGCAGGAAATCGTGCTCCTTCCGGTCCAGGGCGCAGCAGAGCGCCTCGGTGACTCCGGGCGCGCTCATCTCCGGTGCCAGGTCGTAGGTGGCCACCCTGGGCGAGGGGACCAGCACGCGATCCTCGCCCCGATAGGGCGGCTCCCGGCCCCCGTTGAAGAAGTAGGTGACGTGGGCGTACTTCTCGGTCTCCGCGGTGTGGAACTGGGTGCGGCCCACGTCCGCCAGCTGCTCGGCGAGAATGCGGGCCAGGCTGAAGGGAGGGAACGCCTGCGGCAACGGGAAGGTCGCATCGTACTGAGTCATGGTGACCACGGCGAGCGACGGGCGGTCCGGCACCGGGAAGCCGTCGAACCCTTCGATCGCGAGCGCGCGAACGATCTGCCGCATCCGATCGCTCCGGTAATTGAAGCAGAGCACCCCGTCCCCGCTGCGGAGGGTGGCCAGCGGCGCGCCGTCCCGCAGGAGCACGATCGGCTTGACGAACTCATCGGTCTCGCCCCGCGCGTAGGCATCCCGCACCGCCTGCGCCGGATCGGTGGCCGGCGTGCCGCGGCCGCGGACCAGCAGGTCGTACGCGAGTCGGGTGCGGTCCCAGCGCTTGTCGCGGTCCATGGCGAAGTAGCGGCCCACCAGCGAGGCGATCGCGGCGCGCGGCCCGGCGATGCGGCGGAGATCGTCCCCGAGCTTCGCGACGAAGCCCGCGGCGGAAGTGGGCGGGGTATCGCGGCCGTCGAGGAAGCCGTGTACCGCGATCCGCGCTGCCTCGAGCCGCTTCCCGAGCTCGACGCAGGCGAGCAGGTGCGTGTCGATCGCGTGGACGCCGCCGTCGCCCACCAGCCCGAGCAGGTGCAGCGTCCCGCCGGTCGTCTTCAGGTGCGCGCCGAGCCCGAGGAACGCCGGCAGCCGGAAGAACTCGCCGGTCTCGATGCTCCGGGAAATGCGGACCAGATCTTGGGGGACGACGCGGCCCGCGCCGAGATTGAGATGGCCGACCTCGCTGTTGCCCATCTGGCCTTCGGGGAGGCCCACGGCGAGGCCGCTCGCGTCGAGCAGCGTGCGGGGGGCCGCGGCCCAGAGGCGGTGCCAGACCGGGGTTCGACCGAGCTCGATGGCGTTCCCCTCGCGGCCTTCGCGATACCCCCACCCGTCCAGCACCACCAGGGCCACCGGGGTGGGGGGCCCGCTTGTCCGGCCGTTTGACATGCTCCTCCGCGCGGTCTACTATCGGATCGTGACGGTCGAGCCGCAATCTAGTCCTCCCGTCCGCGGCCTACCAGCCTCATTCTGCGCGGGCGTTTTGCTCGTGGGAACACTCGTCGCCCAGGCTCCCGCGCGTCTCGCACGGGAGACGCCGTTCCTGCGGGAGCCGGGCGGGCTGCGTCTGGCCACGCTCGCCCCCGGCGCGCGGATCGCCCGCGGGCGCACCAGCGGCGAGTTCGCCGAGGTGACGCTCGAGGCGTGGATCTTCACCGCGTCCACCCGTCCCGATCGGCGCGACGGCTTCGATCTCTCGGTTCGCGCGGCCGGCGGCGAGAACCTCCGCGCCGCTCCGGACGGCCAGCTGCTCGCCCGCGCGACGGAAGGCGCCCTCTTCTCCCGGGTGGGCGCGCGGGGCGGGTGGACCCGGGTGCGGCGGACCGGATGGATCGCGCGCGCCGCCTTGACCGCGATGGCACCGGCACCCGAGCCTGCCCCGCGCCGCGCGACAGCCGCCGAGCCCCCATCGGCGCCCCCTCCC
This sequence comes from Gemmatimonadales bacterium, assembly GCA_036004545.1. Lineage (GTDB taxonomy): Bacteria > Gemmatimonadota > Gemmatimonadetes > Gemmatimonadales > GWC2-71-9 > JABFSM01. Next base: position 14,131 of record DASYRI010000061.1, read on the forward strand.
CTGCCGGCGGAGTCCTCCTCACCTCCCGCCGCGCCGGTCCCGGGGACGGGCCCGTTCCGGCGCGACTCGCCGGCGGCGGCTCTGCGGCCGCCGGCGCGGGACTCCGCTGCTGCGCGGCCGGTCCAGGAGAGCGCCGGCGCCGAGCGCCGCGGCACCCTGCGCCGGGGCGCCGCGCTCCAGGCGGCGCCGGACGGGCCGGCGATCGCGACCCTCGTCTCCCCCGGCGAGGTGAGCGTCGTCGGCACCGACCGGCAGTGGGCCCGGGTGCGGCTCGAGGGGTGGGTGCCGCTCCGCGAGATTGCCGGCAGGGTGGCGACGCGGCCGGCCATCACCGGGGCGATGCTCCGGGACAACCCCGAGCGCTACGTCGGCCAGACGGTGCAGTGGCGGCTCCAGTTTCTCGCCCGCCAGCAGGCCGACGAGCTCCGCCCCGAGATTCCGCTCGGCCAACCGTATCTGCTCGCGCGGGGGCCCCTCCCCGAGTCCGGCTTCGTCTACCTCATGGTTTCGAAGGCGCAGGACACGGAGCTCCGGGGGCTGAAGCCGCTGGATGAGATCGCCGTGACCGCGACGGTGCGCGCGGCGCGGACCCGATACCTCGCGACGCCGGTCGTGGAGCTGGTCCGGCTGGCCGAGCACAAATGAGGCCCCGATGAACGAACAGCTCAAGCAGCGAATCCTGCGGCGCCTCGAGACCCTGGCCGACGAGCGGGGCTACCAGATCCTCGATTTCGTCGAGTTCCTGGAGAGCAAGTACGCGGAGCGCGGGGCGCCGACCAACCTCTTCGCGAAGATCTCCGAGGGCATCGAGGACACCATGCGCGCCGCCCGGATCCCCATCAAGGCGATCTCCGGCACCACCGGTCTGGTGGAGAGCGCGGGGAAGGTGATGAAGGGCGTGGTGGCAGCCACCCAGAGCGTGGTGGACGAGGCGCTGCAGGCGGCCTCGTCGTCCAAGGGGGCGGCGCCGGCTCCGCCCCCGCCGCCTGCGCGGGGGGTGCCGGCCCCGGCTCCCAAGTCGGACGATGCCGGCGGCGCTTGATTTCGGTCCCACCGCGCTCTAGAGTTGAAGATGAGTTCGCTCCGATCGGGCGTCGCCCTCACGTTCGACGACGTCCTCCTCGTCCCCCGCCACAGCACCACCCACCCCCGCGACGTCTCGACCGCGAGCCGCTTCACCGCCGGCATCCCGCTCGAGATCCCGCTGGTCTCCGCCGCGATGGACACCGTCACCGAGGCCGACATGGCCATCGCGATGGCCCGCGCCGGCGGCCTCGGCATCATCCACAAGAACATGACGGTGGAGCGGCAGGCCGCGGAGGTGGACCGGGTCAAGCGAAGCGAGAGCGGGATGATCATGAACCCGATCACGCTGGGGCCCGACCGCCCGCTCGGCGAAGCGGCGGCGCTCATGCGCCGGTTCGGGATCTCCGGCGTGCCGATCGTGGACGGGATCGGCCGGCTCATCGGGATCATCACCAATCGGGACCTCCAGTTCGAGCGGGACATGGAGCAGCCGCTCCGCCAGGCGATGACCAGGGAGAACCTGGTCACCGCGCCGGTGGGGACCACGCTCGAGGAAGCGGAGCGGATCCTGGCGCGGCACCGGATCGAGAAGCTCCCGGTGGTGGACGAGCAGGGGGTGCTCCGGGGACTCATCACGGTGAAGGACATCTTCAAGCGGCGGCAGCATCCCAGCGCCAACAAGGACCGCCACGGGCGGCTCCGCGCCGGGGCCGCGGTGGGCGCCGGCGGCGACGCGATGGTCCGCGCCAAAGCGCTGTTCGACGCCGGGGCCGACGTGCTGGTGGTGGACTCGGCCCACGGGCACAGCGAGGGCGTGCTCAGCACGGTGGACTGCCTCCGGCAGCGCTTCCCCGACGCGCAGCTGGTGGGCGGCAACGTGGCCACCGAGGAAGGCGCCCGCGAGCTGGTGCGCCGGGGCGTGGACGCGGTGAAGGTGGGGATCGGTCCCGGCAGCATCTGCACCACGCGGGTGGTGACGGGCGTCGGCGTGCCCCAGCTCACCGCCATCGTGGAGGCGGTCCGGGGCGCCGGCGAGGTGCCGGTCATCGCGGACGGCGGCGTCAAGTACTCCGGCGACGCGGTCAAGGCGCTCGCCGCCGGCGCCGCGTCGGTGATGATCGGCTCCATGCTTGCCGGCACCGAGGAGAGTCCGGGCGAGAGCATCCTCGCCGAGGGGCGCCGCTTCAAGCTCATCCGCGGCATGGGCAGCCTCGCCGCCATGCAGGACGGCTCCGCCGACCGCTACTTCCAGGACGGCGAGCTCTCCCCCGGCAAGATGGTGCCCGAGGGGATCGAGGGGCGGGTCCCCTACAAGGGCCCGGTGGCCGACGTGCTCTACCAGATGGTGGGCGGGCTCCGGAGCGGGATGGGATACTGCGGCGTCGCGGATATTCCAGGCCTTCAGCGCGACGTCGAGTTCCTGCGTATCACGACGGCGGGGCTGCGCGAGTCGCACCCGCACGACGTGACGATCACCAGAGAAGCACCTAACTACAGCGCGTGATGGACAGGAATTAGCGAGTAGCGAGGAGCGAGAAGGGGTGCTGCAGCCGCCCTCCTCGCAACTCGCTACCTCCTGCTCCCTCTCTCCGGAGGACGCATGAGCCTGTGGGCCACCAAGTCCATCGCCGTCCTGCGCGCGGAAGCCGACGCCCAGGGCGAGCGCACGCTCAAGCGCACGCTGGGCCCCTTCAACCTCGTCACCCTCGGGATCGGGGCGATCATCGGGGCGGGCATCTTCGTGCTCACCGGCCAGGCGGCGGCGCTGCACGCCGGACCCGCCGTGCCCGTCTCAATGGCCCTGGTCGGCGTGGCGTGCGCCTTCGCCGGGCTCTGCTACGCCGAGATGGCGAGCGCCGTGCCGGTGGCCGGCAGCGCCTACACGTACTCCTACGCCACGATGGGCGAGCTGGTGGCCTGGATCATCGGCTGGGACCTGGTGCTGGAGTACGCCGCCGGGGCCGCGACCGTGGGCGTCGGCTGGTCCGGCCACCTGGTCAGCCTGCTCAACCTCTTCGGCATCCACCTGCCCGACAACCTCACCAACTCCCCGACGGTATGGTGCACCTCGGGGCAGGTCCAGAGCGCCGTCGCCGGCTGCGTCCATACCGGGCTCAACATGACGGGGGCGCTGATCAACCTCCCGGCGGTCTTCATCGTTGCGCTGATGTCCACCATCCTGGTGATCGGCATCAGGGAATCCGCCGGGGTCAACAATGTGATCGTGGTCCTCAAGGTCACCATCGTCCTGGTGATCATCGCCGTCGGGCTCTCGCACCTCAATCCGTCGAACTGGAAGCCCTTCATTCCGCCCAATACCGGGGAGTGGGGAACCTTCGGGTGGTCCGGCGTGCTGCGTGGAGCCGGGCTGGTCTTCTTCGCCTACATCGGCTTCGACGCCGTCTCGACGGCGGCGCAGGAGGCGAAGCGGCCCCAGCGCGACATGCCGATCGGCATCCTGGGCTCCCTCGCGATCTGCACCCTGCTCTACGTCGCGGTGTCGGCCATCCTCACCGGCATCGTACCCTACGGCGAGCTCAACCGGGCCGCCCCGGTCGCCTACGCCATGGAGCAGATCGGCGCGCCGTACTGGGTGCGGGTGTCGATCGACGTGGGAGCGGTGCTGGGCCTGGGCTCGGTGATTCTGGTGATGCTGCTGGGCCAGTCGCGGGTATTCTACTCCATGTCGCGCGACGGCCTGCTGGGACGATGGGCCGGCCAGGTGCATCCCCGGTTCCGCACCCCGTACCTGTCGACGATCTTCACCGGCATCGCGGTGGGGATCGCGACGGGCATGCTGCCGCTCCAACTGCTCGGCCAGCTGGTCAATATCGGGACGCTGCTCGCGTTCGTGCTGGTATGCGCCGGCGTGTGGATCCTCCGGAAGACCCGTCCCGACCTCGAGCGGCCCTTCAAGACGCCCCTGGTACCCCTGGTGCCGATCCTCGGCATTCTCTGCTGCCTGGGGCTGATGCTGACGCTCCCCGGCGACACCTGGCTCCGCCTGCTGGTCTGGCTCGTGATCGGATTCGTGATCTACTTCGGTTACAGCCGGCATCACAGCGTGCTCCAGCGCGAGCGCCAGGCCGGGGGCGCACCAGGCCGATAGCCGATAGCCGATACCTGATCGCTCTCACCACCGAGGCGCCATGAGCCTGTTCCGCCGCAAGTCCATCGCGCTCCTCCAGGCCGAGGCCAAGGGCGACGCGGGCCTCAAGCGGGTGCTGGGCCCGCTCAACCTCACGCTGCTGGGCATCGGCGCCATCATCGGCACCGGGATCTTCGTCCTCACCGGCACCGTCGCGGCGCTCAACGCCGGACCGGCGGTGGTGCTCTCGTTTGTGTTCGCCGGGATCGCCTCGGTGTTCGCGGCGCTCTGCTACTCGGAGTTCGCGGCGCTGGTGCCGATCGCGGGGAGCGCCTACACCTACGGCTACGCCACGCTGGGCGAGCTCTTCGCCTGGATCATCGGCTGGGACCTGATCCTGGAGTACGCCCTGAGCGCCACCACCGTGGCGATCGGCTGGTCGGGCTACGTGGTGTCATTCGTCGGCACCCAGCTCGGGATCCACATTCCGCCCGAGCTCGCCGCCGCCCATGGCCTCTGCGTCCCGGTCGGCGGCGGGTCGCCGGTTGCGGCCGCGGCGGGAGCCACCTGCGCCACCATGGCGGGCGGGCCGTACGTCGCCGCGGTGTTCAACCTGCCGGCGGTGCTGATCGTCGGGATCGTCACCACGCTCCTGGTCATCGGCATCAAGGAGTCGGCGAGCTTCAACGACGTCATCGTCTTCGTGAAGGTGGCGGTGGTGCTGCTCTTCATCGCGCTTACCATCAAGGCGGTCCACCCGGCCAACTGGCATCCCTTCATCCCCCCGAACGAGGGGCCCCGGGACGCCTTCGGCTTTACGGGGGTGGTAGCCGGCGCGGGGGTGGTGTTCTTCGCCTATATCGGCTTCGACAGCGTGAGCACCGCCGCTCAGGAGGCGAAGAATCCCCAGCGCGACATGCCGATCGGGATCATCGCCTCGCTGCTCATCTGCACCGTGCTGTACATCATCGTCTCGGCGATCGCCACCGGCGTCATGCCCTACCGGCAGCTCAACGTTCCCGACCCGATCGCCCAGGTCGCCGACTACGCGGGGCTCGGCTGGATCTCGGGGCTCATCAAGGTGGGCGCGATCGCCGGGCTCACCTCGGTGATCCTGGTGCAGCTCTACGGGCAGTCGCGGGTGTTCTTCTCGATGTCGAACGACGGGCTGCTCCCACCGTTCATCGCGCGGGTCCACCCGAAATTCCGGACCCCCTGGATCACCCAGCTCCTGGTGGGCTTCTTCGTCGCGATTCCCGCCGGCTTCCTCACCGTGCGCGAAGCGGGCTCGCTGGTCTCGATCGGGACGCTCCTCGCCTTCGCCATCGTCTCGGCCGGCGTGCTGGTGCTCCGGATCCGGCAGCCGGAGCTCCACCGCCCGTTCAAGACCCCGCTGGTCTGGTTCACGGCGCCCGCCGGCATCCTCTCGGCGCTCTACCTGATGTGGTACCTCCCGCTCCGCACCTGGATCCGGCTGGGCGTCTGGCTGGCGATCGGGCTGGCGATCTACTTCCTCTACGGGCGGACCAAGTCGAAGCTCGCACAGGCGAGCTAGGAAAAATCGTCGACGGTCAACCGTCAACGGTCAACGGCGTACGACGCAAGGACGCAAAGCCGCAACGACGCAAGGTCGTGCGGCAGTTCCCGTTGACCGTTGACCGTTGACCGTTCACGCTGTTGCTTCCTGTCCCATGCCCCTCACCCTCTCCCCCGAGAAGCTCACCGACGCCCGGGCGTTCGCCACGCTGCTCGTGCCGGGAAAGCGCGTCGTCCTCACCACCCACGTCAATCCCGACGGCGACGGGCTCGGCAGCGAGGTCGGGCTCGCCCACCTGCTCCGGCCGCAGGGCATCGAGGCCGTCATCGCCAACCCGACCCCGACCCCGGCCCGCTTCGGCTTCCTGTTCCGCGACTGCCCCGGGGTGGACCGCTCGGCGCAAGCGGTGAAGGTGCTGCGCACCGCGGACGTGATCGTCGTCCTGGACATCGCCGACCTGGGCCGCCTCGGCATGCTGGCCGAGACCGTCGCGACCCGCGGCGTCCCGGTGGCGTGCATCGACCACCACCTGAGCCCCGGCACGCTGCCCGAGGGGCCCCGGTACGTGGACCCCGATGCCGCCGCGACCGGCGAGCTGGTCGCCGAAATCGCCCTGCTCAACCGCTGGCCGCTCGTCCCCGCCGCGGCCCGCGCCCTCTACGTGGCGCTGGTCACCGATACCGGCGGGTTCCGCTTCGCCAACACCCGTCCCCGCACCCTCCGGGTGGCCGCCGAGCTGCTGGAGACCGGGCTCGATCCCGAGAGCATCTATCTCGACGTCTACGCCAACGCGCCGCCCGGCCGCTCGCGGCTCCTGGCCGAAGCGCTGCAGACCCTGGTCGTCGAGGAGGAGCTCGGTCTCGCCTGGGTCACCGTGCCGCCGGGCGCGGTGGAGCGGCACCGGGTCAGCGTGGACGACCTCGAAGGGGTGATCGAGTTCCCCCGCTCGATCGCCGGCGTCCGCATGGCGCTCCTCTTCCGCGAGATGTCCCAGGGGCGGGTCAAGGTGTCCCTCCGCTCCCTGGGCGACGTGGACGTCGCCGAATTCGCCAAGCCGTTCGGCGGCGGAGGCCACAAGCATGCTGCCGGCGTGGCCATCGAGGGCGCCCTGCCCGACGTGCAGACCCGGATCCTCGCCGCCGCCCGGGGCTTTCTCAACGGCCTGCCGCGTGGTTGACCGGCCCGGGGCGGGGTATATTGCCTTGAATCCTGCCATCGGCTGTCAGCTATCTGCTTGTTGCCGATAGCCGGTAGGGGATAGCCGAGAGCCGAGAGCGATGACCGACACGCTGGAGCGCATCGAGAAGACGCTGGACACCCTCCGGCCCTACATCTCCTCCCACCGGGGCCAGGTGGAGGTGGTGGACTTCGACGAGTCCGACGGCGTGCTGCTCCTCCGCCTGGGCGGGACCTGCTCCGGCTGCAGCGCCTCCTCCATCACCCTGCGCCAGGGCATCGAGGCGCGGCTCCGACAGCTGGTCCCCGAGGTCCGGCAGGTGGAAGCGATCTGACGTTGTGACCCCTCCGCCGCTCGAGGCCCAGGTCGCCGCCGCCCTCGGCCGCATCAAGAACCCCCGGCTCGACAACGATCTTTTCTCCGCCGGCATGATCCGGGATCTCGCGGTCACGCCGGAGGGGCGGGTGTCGTTCACCTTCCTCCTCTCCCGCCAGGATCCGGCCACCCTGGTTCGCGAGGCGCGCAACGCCGTCAAGGCCATCGCCGGCGTGCAGCCCGACGGGGTCAAGATCACCGTGGTGGATCCCGCCGGCGCCGCCCCCGCGACCCACGGGCCGCCCGGCCCGATGCCCCAGTCCACCGGCTCGGTGCCCGCGCCAGCGCCCAGCGACATGCCGCGTCTCGGGCGGGTGATCGCGGTGAGCTCGGGCAAGGGCGGGGTGGGGAAGTCCACCGTCGCGGTGAACCTCGCGATCGCGCTCGCCGGGCAGGGGCACCGCGTGGGCCTCATGGACGCCGACATCTACGGACCCAACATCCCCCGGATGATGGGGCGGTTCGACAAGCCGCTGGTGATCGGCGGGCGGCTCCAGCCGCTCGACGCCCACGGCGTCCGGCTCATGTCCATCGGGTTTCTGGTGGAGCGCGACGCACCCGCCATCTGGCGCGGGCCGATCATCATGAAGGTGATCCAGCAGTTCCTCCGCGACGTCGAATGGGGCGACCTCGATTACTTCCTGGTGGACATGCCGCCCGGGACCGGCGACGCCCAGCTCTCCCTGGTGCAGTCGGTGGCGGTGTCGGGGGCGGTGATCGTGACCACGCCGCAGGAGATGGCGACCGGAGACGCGCTCAAGGGCGCCAGGATGTTCGAGCGGGTGAGCGTTCCCGTGTTAGGGATCGTGGAGAACATGGGGCCCTACACCGATCCGGACACCGGCCGGCGCCTGGCCTTTTTCGGTGAGGGCGGGGGCCGGCGGCTGGCGGAGGAGGTGGGGGTGCCGCTGCTGGGCTCGGTGCCGCTCCAGGCGGGACTCGCCGAGCAGGCGGACCGCGGGGCGCCGATCGTGGTGGCGGCGCCGGAGAGTCCGGCGGCGCGGGCGCTTCTGGCGATCGCGGAGGGACTCCACCGGGAGGCCGCCGGCCGGGGCATCACGCTCCCGGTGCTGAACCAGTAGGTGCGCGGGCTCGCGCTGCGCCGCTTCCTCGTGGCGGGCGTCGCCCCGGCGTTCACCGCGCTGGGCAACCGCTGGCGCTCGGCGGTGGTGGTCGCCGGTCTCGGCGCGCTGGCCGCGGGGATCCTGATTCCGGCCCGGTCGCTGGCCGTGGCCGGAAGCGACCGTCGCCCCGCGATCTCTCTCCCCGAAATCCCGACCGCCGGCCCCGCTGCCGCGTCGAAATCGTACTCCTTCGCGTCCCTTCGGTTAGGCCCCTTCGGACGAACAGCAAGAGCTTCCCGGCATGCGCTCTTGCCGGACGCTCGCCGCCGAGGGTAGCCTATGGGTATGCCGGAAGCCGTACACCGCTGGACTCGCGAGGAAGTCCTGGCCCTCCCCGACGACGGGAACCGTTACGAGCTCGTCAACGGGGAGCTGCTAGTGACGCCGGCGCCACGCTGGGTCCATCAGCTCGGGATCATGGCTCTCTATCGCCGGATATACCCCTACGTCACCCGTCACCGCCTGGGGCAAGTGCTCGTCTCCCCTGCCGACCTCGACCTCAAGCGGGGCCAGTGGGTCCAGCCGGACCTGTTCGTGGTCCCACCTATTGGCGGTCGCTTGCCGCAGGACTGGAGCGAGTGCGGCGTTCCCATCCTCATCGCCGAAGGATTGTCCCCCTCGACCGCACGATACGTGCGAGGGGTCAAGCGCACCGAGTACCTCGACGCCGGCGTGGCCGACTACTGGATTGTGGATGTGGACGGGCGGGTGGTGGAGCACTGGCGGCCGGGCGACGAGCGGCCAGGGATGGTGAGCACGTCCCTTGAATGGCGGCCTGATCCTTCCATCGAGCCGCTGGTCATCCAGCTTCCCGCGTGCTTCGCCGAAGTGTGGGGCGAGGGGTAGCTGCTACCGCCACTCCACCGTCACCCCTCCCATCGCCGAGTTGACCTCCACCTCCACCCGGCGCGGCGCCTTTTCGTAACCCGCCGAGGTGTACGTCTTGCCGCTCCTGGAGAACCCTTCGGCGTCGAAGTCCGCGAGGAAGCCGTTCATCGTCACCCGGAGCCCGAGGCCCCTGGGCGCGCGGAGCGTCACCCCGCCCAGCGCCATGCTGAGCGCGATGCGTCCGTCGGCGGGCCAGGCGCCCCCCAGGTCGATGTTCACGGCGCCCACCCCTCCGTCGAATCGCCACTGCCGGCACCCGCTGTTGCCCAGCCCCGTCACGGTGACTTCGCCCGCGCCCGAGCTCACCGAGGCCGCCGCGCAGCTGCCCGGGTTAGGCCCGGAGAAGGACACCGTGGTCCGGCTCGCGCCGTTCTTGAGGTCGAGCTCCGCGAGGCGCAGCCCGCCCAGCTCGAGGCTCCCTTCCGCCGCCCCGATGGCAACGTCGAGCGCCAGGTCCACCGCCGGGGCCAGTTCCACCAGAGCGGTCTGCGGCAGTGCGCTTCGCCGGTCCACCCTGATCCCGCCCCCGCCGATGCCCTCCACGCCGAGCCGGACCTCGCCCGCCGCCGCGTCGTAGCCCCCGATCGGGCGAAATCGCTCGGCGTCGTACTCGAGCGCCAGCTGATAGAGGCGCCCGGCCGGGCCCGGCCGGAGGATCAGCGTGCCGGCGGCGAACTCGACCCGGGCACGGAGAGCACGCTCTCCGCGGAGCGGGCGGGAGTATTCGAAGTCGCGGAGGGTCTGGGCGGCGGCAGGGGAGGGCGATAGCGCGCTGAGCAGGGTGAGCGCCCCTAACGCGCAGGCTCCGCTCCGCGTCCGGCGCACCGATGCAGGACCGCCGGGCGGGCCTCGCACGTCGAAAGGAACCCTCATGACCGGCGTGGCGGCGTGGGACCGCCACCTGGCGGCCGCCTGGCTGCGGTCACCCCGAATTGGGGCGTCGCCCACAGGTATTCGTCCGTCACCGCCTCGGACGGCAGGTACCGCCCCGCGAAGGCGGGCTTGATCCCCGCCCGGCTGAGGAGACAGGCGCCGAACCCCGTGGTCGCCAGCAGCCAGGTCGCCAGGAACGCCGCGAGGAACATCACCGTCCCGGCGACCGGCACCCAGGCGAACAGGATCCAGCCGAGCCACGCCGCCGCGATTCCGCCCAGCCCGGTCAGCAGGTAGCGGTAGCTGTTGGCCGAGCCCGCCGCGAGCCCGCGCGCCATCCTGCGGCGGACCCGGGTCTCTCCCATCGCGTGGGCCACCGCGAGGAAACCGCCCACGATCGTGGCGAAGAGCAGGAGCGCCGCAGCGATCGCCACGAACGGTACCAGCAGGATACCCACGACACTGAGCACCAGGCCGGTCACCACCATGCCGAGCGTCGGGAGGACCAGCACCTGGGCCAGGAGCCCCGCGACGAACGAGCGCAGCGCGCTGTGGGCGGCGGTGTCGGAGATGGTCTCGAGGTTCGGCTGGGCGACCAGAACCATGCCGAAGCCCAGGAGCGTGAGGGTGAGGAAGACACCCACGAATCCCGCCAAGCGGGTGAGGGCGGTGCCTGGACCGCCCGCCGCGGCCCGGGGTCCGCGCCCCGCGCCTTCCGCGCCCGCCGCGGCGCCCAGCGACCGCTGCTCCCCCTGCACCACGCCGCCCCGGTCCCGCACCCGTCCCCCGATCGCGAGGGCGCTCCCGGTCACCGTCGCGCCCGAGTGAAGCACGATGTCGCCGTCGAGCGTCACCACGTTGCCGCTCACCCGGCCGAACAGGTCGGCGTCGCCCTTGAGCACGAGCAGATCGCCCGGGACCGTCTCGCCCGGCCCCACGGCGAAATCACCCAGCCGCGCGTGCCCGTTCGAGACCGAGAGCCGGAGTGTGCCGTTGCCCTGGCGCAGGAGCCGGCGGAGCTGCTCCTCGAGCCGCAGCGGATCGTCAAGCTTCGCGAGCTCGACGGTGGGACCGCCGGCGGGAACCGCCTGCGGCGCCGGCGTCTGTCCTGCGCGCCTGCCGCCGGCATGGGCTGCCGTCCCCACGAGGCCGAAGAGCAGGGCCGCCAGCAGGAGCGCGCGATCAACCGAGCGCATAGGGAACCGGCCGGCTGGGCGGGGTCAGGAGCCTGCGCAGCGCGACGAGGGCGGCGCCATACACGACCAGCGAGCCGCCCACCAGCACCGCGAGTCGTCCGGGGGAGGCGACGAGCTCGCGGAAGGAAGCGTACCACGGCTGGGCGGTCAGGTTGGTCGCCGCCACGCGCACGCCGAGCCAGAGCAGCCGGCCGGGTTCCGCGGTGGAGAGTTGGATCCAGGAGAGGACCAGGTCCCGGTTGAAGAGCGTCCAGACGACGCTCGCGCCGAGGCTCACCACCAGGACGGCGGCTGCGGCGAGCCGGCCCCAGGTGCCGATCGCGCTCGGCAGGTAGCGTCGCAGGCGGGCCGGCCGGGCCTGCCGGAGTCCGGCCAGGACCCGATCGGCGAAGCCCTCACGGGGCGCGAACGGGGGGAGCGCCGCGAGCCCTTCCAGGACCATGTGATCGAGCTCGGCCATGGTCCGGCATTCCTCGCACTCGGCGAGGTGTTCGCGCAGCTCCGCGGACAACGACGCAGAATGAAACGCGTCGAGGTCTTCTGCGGTCAGGTGGTTGATCGGCCAGCGCTTCATGATGGTGTCTCCTACGGCCGTCGCGCGAGACGGGTTTCACCGTTTAAGGTGCGCGAGCGCGACGCGGAGCTCATTTCGCGCCCGATGGATGTAGGTCTTCACGGTACCTAACGGGAGGTTCAGAATCTCGGCGATCTCCTCGTAGGCGCGGCCCTCGACGTGGCGGAGCAGAATGCAGGTGCGGTACTCGGGCCGGAGCTTCGCGATGGCGAGCTCGATCTCACCGCCCAGCTCCTTGTGCTCCACCGCCTCGAGCGCGGTCTCGGCCTTCTCGCCGATCTGGAGCGCGGTCGCCTCGACCATCTGGGGAGTGTCGGCGTGGGGCGAGCCTTCCAGCGAGAGGGTGTCGAGCTCACGCCTTCTCAGGTGATCAATCGCGGCGTTGTTGGCGATCTTGAAGACCCAGGACGAGAACTTGTACTCCGGGCGATAGGAATCGAGCGCGTTCAGGACCTTGATGAAGGTTTCCTGGGCCAGGTCTTCGGCCAGCTCGCGGTTCCGCACCATCCGGAAGAGGAGCGAGAAGACCGGACGCTCGTAGCGGCGGACCAGCTCGCGGCACGCCGCCTCGTCGCGCCGGCGCGCGACGGCGACGACCTCCTGGTCGGTGGCGGCCCGCAGATCCAGCGGGGGCTCAGCCACTCGGGCTGCTTGCCGTGGGGCTTCCCGGCGGGCTACATTCGGCGGCTATGTTCGCCACAGAGCGGGAGTTACCGATCACCGGCGGGGCCGAGAAGCGGACCTACGTACGGGGGATGTTCACGGCGATCGCGCCGCAATACGACCTGCTCAATCATCTCCTCAGCCTCAATAGTGATCGCCGCTGGCGGCGGCTGGCGGTGGACCGGCTCGGCTGGGAAACAGCTCCCCGGGGGACCTACCTCGACCTCTGCGCCGGGACAATGGATCTCGCCGCCGAGCTGGGGAATCGTGCCGGATTCACGGGCCACGTGATTGCCACCGACTTTGTCCAGGCGATGCTGGTCCGGGGCCGGGCGAAGTCCGCCCGCAGCGTTCCCTGCAACGCCGACGCGATGTCGCTGCCATTCGGTGACGCGGTGTTCGACGGGGCCATGGTCGGCTTCGGGGTCCGGAACCTCGCCGACCTCGATGCCGGTCTCGGCGAGGCGGTCCGCGTGCTCAAGCCGGGCGCCCGGCTGGTGGTGCTCGAGTTCTCGCTCCCGCTCCGGAACCCGCTCCGCGCCGCGTACCTGGCGTACTTCCGTCACCTGTTGCCATTGATCGGACGTCTCGTCTCGAAACATAGGGATGCCTACACATGGCTGCCAGAGTCGGTGACCGCCTTTCCGGGGGCGGCGGAGCTGGCCGAGCGGCTGCGGGGGGCGGGGCTGGGATCGGTGAGCTACGAGTTGTTGTTCGGAGGGGTGTGCTCAGTGCACATCGGAGCGAAAGCGTCAACGGTCAACAGTCAACGGTCAACGGGAACTGCCGTACTCCCTGGCTCCCTAGCTCCCTAGCTCCCTAGCTCCCTAGCTCCCTGGCTCCCTGACTATGGCCCTCGACAGCCTGCAGGAATTCATCGCAGCGATCGAGCAGACCGGCGAGCTGGTCCGGGTGCGGGAGCCGGTCCGTACCCGGCTCGAGATCGCCGAGGTCGCCGACCGGTGCATGAAGAGCCCCGCCGGGGGCCCCGCCTTGATATTCGAGCACCCCATAATGGAAGACGGGAGGGCGAGCCGGATCCCGGTCGCCATCAATCTGTTCGGCTCGATGCGACGCATCTGCCTGGCCCTCGGGGTGGACAAGCTCGACGACGTGGGCTGCCGCATCTCCGAGCTGCTCGAGACGAAGGTGCCCCGGGGTTTCATGGAGAAGCTCGCTCTGCTCCCCCGCCTCGCCGAGCTGGCGAAGTTCCCGCCGAGGACCCGGGGCGGGCGCCCGTCCTGCCAGGAGGTGGTGCAGCAGGGCGGCGACGTGGATCTCGGGCGGCTCCCCTTTCTCGTCACCTGGCCGGGCGACGGAGGGCGCTACATCACCCTCCCGCTCGTGATCACCGAGGATCCGGCGCGGGGCATCCGCAACGTGGGTATCTACCGGATCCAGGTGCTCGGCCGGAACGAGCTCGCGATGCACTGGCAGCGCCACAAGGTGGGCGCCGCGCACTGGCGGGAGATGGCGGCGCGCGGCGAGAGGATGCCGGTGGTGATCGCGATCGGCGGCGATCCGGCGAGCGTCTACTCGGGGTCCGCGCCGCTCCCGCCCACGATTGACGAGTTTCTCTTTGCGGGCTTTCTCCGCAGGAGCCCGGTGGAGCTGGCGAAGGCGGTCACCTGCGACCTCGCCGTCCCCGCCGAGGCGGAAATCGTGATCGAAGGGTACGTGGACCCCGCGGAGCCGCTGGTGCTGGAGGGCCCGTTCGGCGACCACACCGGGTTCTACTCGCTCGCGGATGACTACCCCAAGGTGCACGTCATGGCGGTAACGATGCGGAAGGAGCCGGTCTATCCGGCCACCCTCGTCGGCCGCCCGCCGATGGAGGATTACTACCTGGGCCACGCGACCGAGCGGATCTTCCTGCCGCTCCTCCGCCTCACCGTGCCGGAGATCGTGGACTACCACATGCCCGCGCCGGGGATCTTCCACAACCTGGTGTTCGTGGCGATCGACAAGCAGTATCCCGGGCAGGCGCACAAGGTAATGAACGCGCTCTGGGGCCAGGGGCTGATGTCGCTCGCCAAGGTGATCGTGGTGGTGGACAAGGGCGTCAACGTCCAGGATTCCGACGAGGCGTGGTGGGTGGCGCTCAACAACATCGACCCCGAGCGCGACGTGCGCTTTTCCATGGGGCCGATGGACGTGCTGGATCATTCCAGCCGCGGCTTCACCTACGGGAGCAAGATGGGGATTGACGCCACCCGCAAGTGGCCCGAGGAGGGCTTCACCCGGGAGTGGCCGGAGCGAATCGAGATGGACGCGGAGACCAAGGGGCGAGTGGACGAGATGTGGGGGCGGCTGGGGATCAAGTTGAGTGGGCAGTGAACAGTGAGCAGGGGGCAGCGAGCGGGGAGCGGGAGGATCCGCCGGGCAGTCCACTGCCCACCGCCCACTACCCACCGCCCACTCCGCGCGAAGGGCAGACCTTCGCCGGCGGGTCGCTGCTCGCCCGGTTCGCGAGCTTCGTCAAGCTGCCCCACACGCTCTTCGCGCTCCCGTTCGCGCTCCTGGGCGTGCTCGCGGCCTCGATGCGGTACCCGGTCACCGGGCGCACCGTGGGGCTCGTGATCGTGGCGTTCTCCGCGGCGCGATGGGTGGCGATGGGATTCAACCGGATCGCCGACCGGGAGTTCGACGCCCGGAACCCGCGCACCAGGGATCGAGAGCTGCCGACCGGCGCGCTCACCCTGGCGCAGGCGTGGGCGTCGGTGCTGGTGGCGGCCGCGCTGTTCCTCACGGCGAGCGCGCTGCTCAACCCGCTCTGCCTCGCGCTCGCACCGCTCGCGCTGGCCTGGGTCACGGCGTACAGCCTCTCGAAGCGCTTCACCTGGTGGCCGCACCTGTGGCTGGGCGTTTCGCTGGCCATCGCGCCGGTGGGCGGCTGGATCGCGGTGGCGGGACGCTGGAGCACGCCCGCGTGGCTCCTGCTGGCCATCGTGCTCGGTGTGGCGACCTGGGTCGCGGGATTCGACATCTTCTACGCGCTCCCCGACGAGCAGTTCGACCGGAGCGCGGGGCTCAGGAGCGCGGTGGTGCGGCTGGGCGAGCGCCGGAGCATCCTCCTCGCCAAGCTGCTCCACGGGGTGACGATCCCCTCGCTCGCTCTCTTCGGATGGGGCGCGGGATTCGGCGCGTGGTACTACGTGGGACTCGCGGCGGCAGCGGGGATCCTGGCCTGGGAACACCACCTGGTGCGCCCGGGCGACCTCTCCCGGCTCAACGCGGCCTTCTTCACCATGAACGGGGTGATGAGCGTGACCGTCTTCGCGTTCGCGCTGCTCGACCGGGTGAGCTAGGCCACCCCCGGCGCGGCGGGCGGCCGGCCGGGCTCTGGTTGACATTCTACCCGAGGGTCGATATCGTCGGGTAGAATGCCGGCCCGTGATCGCCAGCCGCTGCTGCAGGGGACGCTCGACCTGCTGATCCTCAAGACCCTCGCCGGCGGCCGGGCTCATGGCCAGGGGGTTGCCCGCGCGATCCAGGCGGTCTCCC
The DNA here is from genome assembly GCA_036004545.1 of Gemmatimonadales bacterium. GTDB lineage: Bacteria > Gemmatimonadota > Gemmatimonadetes > Gemmatimonadales > GWC2-71-9 > JABFSM01. Next base: position 30,156 of record DASYRI010000061.1, read on the forward strand.
GCGACCGGATCCTGGTGGACCATGGTTCGCTCTACCCCGCGCTGCAGCGGCTCGAGGAGCGGGGCTGGATCCTCTCGCCCGCTCCACGGCGCGGACCTCCTTCACGCTGGAGCTGCTCGAGTTCGCCTCGCTCGCCGCGCTGCTGATCGGCGCGGTGGGACTCTACGGCGTGGTGTCGTACATGGTGAAGCTGCGCGCGCGAGAGCTGGCGGTCCGCATGGCACTCGGGGCGGACCCGGGAGCGGTGCGCCGGCAGATCATGCGGCAGGCGGTGGCCGTGGCGGCGCTCGGTATCGTACTGGGACTTGGCGCAACCCTGCCGTTGACGCGCGCGCTCACGGCGCTGCTCTTCGACGTCGCCCCCACCGACGGCGCGACTCTGGTCGGCGCCGTCGCGGTGCTGGCGGCCGTCGCGGTGCTGGCGAGCTGGCTCCCGGCCCGCCGCGCCGCCGGGATTGACCTCGCGTCGGTCCTGCGGCAGGATGGGTGAGGGCGCAACGGCCGGCGCGCCGCGCGGTGGAGCGGCGGAAGGAGGGCGCATGAAGCAGCGTATGTTGCGGAGGTCGTGGCGGGCTCTGGTGCTGCTGGGGCTGACCGGGGCCCGCTCCGCCGGCCCTCCGGAGGCGACGCAGCCCTCCAGCGGGACCGTAGCGGTGACGGTACTGGCGGGCGGGTGCTATTGGGGCGTCGAATCGGTGTTCCGGCATGTCAGGGGCGTGGAGTCAGCCGTTTCGGGATTCGCCGTTCCCGCGCCGAGCGTGGGCTCGGTCCCGGGACTCCCCGCCGAGGCGGTGCGGGTTCGGTACGATCCGACGCTGCTTTCCTACCGGGAGATCCTCGCGCTCTTCTTTACTGTGGCGCATGACCCCACCCACGAAACCGGCAGGGGCCGAATGTGGGTCCCGAGTATCGGTCGATCGTGTTCGTCGCGAGCGAGCGCGAGCGGCGCGCGGTGCGGGCCTACCTCGACTCATTGACGGCGACCCGCGTCTATCCACGACCGATCGTGACCGAGATCGCCGAGCTGCACGCGTTCCGGGAAGTCGATGCCTCCCAGCAGAACTACGCCGCGCGCCACCCGACCGATCCGTACATCGTGGCCAACGATGCGCCGAAGCTGGATGCCCTGCGGCGGCGGTTTCCGCGGCTGTTCCGGAACTAGAGGGAAGACACCCTTCGTGGGCGGGCGCGGAAGCCGGGGAGCGCTGTAACTAGAACCGGGCTCCCGCAGGCCGTACATTCCGGCCATGTCCCAGTCTCCTCGCCACGACCCGCCGGGGACGGAGCCCGCCCGCACCGAGCCGCCCCGGCCGAAGCCGCAGCGGCTCCCGCCCAGGCCCCCGCCCAGGGTGCCACCCAGCCATCCGGTCCGCCGCCCGACTCCAAACCGCCCGCGCGGCCGGTGAGCACCCCGCCGCTCGTGTTGGCGGTCACCGGCGCCTCCGGCGCGCCCTACGCCGTGCGGCTCGTGGAGGTGCTGGCCACCCATCGGGTGCCGGTCTGGCTCATCGTCACGAGCCACGGCTGGCGGCTCCTCAAGGAGGAGTGCGGCATCACTTCCGCGGCGCGGCTCAAGCGCGCCACCGGCGGCGCCTGGTCGACCATCACCGAGTTCTCCGACGACGATCGGGGCGCCAGGCCCGCCTCCGGCTCCCAGCAGACCGCGGGGATGGTCATCTGTCCGTGCTCGATGGGCACGCTCTCGGCGATCGCGCACGGCGGCAGCCGCTCGCTGGTGGAGCGCGCGGCGGACGTCACCCTGAAGGAGCGGCGCAAATTGGTCCTGGTGCCGCGCGAGACCCCGCTCTCGCTCATTCACCTCCGCAACATGGTGCAGGTGACCGAGGCGGGGGCGGTGATCATCCCCGCAGCGCCCGGCTTCTACCACCGGCCGGAGCGGGTGGGCGAGCTGGTGGACTTCATCGTGCAGCGGGTGCTCGATCAGCTGGGGATCGAGATCCGGATCGCGAAGCGGTGGGAGGGATGAGCCCGGCATGAGGGCCTCGGCCTCGACGGATCGGCCGTTCGCTCTCGCGGCGGGGGCGATGACCGCCGCGATCCTTCTGATCGCGGGCTGTTCCGGGGCCGGATCAGCCGCCTCGCGCAGCCCTCCGCTCCCCGGCCTCGCGGGCGCCTGGCGCGCCCGGCTGCAATTCAGCGAGGGCGCCTTCGCGGCGATGAAGGACCTCGAATTCATGTACGCGTTCAACGCTGGCGGGACAATGACCGAGTCCTCCAACTACGATGGCGCCCCGCCGGTGCCGCCGGCCTACGGCGTCTGGCGCGAGGTCGCCCCGCGCGAGTTCGAGGCGAAGTACGTTTTCTACGTCACCCGGCCGCCGAAACGGCTCGACGAGATCACCGGCGGCGGCGGCTGGCTGCCGGACGGCCGCGGCGAGTTCACCGAGCGGATCCGACTCGCCGCCGACGGTCAATCGTTCGAGTCCACCATCGCCTACCAGGCGTTCGATGCCGCGGGGGCACCCGCTCCCGGCGGGGGCCACGCGACGGGCCGCGGCGTGAGGATCGGATTCTGAGTCGTGGCCCCCGCCTTCGAGGCCATAATTGGCTTTCCGCGCTGAGGCCCTTAACCTCGGGGAGCGCGGCCAGCGGGAGGGCCTTCGAGATGGACGCAGCCTGGACGCCGGTCGCGTCCTTCAGCACCGGGCTCGAGGCGGACATCGCCGGCGCGGCGCTCGAGGAGGCAGGGATTCCGTTCCGGCTCAGGAGCAACCGCGCGGGGGTCTTCGGGCTCACCTTTCAGGGCTTCCTTCCCGGTGGCATCACCCTCGAGGTGCCGAGCCCCGAGCTGGAGCGGGCGCGAGACCTGCTCGACGAGCCGGCGGCGTGAGCGTCGGGTAGCGAGTACATTCAGAGCGGAAACGGAGAGCCATGTACTCGACCTGCCTCTTCTGCAGCGCGCCGCTCGGCGGCAATCTCGTCCTCCCGACGTTTCCGGTCGGGAGCCGGCTCGCCTTCGATCCGGAGCGCGGCCGCCTCTGGGTCATCTGCCCTTCATGCGACCGCTGGAATCTCTCGCCCCAGGACGAGCGATGGGAGGCGGTCGAGGAGTGCGAGCGGCGCTTCCGCATCACCCGGCTCCGCTTCTCCACCGACAACATCGGCCTCGCCTACCTGAGCGAGGGGCTCGCACTGGTGCGCATCGGCCCCGCGCTCAAGCCGGAGATCGCCGCCTGGCGTTACGGCCGGCTGCTGGGCCGCTGGCTGCCGAGCGCGCGGCGGGACCCGCTGCTTTCGCTGGCCCGCCGCGGAAAGGAGCTGGGCGAGCGGGTGGCCGACCTCGCCTTCCGCCGCGTGTTCGGCGTGCACCTGGGCTACGATCTCTCCACCTGGCTCCGGCTCCATAGCAGGGGAGACCGTCCCATCGCGCTCACCCTCGCCGACGACGGCTCGCCGGCGCTGATCCGAGCCCGGCATCTCGACCTGGCGGAGCTCATCCGCCCCGACCCGCGTGCCCCGTGGCGGCTGCTGGTGCACCACGACGGCGGTTCTTCGACCCTGAGCGGGGACGCGGGGCTCACCGTGGCCGGGAAGCTCCTCGCCGTGCTCAACGGCTCCGGGGCTCCCGAGGCGGAGATCCGGTACGCCGTCTCGAAGGTGGAGGACGCGGCGAACCCCGAGAGCTACTTCGCCAAGGTCGCCGCGATCGCGATGCGCTCCTGCTGGGGCCGCTACCCCGACGCGCCGCGCGAGCCGGTCTACGAAGACCCCGCGGCCTCGGACGCCGAGCGATTGGCGCTGAATATCACCAAGCGCAGCTTCTGGGGGCGCGGCGCCATCGGCAGCGAACCGCGCACACCGCTCCCCCGGCTCCCGCTGGTGGACCGCCTCGCCCTGGAGATGGCGGCTAACGAGGATGCCGAGCGGCGCGCGCTGGACGGCGAGCTCGCCGCCCTCCGGTCCGCCTGGCGCGAGGCGGAGATCGTCGCGGCGATCTCCGACGGGATGTTTCTGGAGCGCCGCGGACTCTCGAGAATCATGGCGCGGGCCTTCGAGCGCGGACCTGCGTCGTGCCCGGGCCAGCCGTTGACCGTTGACCGTTGACGGTTCACTGCCCACTACCCACTACCCACTACCCACTGCCCACTTGCGCATCGGCATCATCGCCGATACCCACGGCCTGCTCCGTCCCGAAGTCTTCACGCTCTTCGAGGGCGTGGACCGGATCCTCCACGCCGGCGACATCGGCGCGCCCGATCTCCTCGCCGAGCTGGAAGAGATCGCGCCGGTCACCGCGGTGTGGGGCAATACCGACGGCCTCGATCTCCGGGGCAGAATCCCCGAGGTGGTTGAGACCCGGATCGAAGGCTTCGATTTCCTTCTCGTGCACGGGCATCAGCTCGGCGTCCCGTCCCCCGAAAAGCTCAACCGCGCCTGGCCGGCCGCCGAGATCATCGTCTTCGGCCATACCCACAAGCCGCTGCTCACCGTCGTGGATCAGGTGGTCACGGTGATGAATCCGGGCGGCGCCGGCCCGCGCCGGTTCGAGCTGCCCCCGTCGGTGGGGATCATGGAGCTGGAGCCGGGGATTCCGCCGCGGGCGCGGCTGGTGCCGCTGACCGGGGCGGGCGAGGACTGACGGGAAGGGTGGGAAGCGCTCGGCCGGGCCATGGAGGAACCTTGTTGAGATGAGACTTCGCTCGATTCTATTGCCGGGGTTGCTTGGACTCGGATGGGCTCCGCCGGCCCGGCCTCAGGCCGTGGTCCCGATCGCGTTCACCCATGCCACCGTGATCGATGTCGAGAAGGGAACTTCCCTCCCGGGGATGACCGTCGTCGCCGCCGAGGGCCGAATCACCACGGTCGGGCGGGACGGGAGCGTCCCGCCGCCGCCCGAAGCCCGGATCGTCGACGCCACCGGAAAGTTTCTCATTCCCGGTCTCTGGGACATGCACGTCCACGCTGCCTTCCCCGGGATCGATGCACTCTTCCTGCCGTTGCTGGTCGCCAACGGGGTGACCGGTGTCCGCGAGATGTTCAGTCGCCTCGACTGGGTGGACTCGGCGCGTGCCCGAGTGAAGCGCGGTGACTTCCCCGGTCCCCGCGTGGTCGCCTCCGGACACATCCTCGACGGACGGCCCCCGATCTGGCCCGGCTCGGTCGCCGTGGCCACGGCCGCGGAAGCGCGGCGGGCGGTGGACTCGCTGGCCGACGGCGGGGCCGACTTCATCAAGGTCTACAGCCGTCTCTCTCCCGAAGCGTATTTCGCCGCGGCGCGCGAGGCCAAGGCGAAGGGCTTGCCCTTCGCCGGGCATGTGCCGAGCCTGGTGGCCGCCGCGCAGGCCTCGGATTCCGGGCAGCGGAGCGTCGAGCACCTCACCAATGTCATTGCCGGCTGTTCGACGCACGAGCAGTCCTATCTGGGCGAGCTCGCCGCGGCCGTCAGGTCTCCCAAAGGATGGGACTCCGCCGGGAAGGTCTCCCGGGGGGCGATCGACCTCCTCGCCTCCTATAGCCCTGAGCGCTGCCGCGCCCTCGCCCGCCGGTTCGTTTCGAACGGCACCTGGATGGTGCCGACGATCGCGGTGTTGCATTCGATCGCCTACCTCGACGACAGCACCCTCGCGCTCGATCCGCGACTCTGGTACATCCCGCCGGGCTTCAAACAGTCCTGGAATCCCAGGACGGATTTCCGCTTCAAAATGCTCACGCCACAGGACTGGAAGAATCGGAAGGCGAGTTACGCGAGGCAGCTCGAGCTGGTCACCCTCCTCCACGCCGAAGGGGTGAAGTTCCTGGCCGGCACCGACCTCTCCAATCCTTTCATTTACCCCGGTTTTTCGCTGCACGACGAGCTGGTGTCGCTGGTTGCGGCCGGATTCACCCCGGCCGAGGCGCTGCGCGCCGCGACCATCGATCCGGCGCGCTATCTGGGCGCCGCGGATTCCCTGGGCAGCATTGCGGTGGGGAAGCGGGCGGACCTGGTGCTCCTCGGCGGCAGTCCGCTGGAGGACATCCGGAATACGGCCAGGATCGCCGCGGTGATGGCCGACGGACGGTTCTACGACTCGGTGGCGATCGCGAAGATGCTGGCGGACGGGGCCGCCCGCGCGAAGTAGGTTGGCGTTACGGACTCCACCCGCGAGCAACCTCTCACCCTGATCGTTTCCGGTTGGGAGATCCCCGCGGCACTCACCCTGCCCGCTTCGGGCGAGCCGGCCAGCGCGATCCTCCTCATCCCCGGCTCGCTCTTCTCCGATGTAAACGGCGACTACCCGTCGTGGAACATGTTTCCGCACGTGTACGCCCACCTGGCCCGGCAGCTCTCGGCCAGGGGACACGCGGTGTACCGCTACGCGAAGATGGGGCCGGGGACGGGGAGCGTCGCGGTGGACCGGGCGGCGAGCGAGCGGGTGAAAAACTGGCCCGGGCGGTTGGTCATCGCGCAGGCCGCGTTCGCGGCGATGCATGCGGCGCTCGCGCGGATCGGGGCGCGGCCGCCACGCACCGTCCTCGCCGGGCACAGTGAAGGCGCGGTGGTCGCCTCGCTCCTGGCGCTCACGCCGGACGCCGCGCGGGTGGACGGCGTAGCGCTGCTCTCCGGACCCTCGGTCGGAATCCTCGGCATCATGCGGGAGCAGATCGGGGTGCTCATGCCTGCCGGAGACCTCTCCACCGCGCGGGCGGACTTCGACGCCGGCGTTGCCTTCGTCCGCCGCGGCGAGCCGATCCCCGCCGAGTTCCAGAGCCGGCCGAGTCTGCGCGGCCTGGTGAGCGTGGGGCTCGTGGGACAGGGGTACCTTCGCGACTGCGACGCGACCGATCCGGCTGCCACCGCGGCGCGGATCGCAAAGCCGGTCCTCATCGTGCAGGGAGGCCGCGACGGCTCGGTTCCCGCGCACCACGCCGAGCGGCTCCGCGCGGCGCGGGGGAAACGGCCGACCGAGTCGCTGCTCGTGCCGGAGCTCCAGCACATGTACAAGCCGCTGCCGGACGGCGTCTCGGGGATCGAGGCGTTCGGCCTTACAGGGGAAACCGATCCGCGCGTGACCGGCGGGATGGACGGCTGGATCCGCCGGCTGGCTATTTCCCGGCGATGAGCTTCTCGAAGCGGGGATTGCCCTTGAGCGGCGCGAAGCTCGGGTCGAGCCGCATGTAGGCGAGGGTGAGGTCCGAGCCGTTGGTGGTGAGCAGCGGCTCGATCAGGTCGAGCGCCTTGCCGTACTCGCCCGCCTGGATGTACACCCGGGCCACCTGGAAGCGCACGTAGGGCCCGGTGCCGGCGTCGAGCTCGGTCTCCCGCATCCGGAGCGAGAGCGCCGCCTCCCGGACCGCTTCCTCCTTCCATCCGCCCAGCGCGAGCGCCCGGGCCAGCAGCTCGTGGAGCTGGGCCTCCTCGGGGAACTGGCTGAGCTGGGCCGCGAAGGCGATGCGGGCGGTGTCCGCGAACGCGTGCGCCTTCGCCATATCCCCGAGCAGCTTCCAGGTCCCGCCCACCTTGAGCCCGTAGTGGCCCCGGTCTCCGTCGAAGGACTTGGGCGTGAGGCGGGTCACCACCGGCTTGACCTCGTCCGGCAGCACCCACATCTGCTCCTGAAACAGCGAGAAGTGGGCGGCCAGCGCCATGGTGTCCACCTGCTTGAGCGCCCGGCCGATCACCGCACGGGCGCTGTCCAGCCGGCCCAGCGCGAGCCAGGTGCCGGCGGCTCCCTGGATCACGGCGAGATTGGTCGGTGCGAGCTCGAGGGCCCGTCCCCACGCGGCGTTTGCTTCGTCGTAGCGCCGGAGGTCGCGAAGGCGCTGGGCCAGGAACCGCGCCGTGCTCACCGAGCGGGGGTCGAGCTTGGCCGCCTGGCGGAGGTGGGTGAGGGACTCGTCCCATCGCCCCAGCGTCCGCTCCACGCCCGCCGCCGCGGTCAGCAGATCCGCGTTATTGGGTTCGCCCCGGAGGCCCAGGGTGAGCTGCTCCAGCGCGCCGGAGTAGTCTTTCTTCTGGTACAGCAGAAAGGCGCCCATCGCGAGCCGGGTCACCGGGCGGCCGGGCGCCATGCTGATCGCCCGCTCCGCCGCCACCCGCGCCGCCTCGACCCCCTCCACCGTCGGGCCGTTGCGGTAGAGGGCGGAGAGCGTCCGGGCGATCTGCGCCTGCGCGTCGACAAAGCCGCTGTCGAGCGCCAGCGCGTGCTGATATAAGGCCAGCCCCTCGCGCAGATGCGCGGCGTCGGTCACCGCCAGGCTCTGAGTGGCCTGCTCGCCCTTGAGGAAGTCGTCGTAGGCCTCGAGGTTCCGGGTCGGCCGCTCCGCCAGGTGCCGCTGCGCGCCGGCCCCGAGCGCCAGATCGAGCGCGGAGGCCACCTTGCCCGCGATGTCGCTCTGCACCTTGAAGACGTCGGAGAGATCGGCGTCGATTGCGTCGGACCACCGGCTCACCGCGGTGGACACCTGGATCAGCTCGGGATTCACCCGCACCCGGCTCGCGGCGCCGCCGCCCTTGGACCACCGCACCGTGCCGGTGAGCAGGTAGTCCACCTCCAGCTCCTTCCCGATCTGCTTCGGCGTCTTGGTGGACTTCTTGTACTGGCTGGTGCTGGCGCGCGCGGTCACCTGGAGCCCGGGGATCCCGGCGAGCTTGCTGCGCACCTCGTCGGTGACGCCGTCGGCGAAGTACTCGTCCTCAGCCGACCCCTCGTTCTCGAAGGGCAACACAGCGATGCGCCTCGCGCCGCCGCTTGCCGAGCGGCGAGCCAGGTAGCCGAGCGTGAACGCCGCGGCGAGGACCAGTACCGCGGCCGGGATGAGGAGCCTGCCCACTCGGCGCCGGGTGGGAGCGGCGATCGCCGGGGCCGCGACCGCGCCGGTGGCCTGCACGTCGCCGCTGGTGGCGCCGAGCGCCTTGGCGAACTCCGCGGCCGTGGCGAAGCGGTCGGCAGGGGTGCGGGCCATCGCCCGCGCAGCCGCGGCGGCGAGAGACTGGGAGACCGCCGGCCGCACCGCCGTCAGCGGCCTGGGTGTTTCGGTGAGGGCGCGGGTGAGGATAGCCTGCGGGCTGGGGCCGGTGAACGGCGGCTCCCCCGCGAGGAGCTCGTAGAGGACGCAGCCCAGCGCGTAGATGTCGCTCCGGGCGTCCACCGTGCGCTCCCCGCTCGCCTGCTCCGGGCTCATGTACGCCGGCGTCCCGATCGCCATGCCGGTCCGGGTGAGCGGGGCTTCGGAGCCCAGCGCCCGGGCGACACCGAAATCGGCGACCAGCGCCTGGCCGTCGCTCAGCAGGATGTTCTCCGGCTTGATGTCCCGATGGATCACATCGTGGCGGTGAGCGTAGTCCAGCGCCAGCGCCACCTCGCGTACGATCCGCACCGCCTCGTCCACCGGGAGCTGGGATTCGCGCAGCAGCCGCTCCCGGAGTGACTCCCCCTCGACGAACGGCATGGTGTACCAGAGCCGGCCCGCCCCCTCGCCCGAGTCGTAGACGCTCAGGATGTGGGGGTGCTGGAGTCGGGCGGCGACCCGGATCTCGCGCTGGAAGCGCTCGTTCCCGATCGAGGCCGCGAGCTCGGGGAGGACCACCTTGAGCGCGACGGAGCGGTCGTGATTCAGGTCGTGCGCGAGGTAGACCGTGGCCATGCCGCCCCGGCCCAGCTCGCGCTCGATGTCATACCTGCCCGCCAGCGCCTGGCGCAGTGCTTCGATCGTATCGGGCAAAGGTGATTGCTTGAGGAGAACAAGGGAGGATACGCGGCCCGGGCCGCCACGGCCAGCCCCGCGCCGTTGGACGGCGGAAGCCGACCGCTACTGAATCCTGATCCCCACCCGGTGGGTGGCGCCCGGCCCGCGGAAGGGCTCGAACCCGTAGTCGAGCCCGAAGCGGTCGAGCCCGAACGTGGCGCCGACCGTGAAGGGTGACTCCTCCGGCGTCCCGCGGCGCTCGACCCGACGCGCCCCGGCCCGCCCGGCGAAGATCCATCCCGACACCGGCACGTACGCCACCTCGATCCCGCCCGCCGGCACGATCCGGCCGTTCCGTTCCCGGGCGATCGCGGCGGAGCCGCCGATGTCGAAGTACGTCCCGAGCCGCCGGGCCGGCAGCGCTGCGCCGAGGATCACCCGCGTCGGCAGACCGGCACGGGTGCCCCCCAGCGCGAGATGGCCGCCGAGATTCTGGGCCGCGAGGCCGAAGGTGAGGCCGAGGGCCTGCCGGGCCGCGCCCAGGTCGAAGGCCGGCGCGCCGTCCCGTGCGGCGGGGAGCCGCTCCTCAACGTACTTTGCGGCGATGCCCCACCGGACCCCCTTCCATGGAAACGCTCCGCCCACCGTCGCCGCGAGGCTCGACGAGCCCAGCCCGCCCCGCTGGGTGAGCCGGGCCGGTGGGGTGGGGAAGCCGCCCGCGGTGGCGCCGTAGTCGAGGTATTGCACCCCGACCCCGAGCGCGATCTTCCCGAACGGTCCGTTGGTCGCGAGGCTGCCGAGCGTGCTGGCCGAAGCGAATCGCTGGAGCGAGAGCGTCGTCCCTCGCGTCACCCCGATCTGGGCTGGGTTGTAGAAAAGGACCTCCGCCCCGCGCCCGGCGACGAAGGCATCGCCCAGCCCGAGCGCGCGGGTGCCGCCCGGGAGCCGGAGGACGAGCGGGGCCGTGGCCGGGCCCTGGGCGGGAGCGATGCCCGCGGGCAGGGCGAGCGCCATGAGCGTGAGCAGCGCGAGCGGGCGGGGAGGGGGGGTGGCGAGCGGTGTGACACTCGGCATCGGAGGCGGCCTCAGCGCGGTTCCGGCAGGAGGAACGCCGGATCAATGTTGGAGAGACCCACGTCGGTGAGGAGCACGGTCCCGCGGAGCGTGCGGTCGAACACCCAGCGCATGGTGGCGAGCCGGGCCGGATCGAAGGCCGCGTTGGCCGCCTTGAAGTCGGCCAGCGGGATCACGTAGGTCTGCGGAATCAGCTCCGCGAGGCTCGCGAAGCTGGCCTTGTCGCGCCCCTTCCGGCGGAGCACGGTCACCTCGAGCGGCCGCCGCACCGCCCCATAGCGGGAGAGCGGAAGCCGCACCGCGGTGCCGCCCGCGTCCACCGCCTCGATCGAGAGGTCCATCGGGATCGAGTCCTTCGCCTCGGGCTTCTTCTTCGGAGCAGGGGGCGGTTTCGGGCCCTTCCTGGCGCTGTCGGCCGCCGCCTTTCCTTTGGTCGTGTCCTTCGCCGCCGCCCGCGGCCCGGGCAGCGCGTCGGTCGCGGCGAGCGAGAACTCCAGGACCGAGCCGCTCCCGACCCGCCAGGCGCCCCGCAGCGAATCGGTGAGCGAGACGGCGTAGGAGGCCGGCTTCCCGATCTTCGTCGTGTCCTTGCCCGCGATCCGGTTGTTCCAGCCGAGCCAGACCGCGTACTGGCCCACGTTGGTGTTCTGCCACCGGAGCGGCACCGCGCCCTCCTTCCAGGTCGCGAGGCTCTCCGCCGCGATCGCCGCGCCCGGCGCGGAGCCGGTGGTGACGTCCACGTCCTCCGCGTAACCCGCGAGGGCGCGGTAGCCGCTTTCCTGAAAGCGGGTGAGGTAGATCGTCCGGGGGAGCCAGCCCCCGATGGCGCGGTGGTCGCGGAACATCGGCAGATACTCGGAATGCCCCTTGAGCGTGGCGTCGAGGAAGGCCGAGAGGTAGATCCGCGCCATCCGGCGCTGCTCCTCGGCGGGAATCAGCCCGCGCAGATCGAGAAACCGGCCGCTTCCCGGCCCGCCGTCGGTGTTGCCCCAGACGGTGTTCCACTGGCCGTGGTTGGCGCGGTACATCCAGACCGCGGCCTTGAACCACCGGCGCCCGTCGGTGAACCGGATCCGGGAGTACTGGCGGAGGCCGGAGAAGGCGGAGACGTCGCCGTCGTGGGAGCCGTGGATCACCAGGTAGTTGACGTTCTCGAGCGGCGTCGGACGATTGGCCGGCTCGTACTGGCCGTCAATCGGCGCGATGGCCACCAGCGCCTTGATGCCGAAGCGGAAATCGAAGGGGATCGTCGCATCGTCGGGATAGTGGGAGAGCCGGTTGAACGCGCCCGCCACCGCCACCGCCTCCCCGCCGCGCGAGTGGCCCATGAGCGCGACGTTGCCCAGGTCCACCTTATGCTGGAACGGGCCCGCCGAGTCGTTGAATCGCCGCCAGGTCTCCAGGTGCTTGAGCAGCATCCAGCCCCGGGCGTCGTTCTCGTTGCGGATGTTCCCATTGAGGAAGTTCTCGTCCACCGAGACGAAGATGTACCCGCGGCTGGCGAGGAGCTGGCCGAGGTAGCCGTAGCCCGGATCGGAGAACTGCTTCATGTTGTGGTTGCCGTGCACGATGAGCACGAGGGGGAACGGCCCGTCCCCCTCGGGATACCAGACCCGGCCGTTGACCGGCAGGGAATCGAAGCCGAAGCCCCAGTACTTCTTCCGCTCCTTGGTCAGGGCCGGCGTCGGCCCCGAGGCGAGCTTGCTGCCGTCCACCGGGCGGGTCTTGAGGGTGACCGAGTCGCGGAATTCCGGGCGCCGCTTGTCGCGGCCGCTCCCGTAGAAGAGGGTCCGGACCCGGAGCCGGCCGGGCTCGGCCGGGTTCGGCGCGGTGAGCAGCTGATGGGAGAGGACCGTGGGCGAGTCGTCGCGCGCGAGCTTGAGCGGCTGGACGCACCCGGCCAGCGCGAGCGGGGCCAGGAGGCCGCCCGGGGCCCAGCGCACCGCGACCTGGCGTCGGTGCATCATCGGCTCCTGTCGTCGGGGTGGTTGGGGTGTACTTACGGGATGAGACGCCGCGGAGTGTCAGGCCGTTGCACGGGGGCGCGGGCCGGGCCGGGGCCGCCGGTCCGGGTCGCCGCGGGCACCCCGCGCACGAAGGCGATGTAGTCGGTCGGCTGGGGCTCGGCGCCGCCCTCGCGGAGGAGGAGCGCGACCTGTCCCCGATGGTAACAGCCGTGCAGGGCGATGTGGATCAGGATGTCGTCGAGCGGGGTCTTGAGGGAGAGGCCGGCGCTGTTGGTGTAGGCGATCGGACGCGCGAAATCGCCGGGATCGAGCCCGTCGAGGTAATGGCTGAAGCCGAGGTGATTCTCGGCCGCCAGGTGGGCGCACTGGTCGAGGTCGAGGCTGGGCCAGACCGGTTGGGCGGGGGGGACCTGCTCCAGGCGGGTGAGCCACAGATGCTCGGCCCCGAGCACGTGCCCGTAGATCTCGAGGGCCCTGGCCGGCACCCGGGGCGCGTTCCTGAGGGCGGTCAACGCCCGCTCATCCGCCCATTCCAGATGACGGAAGAGGCGCCGCAGGTGGTCCGTCATCTGGACATCAGAACTCCCGCTTCTTCATCTCCTTGAAGAAGCGACTGGTCTCCGGATCCTCCTCCGGGGCACGCTGGCGCAGCGTGCTGTCGTACTGCGCCGACCGATCCGTCTTCTTCGACGCGACCTTGGCCGCGTTCTTCTTCACCAGCGCGGCGATCCGCTGGTCTTCCCGCTTGGACATCGTCGCTCCCCACGTAGGTGGACTCCGGCCGGCGTGCCCGGCCGTGGCGGTAAGATAGGCGGGCTCCGGACCGGGAGCGAGGCCGGCGCCGCGCTCACCCCGTCTCCGGCTCTGGTCCCTCGAGCGCGATCTCGCCCTCAACCACCAGCTCGGGCAGGACGCCGGGGATGGTGAGCGTGGCCCGCACCGGCAGGGCCTCGCGGCCGGTGATGTCCCGGCGCGCGAGGGCGGCCCCCACCGCCTGCTCGATTTCACGCTGGGCCGTGACGCCGAACCGCTTCAGAAACTTCCGGAGCTCGAGGTTGAACAGCTCCTGGTCCATGGGGCAGCTATCGGCCCGCCGGCAGCGAGACCGCCTCCTTGAGGATCCAGACCTTGGTGGCGAAGAAGAGCCGGATCATCGCGGCGTAGTCGCCGGCGGAAACCAGCACCACCAGCGCCTCGGCGTCGGTGCCTTTGGTGGGGCGGACCGCCTCCTTCTTCCGCATCCGTCCCGACAGCTCCGAGAACCAGTGGGGCAGGAGATCGCGCTGGTCGGTGCGCACCACGGTCCTGGACTTCTCCTCGGTGGGGTCCGCCAGCGCCACCTGGCAGTACCACTTGCCGCGTGCCGACGGCCTGGTCGCCACGCTGAACGTGAGGGAGCGATCGGGCAGCTCCTCCCACGCCTGGACCGCCGGCGCCGTCCGGGGCCGGACCTCGATCCGCCCCCTGGGGTCCTCGGGCACCCGCACGAGGAACTCCCAGCTGTTGCGGGTGGGAAAGTTGTTGTCCACGACGAGGTAGGTGTGCTCGGTGCCGCGGACCGCGTCGCCCGCGAACGTCCACGAGGCGGGCCGCGAAGTGGCCGCGGTGACACTAACCCGGTCGAGCCGATACCGCTTGTGAGACCGCATGCCGGGCCCTCTCTCCTGATGGGGGAGCTGCGCTTGCGCCCGCTGCCGCCAACCCCTAACCCCTACCGCGTGTTACTCGTCGTAATCTGTCCCAAAGGCCCGCTCCGCGCTACGCCAGCGCCAGCCAGCCGGCCAGGGCGGCCAGTTTGTCCTCGGCGCGCCACGGCCCGCCCAGCGGCTTGCCGAGCTCGGCGACTCTCCGCCTGAGCGAGGCCTCCCTCCCGCCGCCGCCCAGCGCTTTCGCGGCGACCTGGTACGCCTCCCGCTCGACCAGGATGGCGGAGGGGAGCCCGTGCGCCCGCGCGGCGTCTTCGATCACCCGGCGGAAGAGCCGCCCCTCCCGCGCGTGGGCCTGGATGTGCTGGTTGGCGATCCGTTCCGGATCGCCGTCGGTGCCCACCACGATGCCCACCCGGGCCGGCGCGCGGCCCTCCGCCCGGTACTGCGCGAAGAGCGCCGCGAGCGACTGCCGGGCGTACCGTTCGACCGAGTCCACCAGGCGGGCGAGCTTCGCCGCGTCGGTCTCCGCTTCGCCGGTGCCCGAGTGATAGGGCTGCTTCGACCGGGGCACTTCGGGATCGCTCAAGGTCACCACCCGCCGGTCCACCACCTTCGGGCTGGACGCGGGGCCGCTCACCAGGCAGGCGGCGGCCCAGCCCGACTTGACGCGGAATCCGAGCGCCACCAGCGGAGCTTTCCCTGGTCGGGTCATTGTCGTTGGAGTGATTTACCGAAAGATAACCGAGGCACCGAGCCCGACGTCCAAACCCGTGGCCCTCTGCCGGCATCGTAGAGCGTACCCGATACCATCCACTCTCCGAGGACCGGTCATGCCGAGATCCGCCGCATTGCTGCTTCCGCTCCTGGCGTCCGCCACCGCGGCCATCGCCCAGCATCCGCTCCGGCACTACACCGATGCGGTCGAGATGCGCTTTGCGCGCGGGCAGCCGGTCATCGCCTACACGCTGCGGGTGGACTCGGCCGACCTCACGGGCTACGACGTGGAGGTGCGGGTCCGGAACGCCTCCGACACCATCCGCCTGGCCATGGCCGCCCACCCCGAATACGACGACCGGTTCTATCGCTACGTCAGGGGTGTCCGGGTCGAGGGCCGCGGCGGGCCCGCCACCGTGGTGCGCGTGGACAGCGCGCTCTGGCGGGTGGTGGCGCCCGGCGGCGAGGCGGTGGTGCGTTACCGGATCCACCTCCCTCCCGGCCAGCCCGGCCGCCGCCAGGCCTGGGTGCCTTTCCTCGGACCGGGCGGCGGCCTCGTGGGCGGGATGCATTCGTTCATGTATCTCCTGGGCGAGACCCTCGCGCCCGCGCACGTGACGCTCGAGCTGCCGCCGGGGTGGGAAGCGGCCACCGGCCTCGAGCCGACGTCGGATCCGCGGGCGTTCTTCGCGCCGAGCGTGGACGTGCTGCTCGATTCGCCGCTGCTGGTGGGCCGCTATCGAAGCTGGCGCTTCGCGGTGGACGGCGTGCCCCACCGGGTGGTGTACTGGCCGCTGCCGGACGCGGCGGCGTTCGACACCGCGGCGTTCGTGGATGGCGTCGAGCAGGTGGTACGCCAGGCGGTGGCGCTCTTCGGCCGCGCACCGTGGCGGGAGTACAGCTTCCTCTTTCAGGATGGCGCGTTCGGCGCGCTCGAGCACCGGAACTCGGTGACCCTCGGCGCGCCGAGCGCAGACCTGGCGAGGAACGTGGCGGCGTATCTCCCCGAGACGGCCCATGAGTTCTTCCACGCCTGGAACCTGATGCGGATCCGGCCCGCCGAGTACGGCGACGTGGACTACCGGACCCAGGCGCCGGTGTCGGGACTCTGGTTGAGCGAGGGGCTCTCGCTGTTCTACAGCGATCTGCTCCTTCGGCGGGCGGGGCTTCCGACCAGCGATTCCACCCGTGTGGCGCACCTGGAGCGGCTCATCGGCTCCTACCTCGCGGTCTCCGGCAATTCCCGCTTCTCCGCCGAGGCGGTGAGCCGGGTGGCCTACAGCGCGACGCCGGGCGGGCTCGGCGACTACGACGCCAGCACCCACCTCCAGGGCGAGCTGATCGGCACCATGCTCGACCTCACCATCCGGAGCGCCACCGGTGGCCGCCGCTCCATGGACGACGTGATGCGGCTGATGCTGGAACGCTACTCGGGCGAGCGGGGCTTCACCGGGGCCGACGTCGAGCGCGCGGTGGCGGAGCGCTGCGGCTGCGCGGTGAAGACGTTCTTCGACGCCCATGTGCGAGGCGCCGGCGCCATTGCCTTCGACCGCTATCTCGCGCTGATCGGGCTCCGCACCCGGGTGACCTACGGTCCAGCGCTCGGCCAGGACGGCCGGCCGAGCATTGACTTCCGGATGCGGGCGTGGCTCCCCCCGGGCGAGTCGGGCCTCCGCCTGCTGGTGGCGGGCCCGGAGAGCGTGTGGGGGCGAGCCGGGCTTCACACCGGCGACCGCCTGGTGGCGATGAACGGCGCGCCCGTGGCGAGTGTCGCCGATTTTCGCGCGCTGCTGGGCCGGCTCAAGGTGGGCGACACGGTGCGGGTGGAGGTGAGCCGGGTGACAGGACCATTCAAGGCCGATGTGGCGATGACGCCGCGAGAGCGGCCTTTCGTGCGTCTCGAAGAAACTCCGGAGGCGGGCGAGCGGCAGCGGGCGCTCCGGGCGGCGTGGCTTGCCGGCCGGCCGTGAGGCGCCTCAGAAGCCGTCGATTTCCTGAATCCTCCGCAGGTGCCTTCCCCCCTCGAACGGCGTGGCCATCCACACCCGGAGAATCGCGAGCGCCTCCTCCTCGCTGAGCAGCCGCCCGGCCAGCGAAAGCACATTGGCGTCGTTGTGGGCTCGGGCCAGCCGCGCCGACTCGACGTTCCAGCAGAGGCTGCACCGCACCCCCGGGATCCGGTTTGCGACGATCGCCTCGCCGTTCCCCGACCCGCCCAGCACGACCCCCCGCTCGCACACGCCCTGGGCCACCGCGAGCGCCGCGGGGCGGATGAATTCGGGGTAGTCCACCGCCTCGGTGGAGTGGGTGCCGAAGTCGCGGACTTCGTGGCCCGCCGCGACCAGCTCGGCCTTGATCAACTCCTTGTGCCGGAACCCGGCGTGGTCGGAAGCCACGGCGATCCGCATTCACCCCTCCACTCTGACACCGGGCATCCCCTGGCGGGCAGATAATAGGATACCTCCCCCCCCGCCCACCGCCCACCGCCCCCTGGCCCCTCCTAACGAACTCCAGGCTCAGCGCGTATCTCTATCTATTAGTTACCCCATCGCCGGGGCTTGCCGACCCACCGGCCGGCTCCGCCCGCTCAACAGCAAGGAGGCAGGATGTCCCGCAGAATTGCCTCGGCCCGACGGCTCGCCTGGTCCCTCGCGGCCGCCGCCGGCGTGCTCGTGCTGCCCTCGGCCGCCCGCGCGCAGCAGGCCAACGACGAGGAGTACACCCGCAAGATCAGGGAATACCTCCAGGATCCCCGCATCACCACCGAGCTGGTGGATCACCTCCCCGCCTCCAGCACCGTCCCGACCCCGCTCAAGTTCCTCGGCCGCGTCGTGGGCACGCCGCGCGAGCTGACGTACGCCAAGGATATCCAGCGGTACTTCGAGGCGCTCGACAAGGCCTCCGACCGGGTCGCGATGTGGAAGATCGGGAAGAGCGAAGAGGGGCGGGACATCGTGCTCCTTGCCGTGGCGGATGAGGCGACCATCAAGTCGCTCGACCGGTACAAGGGGATGCTCGCCCGGCTCACCGACCCGCGCAAGACCAGCGAGGACGAGGCGCGCGGGCTCCTCAAGACCGCGAAGCCCGTCTACTGGGCGGTGAGCGGGATGCACTCGCCGGAGACCGGCGGGCCCGAGATGCTGATGGAGCTGGCGTATCGCCTCGCGGTGGAGGAGACGCCGTTCATCCAGGCCATCCGGAACAACGTCATCACCCTCATCACCCCGGTGATCGAGGTGGACGGCCGTGAGAAACAGGTCGACACCTACTACTTCAACAAGCAGCGGGCCCAGGGCGAGGCGCGGCTCCCCCTCATGTACTGGGGCAAGTACGTGGCCCACGACAACAACCGCGACGGGATGGGGCAATACCTGGAGCTCACCCGCGCGGTGACGCGGACCTTTCTCGACTGGCACCCCACCTTCCTCCACGACCTGCACGAGGCGCAGACCTACCTCTACGCCTCGACCGGCACCGGGCCCTACAACGAGCAGCTCGACCCGATCACCGTGAACGAGTGGTGGGTGATGGCCGAGAACGACGTGATGGAGATGACCAAGCGGGGGGTCCCGGGCGTGTGGACCTACGGGTTCTACGACGGCTGGGTGCCCAACTACATGTTCTTCGTCGCCCACTCCCACAACGCGACGGGGCGATTCTACGAGGTGCAGAGCTACGGTCCGGACACGACCACCGTGCGCCCCGGCGCCACGGTCACCAGCAGGGAGTGGTTCCGGCCCAACCCGCCGCTCCCGTCCATCAAATGGGGCCCGAGAAACAACACCAACATCCAGCAATCGGCGCTGCTCTTCGCCCTCCACCGGGTGGCGCGGGACAAGGAGCTCTTTCTGGAGAACTACTGGCTCAAGAACAAGCGCTCGGTCGAGAAGGGGAGGAACGGCCCGACCTACGCCTGGGTGATCCCCGCCGCGCAGCGCCGCAAGGCCGACGCCGCCGACGCGGTGAACGAGCTCCGCCGCCAGGGGCTGGAGATCCAGACCGCCGCGGCGCCGTTCAAGGCGGGCAGCGTGGACGTGGCCGCGGGCGACTACGTGATCCGCGCCGACCAGCCCTACCGCACGCTGGCCGACATGTACTTCTCGCTCCAGAACTACGCGCTCCAGAATCCGGCGCCGTACGACGACACGGGGTGGACCTTCCAGCTCATGCGGAACCTGGTGATCACGCCGGTGACCGAAAAGAGCGTGCTCGAGCAGAAGCTCTCGCCGGTTACCGCCCAGGTCAGCGCGCGAGGCGGGATCGAAGGGAGCGGCCCGGTCGTCGTGGTGGAGCACACCAGCGACAACAACCTGGTCAGCTTCCGCTACAAGCTCGCCGACACGAAGATG
>DASYRI010000062.1:0-8538 GCA_036004545.1 Gemmatimonadales bacterium
ATCTGCGTGCCTGCGCGGCGTACTCCGAAGGTGCGGGGATCTTCCGTATCCTGCCCGCCGCGGTGACCGTGCCCTCCACCCAGGCGGCGCTCCGGCGGCTCGTGGTGTGGGCCGCCGAGCACCGGGTGCCGCTGGTGCCGCGCGGGGCGGGGAGCGGAATGGCCGGCGGCAACGTCGGCGCGGGGGTAATCGTGGATCTCACCGCGCTGGACGGCTGCCCGGTCGAGGTTCACCCCGAAACCCGGCGCGCGTTCACCGGCACGGGCGCCACCCTCCGGGACCTCGCGGCGGATGCCGAGCGCGCCGGCCTCCGGCTTCCACCCGACCCGTCGAGCGCGCGCTTTGCCACCGCGGGCGGCATGGTCTCCACCAACGGCGGAGGGCCCCGGTCGGTGCGCGCCGGCAGTGTTCGGCGCTGGGTCGAGGCGCTCGACCTGATCACCGCCGATGGCGAGCCGCTGGCGCTCCGCCGCGGCGCCCCGCCCGGCCGGTCAGCCGCGGTGACGCGATTCCAGCAGGAAGCCGAGCCCGTCCTCCGCGGCGCGCGGGACGAGATTCTCACCCGATTTCCGAAGACCCGGAAGAACTCCTCCGGCTACGCCCTCGACGCCTGGCTCGCCTCGGGCGACTTGCTCGACCTGGTGATCGGGGCCGAGGGCACGCTCGGTCTGGTGACCGGCATCGAGTGGCGGCTCGCCCCGATCCCCCCTCGTTGCGCGGGCATCCTCGCGGCGCTTCAGTCCCATGACGCGCTGCCCGAGATCGTGCCCAGGCTGCTCGACCTCGATCCGTCGGCGGTGGAATACCTCGACGCCACCTTTCTGCGGTTCGCGGGAGCGGCGGGGGCCGGCTTCGTCGGCGGTGCGGAGGCAAGCGGCAAAGGTCGCGGTGAAGGTGGCGGGGTCCTCATGGTGGAGTTCGAGGCCGCGGTCGGCGAGCCGGTCAAGGAGCGGCTGCACGAGGCCCGCCGGATCCTCGCCCCCGCGGTGGACAAGCTCCGCGAGGCCGCCGACCGCCGCGGGCTGGACGAGCTCTGGGCCATCCGCCACGCCGCGAGCCCCATGCTCGCCCGCCTGGGCGACGGCCGCCGTTCCATGCAGGTCATCGAGGATGCCTGCGTGCCGATCGTCGCGTTGGGGCGCTACATCCGCACGGTGCGCAGGGTTGCGGAGCAGCAGGGCATCGAGGCGGTGATTTTCGGCCATGTGGGCGACGGAAATCTGCACGTGAATCTCCTCCCCGACGTGACCCGCGCCGGGTGGGAAGAGCGACTCGCGGCGATCTTCGCCGAAGTGACTGCCGTGGTCGTGGGGCTGGGCGGCACCCTGAGCGGCGAGCACGGCGACGGCCGGCTCCGGACCCACGCGCTCCCCGCTATGTACGGGAGCGCCGTCGTGGAGCTTTTTCGGAAGGTGAAGCAGGCGTTCGATCCGATGGGGATCCTGAATCCCGGCGTCAAGCTCCCGGCCGGGGGGGAGGAGCGCCCTCTCGGAGGGATGAAGACGGGCTCGGCCGCGGCGCCGATCCCCGGCGACATCGAGGAGCGGCTCCACGAGGTGGAGCGGAGCGCGGGGTATGCGGTGCCGAGATTGGAGCTGGCCGGTTGATGCGACAGTACCTCGACCTGATGCGCCACATCCTCGATCACGGCCGCCCCAAAGGCGACCGTACCGGCACCGGAACGCTCAGCATCTTCGGCTGGCAGATGCGCTTCGATCTCGCCCAGGGCTTCCCGCTCGTCACGACCAAGAAGGTCCACCTCAAGGCGGTCGTCCACGAGCTGCTCTGGTTCCTCCGCGGCGAGACCAGCGTGGACTCGCTGCATGAGGCAGGCGTTTCGATCTGGGACGCGTGGGCCGGACCCGATGGCGAGCTCGGGCCTATATATGGATACCAGTGGCGCTCCTGGCCCGCGCCCGACGGGCGGCACATCGATCAGCTCGGCGCGGTCCTGAGCGCCATCCGCAGCAACCCGGATTCCCGCCGTATGCTGGTGAGTGCCTGGAACGTGGCCGACCTCCCCGCGATGGCGCTGGCGCCCTGCCACGTGCTCTTCCAGTTCTACGTGCTGGAGGGTCGGCTCTCCTGCCAGCTCTACCAGCGGAGCGCCGACGTCTTCCTCGGCGTGCCGTTCAACATCGCGAGCTACGCCCTCCTCACCATGATGGTGGCCCAGGTGACCGGCCTCGCTCCGGGCGAGTTCATCCACACCTTCGGGGACGCGCACCTCTATCTCAATCACCTGGACCAGGTGCGCGAGCAGCTCTCCCGCGAGCCGCGCGCGCTCCCCCGGCTCCGACTCGATCCCGGGGTCCGGGAGCTCGACACTTTCCGGTTCCAGGACTTCACCCTCGAGGCCTACGATCCCCATCCGGCGATCCGGGCCCCGGTGGCGGTGTGATCGTCTCGCTGGTGGTCGCGGTGTCGGAGAACCGGGTGATCGGCAAAGCGGGAAAGCTTCCCTGGCGCCTGCCCAAGGACCTCCAGCACTTCAAGAAGCTCACCCTGGATCACACCGTCATCATGGGGCGGAAGACGTTCGAGGAGATCCAGCGTCCCCTCACGAATCGCCGGAACGTGGTGATCAGCCGCAATCCCGGCTTCCACCCCCACGGGGTCACCGTCGTGCCGAGCCTGGCGGAAGCGCTGGCCCTGGGCGCCACCGAGGACGAGGTCTTCGTGGTGGGCGGCGGGGAGATCTACCGGCTGGCGCTCCCCCGCGCCGACCGGCTCCACCTCACGGTGGTGCACGCGGTGGTCGAGGGCGACACCTTCTTCCCGCCGCTCGACGCCGCCTGGGCGCTGGACGAGGAAGAGCGTCACGAGCCCGACGAGAAGCATGCCTTCGCCTTCACCTTCCGGACCTACAGCAGAATCCGGTAGCGCCGCGAAATCCGCCAAAAAGTATTGTGTTACCCGTTGTTTTTCCTTAAGTTGGACGGAGTGATGTCGTCGTGCGCGCGATCCGGCGTCCTGAGAGCCGGCGACAACCTCATCAAGGAGACCGTTTGGCGGTTCGAATAGGGTTCGCCTTCAACCAGAAGCCCCCGCTGCCGGCGCCGAAGAAAGCCGGCGATTCCGCCGTCCCCGCGTTCGATCGCGCATCCGCGAGTCGAGCCCTCCGCACCGATCTCCCCCAGCCCGATCTCTACGCCGAGTGGGACGAGCCCGAGACCATCGAGGCCGTCGCCGCCGCGCTCTGTGGCGTGGGCGAGGTGATCCGCCTCGAGGCGGATCGGGAGTTCCCCCGTCGGCTGATGGACGCGAGGCCCGACTTCGTGTTCAACATCGCCGAGGGGCTCTACGGGGTGAACCGCGAGAGCCACGTCCCCTCGATCTGCGAGTTCCTGGGTATCCCCTGCCATGCGTCCGATCCGCTCGCCCTCGCGCTCACCCTCCACAAGGGCCGGGCGAAGGAGATCATGGCGTACTACGGCGTGCCCACCGCGCCGTTCATCGTGGCCACCACCCGGGCGGACGCCAGAAACGTGGACCTCCCCTTCCCGCTGTTCGCCAAGCCGGCGCTGGAAGGCTCGGGGAAGGGGATCACCCAGAAGTCGCTCTGTCACAACCGGGCCAAGCTGGTGCAGGAGGTGGGCGAGCTGCTCGACACCTACCAGGAGCCGGTGCTGATCGAGAGTTGGCTGCCGGGTCAGGAGTTCACCGTCGCCATCCTCGGCAACGGGAAAGAGGCCCGCTGCCTGCCGCTGGTCGGGATGCGCTTCGATTCCCTCCCCCTGGGCGCGGCGCCGATCTACGGCTACGAGGCGAAATGGCTCTGGGACACCCCCGACCATCCCCTCGACATCTTCGAGTGTCCCGCCCGGATCCCGAAAGAGCTGGCGCGCGACGTGAGGTCCGCGGCGCTCCTGGCCTACCGGGTGCTCGGCTGCCGGGACTGGTGCCGGGTGGACGTGCGCTGCGACGCGGCCGGGCGGCCGCTGGTCGTGGAGCTCAATCCCCTCCCCGGCATCCTGCCCAACCCGGACGACAACTCCTGCTTCCCCAAGGCGGCGCGAGCGACAGGCATGTCCTACGACGAGCTCATTCAGGCCGTGGCGGACATCGCCTGGCGCCGGATCAGCGGCCGCTCGCTCCTCAAGCGCAAGCGGGCGGCGGCGTGAAGATCGCCATCCTCTACGACGGCGGCAGCCCCGCCTGGGAACAGAAGGACGTCGCCGCCGTCCTGGCCAATGTCACCGAGATCCAGGGCTGCCTCCGCGCCGGCGGCCACGAGATCTCCCAGATCCCGGTGCACCTGGGCGACGTCGCCTGGCTCCGCCGGGTGCAGCGCCACGAGCTCGTCTTCAACCTCTGCGAAGGGGTGAACGGCTACGCCAAGTACGAGGACTTCGCCGTCGCGGCGCTGGAGCTGACCCGGGTCCCATTCACCGGCTGCCCGTCGTGGCCGGTGACCATCTGCCACCGGAAGCACATCGCCAACACGCTGCTCGCCGCCGCGGGCGTGCCGGTGCCCCCGTTCGTGCTCGCCCGGGGCATCACGCCGCCGTCCGGACTGCGCTATCCGGTGATCGTCAAGCCATCGGGCGAGGACGCGAGCGTGGGCATCGACGCGGGCGCCGTCTGCACCACCCGCAAGGCGCTGCGCGACCGCCTGGCGCGGATTCTGGAGCAGTGGAACGAGGTCCTGGTCCAGGAATACGTGCCGGGCCGCGAGGTAAACGTCGGCTTCGTCGGCCGGGAAATGCTCCCGGTCTCCGAGATCCGCTTCGACCGGTTGCCGGCGGGGAGCTGGCCGATCGTCACCTACGCCGCCAAGTGGGACACCGGGAGCCCCGAGGACCTCGGCACCCAGCCCGAGTGCCCGGCCCGGCTCGGCCCCGAGCTCACCAGGCGGGTCACCCAGGCGGCGAAGCAGGCGTGGGAGACCCTCGCCGGCTCCAAGGGCTACGGCCGGGTGGACCTCCGGATCACCGAGCCGGGCGATGCGTACGTGCTCGAGGTGAACCCCAATCCCGACCTCTCCAGCGACGCCGGGCTGGCCCGCATGGCGCGCGCCCGCGGCTGGGCATACGGCGATCTCATCCTCAAGGTCGTCGAAGAGGCGCAACAGCGCTCCGAACAGGCCCGGGCCGCCGAAGCGCTGACGCAGAACGTCCCCGCGTGAGCCGGACCGTCGTAGCCGCCCTGGTCCGCCCCCTGGCGGGCCGCGATCGCGCGCGAGTCGAGGCGATGACCCGCGCGACCGGGCTCTTTCGCGAGGGCGAGGTCGCCGTGGCGCTCGAGGTATTCGACGCCGCGGTCGGGTTGAACCGGGCGGCGGATCCTGACTACGAGTCGGCCGGCGCCGAGCTCGACGGCACCCTGGTCGGCTGGATCTGCTGGGGACCGACGCCCGGGACCCAGGGCACCTTCCACCTCTACTGGATCGTGGTCGACCCGGGGTGGCAGCACCGCGGCGTGGGCGCGGCGCTGATCGAGGAAATGGAGCGCCGGGTGGCGAAGCGGGCCCGGCTGATCGCGGTGGAAACCGCGGGCCGGCCCGACTACGCCCCGACCCGCGGCTTCTATGCCGGGCGGCGCTATCGCGTAGCGGCGGAGATCGCCGACTTCTACGCGCCGGGCGACAACCTGGTGGTGTTCGTCAAACGGATAGAGGTCGGGGATCAGGGGTAAGGGCTCGGGGATTCTCCCTGACCCCTCCTCTGGCCCCTGACCCCCGATCCCTGACCCCTGGAAGGTCCATGTCGACTTGGCAAGAGCTGCTCCGGCAGCGGTCCATCACCAGCATCGAGGCGCTCGCGGAGCGGTTCGGGGAAGAGCACTTCCCGCCCGCGCACCGGGAGCGGCTCCGCCGCGCCATAGACAACTTCGAGTTCCGGATCTCCCCGCCGATGGTGGACCTGATCAAGTCTCCCGACGACCCGATCTGGCGCCAGTACGTCCCGACGATCCAGGAGCTCGAGGTGGTGGACGGGATCGTGGACTCGCTCGAAGAGGACCGCGACAGCCCGGTGCCCAACATCACCCACCGCTATCCCGACCGGGCGCTCTTCCTGGTGTCGCCGGTCTGCGCCAGCTACTGCCGATTCTGCACCCGCCGGCGCAAGGTGGGCGACCCCGAGAAGATCCCGATCTCCCAGTTCGAGTCCGCCTTCCAGTACCTGGAGGCCCACACCGAGATCCGGGACGTCATCATGTCCGGCGGCGACCCGCTCATGCTCTCCGACCGCCGGCTGGAGGTCATTCTCACCCGGCTCCGGAGCATCAGGCACATCGAGATCATCCGGATCGGAAGCCGGGTCCCCTGCCATCTGCCGGAGCGGATCACCAGGGAGCTCTGCGACACGCTCCGGAAGTTTCATCCGCTCTTCCTCAACACCCACTTCAACCACCCCGACGAGCTGACCCCCGCCGCAGTGGCCGCCCTCGGCATGCTGGCCGACGCCGGGATTCCGCTGGGCTGCCAGACCGTGCTCCTCAAGGGCATCAACGACACGCCCGAGGTCATGGTGCGGCTGATGCAGCGGCTGCTCATGGCGCGGGTCCGCCCCTACTACATCTACATGGCGGACCAGGTGGCGGGCGCGGAGCACTTCCGCACCACGGTGGAGACCGGACTCAAGATCATGAAGGCGCTCCGCGGCTGGACCAGCGGCCTCGCCAACCCCCACTTCGTCATTGACGCCCCGGGCGGGGGCGGGAAAGTGCCGCTCCTCCCGGAGTACGTGGAGAGCTTCAGCAAGGACGAGGTGGTGTTCCGGAACTTCCGGGGCGAGCGGTACGTCTACCGGCAGCCCAAGCCGGGGAAAGGGCCGCGGCCGCGCATTTCGGACCCGGAGTACCTGTTCCAGCCGTCGCTGGGGATTCCGGTCAGGGCCAAGGGGAAGGCGGCCAGGCGGAAGACGGCGTAACTGCAGTCAACCGTCAACTGGGATCAGTTAACGGGAACCGCCCTTGCCGGCAGTCAACGGGGCCTGGCTTCGCCGGCGTGGAGGCACAGTTCCAGAAGGCGCCGGCCTCCCCGACATCCCGAGGTACATCCGGAGCGCTGGAGTCGTGGGCTTCCTCGCCAGGGCGAGTGCTATCGCCCGGGCGCGCTCCGGCGGATGCTCCGCCAGGGCGCGAACGACTCCCGCCTCCGATGCCGCCAGCGGCGCGCCATCCTCGTACACGATCCGATTGCCGGCGATGGCGGGCACCCGGTCGCCCGGCGTCACGATCCCGATGAGGTTGAGCGGGTCGGCGGCGGAGATCGCGATGAGCCCGCCGGGGCGCGGCGCCCGCCGGATGGCGCGGAGCCTGACCACCGCGTCGGGGAGCGCGAACTGCTCGCCTGTCACGCCCGCCACGAAGCGGCCGCCACGAATCTCGCCGCGCGCCTCGAGCCGGCGATAGACCAGCAGCAGCTCCCGCCACGGCACCGCGATCGCCTCGCGGGCGAGCAGCCGGTGGAAGACGATGCCGTAGCGCGCGAGCAGAATCCGCGCGCAGGTCTCAATCGCCTTGGGATCAGTTCCCTGATCCCTGACCCCCGACCCCTGATCCCTGATCAGCGCCCACCGCCCCGCCGCCTCGATCCCGAACGGCACCGTCTTCTGCTTCCGCACTCCACCTGCCGGCGGCTTCCGCCTGGCGGAGGGGATGAGCAGCGCGCGGAGCCCGGCAAAGCTGTCCGACGTGACGAGCCCCGCCGCGGCGAGCTCCGCCAGCGCCTGCTCCGCCTGGGTGGGCAGGAGCCCCGAGCCCGCCACGATCTCCGGGAAGAACGACGCCCCCAGACGAGCCAGGGCATCGAGCACCGCCTGCGCCGCGCTCGACGGCCGCTCTTCGGTTCGGGACGGGGCGAGCTTCCGCCAGAGCTCGGCGTGCTCGCGGAGGAAGAGCGCCACCGGAGTGGACCGGATCGGCCGATTCCCGTGCGGCCCGCCGTTGCCGTTACCCGTGGCCGGTACCGAGAACCGCCCCCAGCCGGCCCGGCCGGTGAGCGAGAGCAGGTCGAGGAGCCCCGGGTCGTACTCGGTGCACCGAGCGCCAAGGACTTCCGTCTCCCACGCGCCGGCCGGGACCTCGTAGCCGTCCAGCTGCTCGATGACCGCGGCGAGCCCCTCCAGGCCCGCCGCCCTCTCCTCCGGCTCCACTCGCTGCCAGGAGAAGAGGAACCGCATGAGGTCGGCCGAGCTCACCGGCTCGATCTCGGCGCGGAGGCGGTTGAGCGTGTAGCGGTGGATCCGGGCGAGGAGCCGCCGCTCGCACCACTCGAGCGCCCCGGCGCCTCCGCCCCGCGCTTCTCCTTCTTCGCTCGGGCTCATGGGCCCCGGTGTGAACCGGCCCCGAAGTACCACGCCCTCGGCTTCCAGCGCTGCCAGCGCCGCTTCGGCGTCAGGTGCGGTCACCCCGAGCGAGGCGGCGAGCGCCCCGGCCGTCGTCGGACCGGCGATCTCGAGCCGGCCGCGGATCAGCTCGCGGACCGCGTCGGCACTCCCGGGAATCGCCTCCGCGAGCGCCAGTCGCTCCGCCGCGACCCAGAGCCCGCCGATTCGCGCCGCGCGCCGGTCGCGAACGAGCTCGTCGAAG
>DASYRI010000063.1:0-11633 GCA_036004545.1 Gemmatimonadales bacterium
CACGAGCGCGGGGGGCTCCTCACCGCGGGGAGCGACGAGGGCGGCATCGGCGGGATCATGCTCATCCGCGAGCTCGAGCTCATGCAGGAAGCGGGCATTCACCCCATTGACGTCGTCAAGGTGGCCACCACCAACGCCGCCCAGGCGATGGGCCTGAAGGATTTCTGCGGCGTGCGGGTGGGATGCAGGGCGGATCTCGCGGTCGTGAACGGCAACCCGATCGACAACCTCAAGGTGATGTACGGCCGCGGCTACGGGTTCTATGGGCTGGTGCCCCGCGCCGACCAGTGGAAGTACGGCGGCGTCGCCTGGACGATCAAGGACGGGATCCTGTTCGACGCCCAGGCGCTCCTCCGCGAGGCCGAAGGCTACGTGGAGCAGGAGCGGGCGCGGCTCCGGACCAGGGCCGTGAGTGAGCGGTGAGCTGACTATCGGCGGGCCGCCGTCGTACCGAGAGCCGCCAGCCGGGCCCGCGCCTCCTCGAGCCTGGGCCGGAGCTCGGGATCGCAATTCCGCCAGAGGTTGACAAACCGCCGGTAATGCTCGGCGGCTTTGGCACGGTCACCCATTCGCTCGTAGATCTGCCCCTGGAGCAGGTGCGAAGGCGCCAGATAGACGAACTCGTTGGGCGCTCCCTGCAGGGAGGTCTGAAGCCATCGCAGCGCTTCGGCGTCACGGCCGAGCCGATGCAGGAGATCCGCGCGAAGAAAGCGCCCCGCTTCCAGAGCGTATTCGCGCAGCGTGGCGTAGAAGGGGACCTCCACCAGCTCGAGCGGCAGCGCGCCGTTGCCACGATCGAGAGCCGCCAGCGCTTCCGCCGGCCGGCCGCGCCGCCACTCGACGTCGGCTCGGACCGCGCTCGCCAGCGCGCGCGGCACCTCGCGCGCCCCGGGCGGCGTGGGAAGCCGCTCCAGCTCCGCCGCCGCCTGCGATGCGCCGGCCCCGTCGCCCGACGCCGAGCTGAGCAGGCCGAGCAGGTGCTGCCGGAGGTGTGGAGCGAGGGCCTGAGCCAGGCCCGGGGCCGGCCCGGTTCCCATGGCCGCCGGGTTCCACCGCTCGATCTCTCCGCGGATCTCGGCAAGGTCGGCGGTGTGCACCACGATGAACGGGAGCGTCGCCGCCACCGCCCGGCTCACGCTGAGCGGCGGAGCCACTCCTTCCATCCCCTCGGCATCGGCAAATGCCGCCTTCGCGGCCGACCACCGGCCTCGGGCCACCTCCAACCACGCCAGGAGCTGCTGGGCCCCGGCGCGCAGGAGCGGCCGTCGTTGCGGCGCGAGACCCAGGCGGTCAAGCCGCTCGGCCGCGTCGAGATCCTCACGATAGGTGGCGACGAAGCGCGCGGCGATCTGCGGCTGCCGGTTGTCCGCCGCCCGCGCCTCCTCAAACAGGCGGAGCAGGGTAGCGGAATCCGCCCGCGCCTGAGCGGTGAGCAGCCGCATGCTCAACGGGGCGACTCCGTGATAGCGCTGCAGCATCGAATCGGCTGCTCCGAAGTCCTCCTCGCGCACGGCGAGGTCCCACATGGGTCATATGGGTCAGCCGAACCCGGGGTCCACCGCCAGCACGCGGTCGTACAGCTCGCGGGCTTCGCTCCGCGGCCGGCCCCGCAGAGGATTGTAGAGGTTGAGCAGGTTGGCGAGCTGGAACTCCGCCTCGAGGTCGTCGGGAAACTCGGTCAGGGCGGCGCGGTACTCCCCCTCGGCCTGGTCGGCGGCACCCCGGCGGAACCCCGCGTAGGCCGTCAGCAGCCGGCGGTCGCGCTCGCCCAGCCGCTTGCCGTACTCCAGTGCCCGCTCGATGGCGGCATCGGAGAGTCCCGCCCGGCCGGCCCATCCCGCCGCGACCGCAAGCCGGTAATGCGCCAGCGCGAAGCTGCTGTCTTCGCCAACGGCGCGCTGGAATCCCGCAACGGCGGAATCCAGCTTTCCGAGGCGCAGGTCCCGCTCGGCGTCGAGATACACCTTGAGGGCGGGGAGCGAGCGACTGGTGCGGGCGGCCGTCTCAGTGAGGCGGAACGCGGGTCCCCGGCGGCGGTTGGCGAGCAGGTCGGCGGAGAGACGATCCACCAGCTGGAGGACCTCCGTGGTGTCGCCCTCGACGGTGGCCTGACTCACCGCCGCGGAGCCGCTTCCGGCCGTGTCGCTGGCGTCTCCGCCTCCGTACATCGCCGCCTGGATGCGCAAGCGCCCCGCCACCCCGTACACGCTGCCGAGCACATACAGCCCGGCGCCGACCCGTCGCGCCGTCGCGCGTCCGCTCTGAGTATCCACGGCGCCACCCGACCTGGCGGTGCCTCGCGCGGCGGTCAGCACCGTCCCGGCATCGATGCTGCGCAGATCACCCGCCCCATCCAGGTTCCGGCTCAGCAAGTCCACCATGCCTTCGCCGAGGTACGCCGCGGCGGCCAGGCCATGGACAGAGAATGGCAGCACGGCGACGGCCGTGGGCGAAATCCGACCGGCCGGTGCGGTGAACCGTCGCACGATCGCCACCCCGATCGCCGTCAGTACCACGGCGGCCGCTCCGAAAGCAGCCATCCGCCTCCACCCCGTCAGCGGCCTGGTCACCCGGGACACGGCCGCAGTCGGGCCGGTGGTGAGCGCCAGCGCCAGCCCCGCGGCGGAGTCGAACCGCTCGGCCGGCTCCCTGGCCAGGGCCCTGGCGATCGCCTGCTCCACCGGAACGGGGACCTCGGCGCGGAGCCGACGCACCCCTGGGGCGGCCTCCGTCAACCGCTTCGCGAGCACCGCGTGCACCGTGGGTCCGGCGAACGGGGGCTCGCCGGAAAGTGTTTCGTAAATAACGCAGCCGAGACTGTAAATGTCGCTCCGGGCGTCGAGCCGGGACTCGCCGGTTGCCTGCTCGGGACTCATGTAGGCCGGCGTGCCGAGCGCGAGCCCCGTCCCGGTGAGCCGTTCCGCGCCGGCGGCCTCCATCGCGCGCGCGATCCCGAAATCGCTCACGACGGCGTGGCCGGCCGCGAGCAGTATGTTCTCCGGCTTGATGTCTCGATGCACGATGCCCTGGCTGTGAGCGTAGCTCAGCGCGTCGGCTACCTCGCGGCCGATCAGGAGCGCCTCCTCCAGCGGAAGCCGCTTCTCGCGGCTCAGACGGTCGCGAAGGGATTCCCCCTCGACGTAGGGCATGACGTAGTAGAGGCAGCCGGCGGCCTCGCCCGAATCGTGCAGCGGGAGAATGTGGGGGTGGTTGAGGCCGGCGGCGGTGTCAATCTCGCGGAGGAACCGCTCGGCGCCGAGGCTCGCGGTGAGCTCCGGCCGCAGCACCTTGAGGGCGACCGGGCGATGGTGCTTGAGGTCGCGGGCAAGGAAGACGACGGCCATGCCCCCCTGGCCGATCTCCCGTTCGAGTTCGTAGCGATCGGCCAGCGCGGCCCGCAGCCTCTCGATCATGCCCTAAACTGCCTCCTTCGGTCCCGCCGTCAAGCACTGAACGGGTTGACGTCCCGCCGCCGAGCGCGAGTATTGTGCGGAAGGCAGCTCCCCATCCATCTCGAAGGGACCGAGCGATGACGAACGATTCGACCGCGGCGTGATGCCCGGCGACCCGAAGGCCCACTGGCAGCGGGTGCATCAGGCCGCGGCGCCCACCGAGGTGTCGTGGTACGAGCCCGTGCCCGAGCGGTCGCTGGAGCTGATTCTCGCCACCGGCGTGCCTCGCGACGCGCCGGTGCTCGACGCCGGCGGCGGAGCTTCGACGCTTGTGGATCACTTGCTGAAGCAGAACTTCACCGACCTCACCGTCCTCGACCTCGCTCCCAAGGCCCTCGCGGCCGCCCAGGCCCGGCTTGGCGCTGCGGCGGCGCGGGTTCAGTGGATGGAGGCCGATGTCACGGAGTTTCGTCCGCCCCGACGGTATGCTCTATGGCACGACCGCGCGGTGCTGCATTTTCTCGTGGACCTGGAAGAGCGCGCGCGGTATCTCGAGGTGCTGCGAGCGGGGCTCGCGCCGGGAGGGCACGTCGTGCTGGCCACCTTCGGGCCCGAGGGACCCACCCGCTGCAGCGGTCTGGCCGTCCAGCGCTACTCGGCGAAGGAGATCGGCGCAGTGCTGGGACCCGGCTTCCGCTTGATGCAAAGCCGGCTGGAGGACCATATCACCCCGAGCGGCCGGCGGCAGCAGTTCCAGTACGGCTGGTGGCGGCACGACGGGTAACCCGCGGGAGCCCGGGATGGACCGTTGACCGTTGACCGTTCACCCGCCCAGCTGATCCGGCGGCTTGACGACGTGGTCCTCCGGCGGCGCGGTCAGCACCCGGTAAAAGCACCAGAAGGTGAGCCCCCACACGACGGCGAGCGAGACGATCATCAGGACCCAGCCGCCGGCGGTCATCGGCCGCTCCTCCGGGCCGGGGCCGGCGCCGGGTCGCCGTCGGACGGCCGGTCGTCGTCCAGATCCATCCCCGCCGCCCGCCAGCGCTTCTCGCCTCGCTGCACCGCCAGCGCCATCCCGGCGATCATCACCAGGATGAGCCCGACGGCCAGCTTGGCGGCCCAGCTTCCCAGCACCTGCTGAACGGCGCCCGGGAGGTTCTGGATGCAGAAGCCGATGAACACCACCAGCAGGTAGGCCGGCGCCACCCATTTCATCACGACCTTGAAGATCGGCGGGATCCGGAGCACCGAGCCGTGGTGCGCCTCGCGCCAGCCCCGCTCGATCCCGAACACCCAGCTGAAGAGCACGATCATGATCGTGGCGGTGACGAAGATCAGGAACGTCCCGACCCAGAAGTCGAGCGTGCTCCAGAAGGTCCCATCCTTCGTGAACCAGATGGTGAGCCCCGAGCCGATCACGCTGAGTCCGATCAGCAGCGCGACCGTCTTCCCGTGGCTCAGACCGGTGGCCTCCTTGAGGAACGCCGCCGCGGGCTGGTACATCGAGATCGAGCTGGTGATAGCAGCTAGAAACAGCATGAAGAACCAGATCGCCCCGACCAGGTTGCCCAGGGGGCCCATGTGCGCGAACACCACCGGCAGGGTGTTGAATCCGAGGCCGAACGAGCCGGTGGCCACCGCCGCCGCGGTGCCGGAGAGGCCCAGGAAGACCACGGAGGCGGTGAGCGTGATCATCCCTCCGAAGCCCACCTCGAACACCTCGTTGGTGGCCGACGCGGTGAGCGCCGAGAGCACCACGTCGTCCTTCGGCTTCATGTAGGACGAGTAGTTGATGATGATGCCGAACCCCACGCCGAGAGTGAAGAAGATCTGTCCCGCCGCGGCGAGCCAGGTCTGGAAGCTCCCGAGCTTGGAGAAGTCGGGGTTCCACATGTAGCCCAGCCCGTTCAGCACGCTCTGGTCCGGATGGCCCGGATCGGGCGTTCCCAGCGTGAGCACCCGGATCAGCACCACCAGGGCGCACACCGCCATCGCCGGCATCGCCCAGCTGCAGAACTTCTCGATCCCCTTGGAGATGCCGCGGTGGATGAGCCAGATGTTGAGCCCGAAGGTGATCACCCAGCAGAGGATGGTGAAGTGGGAATCGCCGGTGAAGAGCACCCCGTCCCCGCCCGCCCCGGTGAATGCGGTGTAGAAGGCGCTGGAGGCGGAGGTCTGCTCGGCGACCGGCGCCGCGCGGTCGATCCCGATGCCGCCGGTGGCGAACTTGAGGAAGTAGCCGACCGTCCACGCCTCGATGAAGACGTAGTAGAAGGAGACCGCGAGTGGGACGACCGCGGCGAGAACGCCGAGGTACCGCCCCAGGCTCCCACGCCCGAAGACGCCCATCACGCTCGGCGCCGAGTGAAACCCCTTCTTGCCGCCGTAGCGGCCCATGGTCCACTCGGCCCAGCCGATGGGAATGCCGAGGAAGATGAGCGCGCAGAAGTACGGGATGAGGAAGGCGCCGCCGCCGTTCTGGGCCGCCTGGCCGGGAAAGCGGAGGAAGTTGCCGAGCCCGACCGCCGAGCCCGCGACCGCCAGGATCACGCCGAGGCGGGTCCCCCACTGCTCCTTGTGGTCAGCGGCCATCGCGGGTTCCGGGGTCGGGCACTCGGGAAAGCCGCCGCGCGGGCGCGCGGGCACGGCGTGCCGAACCTACCGGCCGGTCTCCACCCGGTCAATGCGCGGACGGGAGAGTGGGGGGAGGGAGACCGGAGGCTCAGGGCGGCGGCGCCACCTCGGCGGCCGCTTCCTGGAGCAGCAGGGCCACCGCCGGCGGGAGGTCGTACCGGGTGCCGGTTCCGAGGGACAGGCGGGACGGCAATCCCACCGGCGACTTGCCGGTGATACCCTGAACGATCACCAGGGCGGCCAGGTAGGTCCCGTAGCTGCTGGGATGGAGCCCGTCGGGGCCGTAGAGTGGAAGCGACGCGTCCCGTCTCCAGGCGGCTCGCCACCCGTCGCCGGCCGGCAGCAGCAGACCCTGGATTGACTCCGCGGCGAGGCGGTACGATTCGCTCACCCGATCGAAGTCGCCGGAGCGGCTCAGCGACGGCCAGACCATGTACATCGCCGGTCTGGCCCCGGCCACCCGAATGCGCCCCGCGAATCGCCCGGCGTAGTCCAGCAGCAGGACCCGCGACTCTTCGAGCGCGGAGGGGCCCTGCTGCATCACCACGTAGTCCCACACCCCCCGGGCGATCTCCCGGGCGGCGGTCCCTTCGTTCCAGTGGTCCTCCAGGCTGTAATCGGGATAGGCGACCGCGCCGGCGTACACCGGGGCCGCCCCGGCCGAATCCGCCAGGGCCTTGACCAGCGCGGGCAGATCGTTGAAGTAGGTGAGGCTGTTGCCGATGAACAGAATCCGGAGCCGGGCATTCGGGTCGGGCTCGAGCCCGGGAGACGCGGCTGACCCGAGGCAGCCGAGGCAGAGTGCCAGCGCCAGGATTGCCGTGCGGCCGGCCGTCCGCCCAACCAGATGGCTTCGCATGCTCCGGAGACTCCGCGCTTGAGTGGGCGGTTGGCCCGCGTAACCCAAGTCTGTCGCGAGATGGCGTCGCCGCGAAATCGCCTTGCGGCGAGCGGCGCCGCCCGGCGGTCGAAACCGGCGGATTCTGCGCCGGCGATCGCGGCCGCCGGGTTCGGCGCGCCGGCGCGGCTGCCGGTCAGCCCGGAACCCCGGTTCGTCGCACCCGGCTGGTGCCGATCCAGCTTGTTGCCCCTATTGTGAGCTCGGTAGGAGGTCAACCGGGCTCCACCATGTGCCTCCCTTGGCGGAACAACTTGGAACGGCACTAGGTCTGACCGGCGGGACCCACTAGCGTTGGCTCGAACCGCACGCCATCGGAGAGGCTCCCATGCACCGCAGTTTTGTCGCGGCCGTCCTGATGGTCTTGGCCCAGGCCGGCGCCGCGCAGACTCCGCCCCCGCCCCCGGCCCCCGCGGAGCCGTGCCGGTCGCCGGAGGCGCGGCAGTTCGACTTCTGGCTGGGGACCTGGGAATTGAGCGGCCGGAGCCGGGCCCGGCCCGGGTCCGACGAGTGGCGCGAGACTCGCTCCGTCAACACCATCCGGAGGGAACTGGACGGCTGCGCCATTCAGGAGAGCTTCAAGAACCTGGCCCCGGCTTCCTGGACCGGGATGAGCGTCTCGGTCTGGGACCCGGCCGCGGGACAGTGGCAGCAGACCTGGGTTGACAGCCGCGGCAGCTACATCACGCTCACGGGCGACTTCAAGGACGGCCGGATGACCCTGACGACGGCGCCCCGGATCCAGCCTGACAGCAGCTCGATCCGGAACCGGATGGTGTTCTACGCCATCACCGCCAAGAGCCTCCAGTGGGATTGGGATCTCTCCCGCGACGGCGGGCAGACCTGGGAGGTGATGTGGACCATCGGCTACCGGCGCCGGAATTAGCGCGGCATCATTCCGGCGGATGAGCCACGCCCTCGCCGCCATCCCCGGCCCTCGCCCCGGCCGCGCCGGTCGGATTCCCTGGAGGCTGATCCTCGGCGTCGGGGCCGGGTACGGGCTGCTGACCTCGGCACAGCAGCACCTGAGCTCCGCTCTCTCCGGCCGCGCGTATCCCTGGTGGATGTCGTTCGCCCTCCAGATGCCGATCGCCGCGGCGTGGGCCGTGGCGACCCCGGGCATTCTCTGGCTGGGCCGGCGGTTTCCGCTCCCGGCCCGCCGCTGGCCGCTGAATGCCGCCGTGCATCTGGCGGCATGCCTCTCGTTCGTGTTCCTCCTCGACCTTGGCTCCGCCTGGTACTGGCCCCATCTCATGCCGCTGCCACCGGACGCGAAGCCGTTGCTGGCCCGCGCGGCGCGGCTCTTCGTGGTGTGGATCTTCTCCGACGGCCTGCTCTACTGGACCATCCTGGCGGTGAGCTCCGCGGCCGACCACTACCGCCGCTTCCGGGAGCGGGAGCTCACCGCCTCGCAGCTCGAGACCCAGCTGGCCCGGGCCGACTTGCAGGGGCTCAAGATGCAATTGCACCCGCACTTCCTCTTCAACGCCCTCCACACCATCGGCTCGCTGGTTCGCACCGGCGACCGGGACAACGCGGTCAAGGTCACCGCGGGTCTCGGCGACCTGCTGCGGCGGATGCTGGACGGCGCCGCGCAGCAGGAGGTGCCGCTCAAGCAGGAGCTCGATTTCATCCGGAGCTATCTCGACATCGAGCAGATCCGCTTTCGGGACCGCCTCCAGGTGTCCTTCCAGGTGGACCCGGAGGTCCTCGACGCCAAGGTGCCGCACCTGATCCTCCAGCCGCTGGTCGAGAACGCGATCCGGCACGGCATCGCGCCCCACCTGTTCGCGGGGCGGATCTCGGTGGGGGCACGGAAGGTGAACGGGCGACTGCAGCTGGTGGTGCGCGACGACGGGCCGGGGGTTGGCGACGGCGACGCCGCCCGGCCGGGCATCGGGTTGTCCAACAGCCGGGCCCGGCTGGCGCGGCTCTACGGTGAAGACTTCACCCTCGAGGTCAGCAACCTCCCCCAAGGCGGCCTCCAGGCCCGGGTCGAGCTGCCCTTCCACCTCGCGCCCGCCGACTGGGAAGGCGAGACGTGACTCCGGGGGGAGAGGGAATCCGGGCCCTGATCGTGGACGACGAGCCGGCCGGCCGCGCCGCGATCAAGGCCCTGGTCGCGGAGGACCCGGAGATCGAGGTGGTCGGGGAGTGCTCCGACGGCCGGTCGGCGCTGGAGCGGATCGAGCGGGACCCTCCGGACCTGCTCTTCCTCGACGTCCAGATGCCCGAGATGGACGGGCTCACCATGCTGCGGCGGCTGGAGCTTCCCCAGCTGCCGGTGGTCGTCTTCGTCACCGCCTACGACCAGTATGCCCTGCGGGCATTCGAGGTGAACGCGGTGGACTACCTGCTCAAGCCGTTCGACGACGACCGCTTCCGCGTCGCGCTGGGCCGGGCCAAGCGCCAGGTCCGCCAGGGGCGGCTCGGCGAAGCGAGTGACCGCCTGGTTGCGCTCCTCGAGGGGATGGGGCGGCCGCCCGGCGCCGACCCGCCACCGGCCTCGGGACGGTATCTCCGGCGGCTGGTCATCAAGTCGGGCGGCCGGGTCTCCGTGCTCAACGTCCGGGAGATTGATTGGGTCGAAGCCGAGGGGGACTACCTGAAGATCCACGCGGGAAAAGCGTGGCATCTGCTGCGCGAGACGATGAAGAGCCTCGAGCAGCAGCTCGAGCCGGCGCGCTTCGTCCGGATCCATCGCTCGACCATCGTGAACGTGGAGCGGATCAAGGAGCTGCAGCCGTTTTTCCGGGGCGAGTACCACGTCATTCTCCAGGACGGCACCAGCCTGAAGCTTTCCCGCGGCTACAAGCAGCACCTGGAGGCGGCGCTCGGCCGGGGGTTCTGAGGCCCCGAGCCGCCGGCCCACCCCGCCCGATGACGGCAGCCGCCTACGTCCGGATCTATGCGATCGTGCGAAGAATCCCGCGGGGCCGGGTCGCGAGCTACGGCCAGGTCGCCCGGCTCGCGGGCCTGCCCGGACGGGCCCGCCAGGTGGGCTACGCCATGGCGGCGCTCCAGGCCGGCACGACTATCCCCTGGCACCGCGTCGTGAACGCCCTGGGCAAGGTGAGCCGGCGCCGGATCCCCGGTGCCGAGCTCACCCAGCGCATGCTCCTCGAGCGGGAGGGCGTGCGCTTCGGACCGGGGAGCAGGATCCCGCTGGCCCGCTATGGCTGGAAGCGGGACCGGCTCACTCCTCGATGACCACCCGGGTGTGCAGGGCTCCTCCGGAATCGCGTTCCAGGATCACCGCCTTCACCTGCCCCGCCGCCACATCGAACACCGCCTCGGCGACGACCGTCGGATCGCCGGTGGGACGGAACCGGATGGTGATCGTTCCCGGATCGAGCTGCATCAGCGGTCCGTAGGAGGCGATCCGGGTATCTATCCCGAAGCGCTGGGTCGAGTCCACCGTGGCCGGAGCGTAGAGAAAGGCGGTGACCAGCGCGGGCGGGACGTCGGGGCCCGGCACGTTGACGAACCGGACGTTCGCCCGGATGGGATTGTACGTGCCGGTGTCCGGGCTGATTCCCCCGCCGTCCCTGGCCGCCTCCGCGAGGTACAGAGCCCCGGCGGCGCTCACCACGTAGTAGGTCGCGCCGGCGTGGAGATCTGCCTGGTACTGGGCCACCGCCGTGGCGCCGCTCTTGATCGCGAGCAGATGGTGGCCCGCCGAGGTCGTGACCTTGGGCGATGCGCGACCGAACGCCACCCCCCGCGCGACCACCGCATCGTCTATCGCCAGGTCCACTGCCTGGGGCGCCGTCGGGTCCGCCTGGAGCAGACGGACGAAGGCGTGCTGCGACCCGGGTCCGCTCTGATCCGATCCGCAGCCGATCATCGTCACAACGAGTGCCGGGAACACCGCGGCCGCCAGGCGCCCGCGAATGGTTGCGCGCTTGAGCTCGTGGATCATCGGAAATCCCTCCGCTACCGCCAAAAGACATCGGGGCTCGCCCCCGGGTGGCGATCCTGGGCGGCAAGTCCCGGTCCGCCCCAGACCGCCGATCATGCCGGCGCGGGGTGCGACGAAATGTCTTTGCCGGCGCGACACTTCGGGCGCGCGGCCGCAGTTTCGTCGCAGGGAGAATCCCGCTTCCGGACGTGTCCAAACGCCACGCCGCGCTGTCGTTCCGTCATGGCCCGGGATCAGCAGATGAGCTTCGGCCGTCCCCGGCCCTGCAACGTCCCCGCCCGGCGTGGTGGCCACGCTCCTCCCTGCCCGCCGGGGCCGCGCGGGTGGATCCTTCAGGCGGTCGAATGGCTGTTGCGGTAGGCGCCCGCGGTTCCGGAGGACTCCCGGAGGCGGTCGCGACCTTCTAATGTACTGCTCCGAACCAGGGTCCCCCCGGACCCCACGGCCACCACCGCTCCTCGGAGCGTCCTATGCTGCTGCCTCTCGCCCTCGTCGCCTCCGCGATCGGCTCCGCCCCGAGCGACACCGTCCCCCCGGCCTTCGTCCGTGAGTTCCGCTTCCGCCGGCTCGGCCCCAACCGCGGCGGCCGGGTGACCGCCGTGGCGGGCGTGCCCGACCAGCCGCTCACCTTCTACATGGGGGCGAGCGGCGGCGGCGTCTGGAAGACCACCAACGCCGGGGAAAGCTGGGATAACATCTCCGACGGATTCTTTCCCACCCCGTCCATCGGGGCCATCCGGGTCGCCGAGTCGGATCCCAACGTCGTGTACGTCGGCACCGGCTC
>DASYRI010000064.1:0-14203 GCA_036004545.1 Gemmatimonadales bacterium
ATGACCGGCGGCAATCACGACCGGTGGGCCGGATCGTTCTGGGACGAGGAGCTCGACATCCGCTTCGCGGCCGAAGAGCTGCACCTCCCGCTCGGCGGGCGCTCGGTGCTCGCGGTCCACGGTGACGGCCTGGCCGAGGCCCGCTGGGCGGGCCGCATGATCCATCGGGTCATCCGCCATCCGCTCACCACGGCGGCCTACCGGCTCCTCCATCCCGACCTGGGGCTCTGGCTGGTCAAGCGATTCAGCCGCCACCTGGCCGATCCCAACCGGGATGCGGCGTACCTCGACCACGCGGCCCTGCTCCAGCGCGAGTGGGCGACCGGGCGACTCCGCGACGCCGGCGACATTTCGCTGCTCGTCATGGGGCACACCCACCGGCCCGCGCTGGAGGAGCCCTTCCCGGGCCGCCGCTATCTCAATCCGGGAGCGTGGCTCGACGGCATGCGGTACGCCGTCGCGACGGAGTCCACGGCCGAGCTCAGACAGTTTCGAGGCTGACCACCTCGGCCTGCCCGAGGCGCTCGCCGAGGAAGCGCTCGCCCACGGTCCGGAACCGGCCGGGATCGTCGCTCACCGCGAAGCGGTGGGTCACCGCCCGCCCGGACTCCGGGGGCGCCTCGAGCCCGCGCTCCACCAGCGCTTCCGCCACTCGGGCCGCGGTTTCCGCCCCGCTGTCGATCAGCCCCACCCGGGGCCCCATGAGCTCTCCAAGGAGCGGCGCGAGCAACGGATAGTGGGTACAACCGAGGACCAGGCTGCCCACGCCGTGCGCGCGGAGGGGCGCGAGGTACTCCTGGGCCACCAGCCGGGTGGCCGGGTGCGCGAACCAGCCCTCCTCGACCAGCGGCACCAGGAGCGGGCAGGCCCGGCTCACGACCAGGGCCCCGGGCGCGAGCCGGGTGATGGCCCGCTCGTAGGCGCCGCTTCCGACGGTGCCTATGGTGCCGATGACGCCGATGGGCCGGCCGCCCGAGCGGGCCACCGCCGCCCGGGCACCGGGCTCGATGACGCCGATCACCGGCACCGGGGAGGCGGCCTGCAGGGTCTCGAGCGCGTGCGCGGTGCTGGTGTTGCACGCGACCACGACGGCCTTGACCCCCTGGGCCAGGAGCCAGCCAAGAATCTCCCGGCTGTAGCGGCGGACGGTCTCGGCCGACTTGGGTCCGTAGGGGACCCGCGCCGTGTCGCCGAAATACACCGTCGAGTCGCCGGGCAGCCGGGTGAGGATCGCGTGCAGCACGGTGAGCCCGCCGAGCCCCGAATCGAAGACCCCGATCGGCGCCCGGTTCACGGGATCCGGAACGGCACCACCGCCTCGAACCCTAACCCGCCGGGCGCGGCCCGGAGGCGCACGTCGGCCGGGAAGTCCTGGAGCTGGCTCGCCACGTACGCCTCCAGCCCGGCGAAGAGGTGGTTGAAGCCCAGCAGGACGAGCCAGTCCTGCCGCTCCCGCAGCTTGGCCGTGATCCGGCTGCTGTCCGCGCCGATCCGCTGGAGGTAGCGGACTTCGCCGCGCGCCTTCAGAAACATGCCCAGCGTGACGCCTTCCCAGGAGACGAACAGGGAGCCGGTGAGCTTCCGGTCGAGCTTCGACTGGGACCAGCCGGGAATGAGCAGCGACTGGAAGAAGGCGGGCAGCGGCTTGAGCCGATGGACGACGACCGGCGCTTTCCCCGCGGTGTCCGGCCTCCTCGCCCCGGCGCCCGCACCCGCACCCGCGGTGTCGGGAGGGCCCGGCGGCGGAACGGGCCGGCGGCCGGTATCGGGGGCGCCGGCCGGCTCGACCGGCGGAGCGGCCGGGCGACCCCTGGTGCCGGCGGCACAGGCGGTCGCCAGCCACGCCGCCATCATCCAGCCGAGGGTGGCGGGAGCGTGTGGGAATCGAACCCACCGGAGCAGCCGAAGGCGTCTCCGTCGCGGTTTTGAAGACCGGCCGGACCACCAGGCCCGATCCACTCCCAAACTGCGGTCAACGGTCAACGGTCGCCACCACCTCGATCTCCACCAGCACGTCCTTCGGCAGGCCCGCCGCCGCGACGGTGCTGCGGGCGGGCCGGTGCTCCCCGAAGCGCCGGGCGTACACCTCGTTCATCGCGGCGAAGTCGCCCATGCGCTGGAGAAAGACCGTGGTCTTGAGCACGCGGCCTAACCCGGAGCCCGCGGCCCGGAGTACCGCGTCCAGGTTGCTCAGCACCCGCTCGGTCTGTTCGGCGATCCCGCCGGCGACGATCTGCATGGTGGCCGGATCGAGCGCGATCTGCCCCGCGGTGAAGACCAGATCGCCGGCGGTGACCGCCTGGCTGTAGGGACCGATCGCCTGCGGCGCCTCGGGCGTGGCGGTGAATTCGAGCTTCATCAGAAGAGCCCCTCGATCCGGCCGTCGGGGTGGACCCGGATCGCCTCGGCGGCCGGCGTGCCGGACAGCCCGGGCATGGTCATGATGTCGCCGGCCAGCGCCACCACGAAGCCCGCACCCGCCGAAGCATACACGTCGCGGATGGTGATCCGGAATCCGGTCGGGCGGCCCAGCCGGCCGGGATCGTCGCTGAAGGAGTACTGGGTCTTGGCCATGCAGACCGGCGTGGCGCCCAGGCCCATCGCCTCGCACTGGGCGATCGAGCGCTCGGCGGCTGTGTGGTAGTCCACTCCGGCGGCGCCGTAGATCTCGGTGGCGATGAGCTCGATCTTCCGCTTGATCGGGAGCGCGAGATCGTAGAGCGGCCGAAAGCACGCCCCGCCCAGGTCGAGCGCGGCGAGGACCTCCCGCGCCACCGCCTCGCCGCCTTCTCCTCCCCTGGCCCAGACCTCGCTCAGCGCCGCGCGCACCCCCCAGCCCGCCGCGGCGTCGAGGACCGTGTCGAGCTCTTCCCTGGTGTCGGAGGTGAAGCGATTGAGCGCCACGATGACCGGAAGGCCGAACTTGCCCAGGTTGCGGACGTGGGCCTCGAGGTTGGCGAGCCCCCGGCTCACCGCGGCGGGATCGGGGGCGCCGAGGGCATCCTTCTTCACCCCGCCGTGCATCTTGAGCGCCCGCACCGTGGCGACGATCACCGCGGCCTCCGGATTGAGGCCCCCCAGCCGGCACTTGATGTCGAGGAACTTCTCGGCGCCGAGATCGGCGCCGAAGCCCGCCTCGGCGAGCACGATCTCGCCCAGGCAGAGGGCGAGCCGGGTGGCGATGAGCGAATTGCAGCCGTGCGCGATGTTGCCGAACGGCCCCCCGTGGACCAGGGCGGGGCCGCCTTCCAGCGTCTGGACCAGATTGGGGAGCAGGGCGTCGCGGAGGAGCAGGGTCATCGCCCCGCTCGCCTTGAGGGCGGCGGCGGTGACGGGCTTCTTCTCCCGGGTGAGCCCGACGACGATGCGGGCGAGCCGGGTCTCGAGGTCGGCCAGATCGGAGGCGAGGCAGAGGATCGCCATGATCTCGCTCGCCGGCACGATCACGAAGCGGTCTTCACGGGAGGGACCGCCGTTCACGCCACCCAGCCCCACCACGATCTGGCGGAGGGCCCGGTCGTTCATGTCGATCGCGCGGGGCCAGGTGATCCGCCGCTGGTCCAGGCCGAGCCCGTTCCCGTGATGCAGGTGGTTGTCCAGCATCGCCGAGAGGAGGTTGTGGGCCGAGGCGATGGCGTGGAAGTCGCCGGTGAAGTGGAGGTTGATCTCGTCCATCGGCACGACCTGCGAATAGCCGCCGCCCGCCGCGCCGCCCTTGACGCCGAACACCGGTCCGAGCGAGGGCTCCCGGATGCAGAGGATGGCCTGCTTGCCCATCCGGCGGAGCGCCTGGCTCAATCCGACGGTGACGGTGGACTTCCCCTCCCCCGCCGGGGTGGGATTGATCCCGGTGACCAGGACCAGGCGCCCCGACGGCGTGCGCGCCCGGATCGCGGCCATGCTGATCTTGGCCTTGGTGTGCCCGTAAGGGAGGAGCTCGTCGGGGCCCAGCCCCAGCTCCGCGGCGACATCGGCGATGGGGCGGAGTTTCGCCGCTTGCGCGATCTCGATATCTGACGGCACCGCTCCGCGCACCGCAAGCCTCCTCTCTTAGGAGGTAGGAGGTAGCGAGTAGCGAGAAGGGGGTGGGGGGCGGCCCTCCTCGCTACTCGCTCCTCGCTACCTCCTGCGATCCTACTCGCTTTCCAAATACGCGAATCGCATTCGCGGTGGTCATCTCGCAGAGCTCGTCGAACCCGATCCCCCGCACCGCCGCCACCCGCCGCGCCACCTCCGCCGCCCAGGCCGGCTCGTTGCGCCTGCCGCGGTGGGGCACCGGGGCCAGATAGGGCGAATCGGTTTCGATCAGCAGCCGGTCGAGCGGCACCCGCCGGATCACCTCGTCGCGTCGCCAGCTCTTGAAGGTCACCATCCCGCTCAAGCCGACGTAGTGGCCGAGCGCCAGGCCCTGGTCGAGCAGGCCGTCGCCGCCGCTGAACGAATGAAGGATCGCGACCGTGCCGGGATGATGGCGCAGGACGGCGGCGACGTCGTCGTCGGCTTCCCGCGCGTGAACCACGGCGGGCTTGCCGGCCTGCTTCGCCAGCTCGAGCTGCGCCTCGAACGCCTCCCGCTGCCGGTCGCGGGGCGAGTGATCGTAGTGGTAGTCGAGGCCGGTCTCGCCGGCGGCGACCACCCGCTCGTCCCGGAGCGTCTCCGCGAGCCAGGCCGCGATCGCGTCGCTCCAATCGCTCGCCACATGGGGGTGTACGCCGGCGGTCGCGGAGAGCCGCCGCTCGCCCCGGGCCAGCGCCAGCGCCCGCTCCGCCGCTTCCCGCGATTCGCCCACCACCACCACGTGATCCACACCCGCGCCCGCCGCCCGCGCGAGCGTTTCCGCACGATCGCCGTCGAAGGCGGCGTCGGCCAGGTGGCAGTGGGTGTCAATCAGCCGCGGGCCGGCCACCGGGT
This sequence comes from Gemmatimonadales bacterium, assembly GCA_036004545.1. Lineage (GTDB taxonomy): Bacteria > Gemmatimonadota > Gemmatimonadetes > Gemmatimonadales > GWC2-71-9 > JABFSM01. The sequence goes on from DASYRI010000064.1 coordinate 4,912, forward strand.
CAGCCGACCGGCTGCGGCTTGCGTCCCCCTCCCCCGGTCGGCGGCGGCGCCGGCACCGCCGGGCGCACCCCGCGGGCCTGCGCGCCCGGCCAGCGGGTCTGGATGTAGAGCAGCACCGGCGAGGCGATGTAGATGGACGAGAACGTCCCGGTGAATACGCCGAAGAACATCACCAGCGCGAACGGCCGGATCACCTCGCCCCCGAAGATGGCGAGCGAGACCAGGGTCGCGATCGTCGTGCCGTGGGTCAGGATGCTTCGCGGCAACGTCTCATTGATCGCGCGGTTCAGGACCTGTACGAAGCCGTCCTTGGGATACTTCTTGAGATCCTCCCGCACCCGGTCGAAGATGATGATCGTGTCGTTGAGCGAGTAGCCCACCATGGTGAGCACCCCGGCCACCACCACCAGGCTCACCTCGAGGTGCATCACCGCGATGAAACCGATCGTGGCCAGGATGTCGTGCGCCGTGGCCACCACCGCCGCGACGCCGAACCGCCACTCGAACCGGTAGGCGAGGTAGGCGAGCACGGCGAAGAACGAGAGGAAGATCGCGAGCAGCGCCTGCTGGCGGAGCTCGCCGCCCACCTTGGGGCCCACCGCCTCGGTGCGGTCCACCCGGTACTTTCCGGCGCCCAGGACGCCGTCGAGCGCCTTCACCACCTCCGCCGCGGTGGCCTGGGTGTTGTTGGGGTCGGTGGCGGCGACGGCGGCGCTCCGGGCCCGGATCACGAAGTCGCCGGGGGCGCCGAACCCCTGCACTTCCGCGCCCCGAAGCCCCTTGGCGTCGAGCCCGGCGCGGATCTGCGCGTCGGTCACGCTGGCGTCGGCGTGGAACTGGACCAGCGTCCCGCCGGTGAACTCGATGCTGTAGTTGAACGGCCGGACCAGCAGGAACACCAGTCCGACGGCCAGCATCGCCGCGGTGATTCCGTAGGCGTACCTCCGGACGGCGATGAAGTCGTACTTCGCGTCCTTGAAGAGGCGGACGGAGCCCACGCTCAGCGTCGTCATGTCGGGCCGCCGCTTGAGCCAGAGCATGTAGAAGGTGCGGGTGACGAACACCGCGGTGATCATCGAGGCGAAGATGCCCATGATGAGCGTCACCGCGAATCCCTTGACCGGCCCGGTGCCGAACTGGAAGAGGAAGAGCGCGGTGAGCACCGTCGCGAGGTTCGAGTCAATGATGGCGGGCATCGCGTGCTTGAAGCCTTCGTCCACCGCGAGCCGCACCGTCTTGCCCCGGGCCAGCTCCTCCCGGATCCGCTCGAAGATCAGCACGTTGGCGTCCACCGCGATCCCGACTGACAGGATGAGCCCCGCAATGCCCGGCAGGGTGAGCGTCGCCTCGAGCATGGCGAGCCCGCCCAGCGCGAACAGCACGTAGAACCCCAGCGCGGCCACCGCCAGGGCACCGCTCAGCGCGTAGTAGCCGAGCATGATCAGGATCACCAGGGCCGTCCCCACCAGCCCGGCCACCACCCCCCCATGGATCGAGTCCTCGCCGAGCGAGGCCGTCACCTGCCGCTCCTCCACGATCTTGAGCGGCACCGGGAGCGCCCCGGCCCGGAGGGTCAGCGCCAGGTCCTGGGCCTCCTGGAGCGAGCGGTTGCCCATGGTGATCTGGCCGTTCCGCTCGATCCGGCTCTGGATCACCGGCGGCCGGCCCTGGACCCGCCCGTCGAGCAGGATCGCCATGTAGTCGCCGACGTGCTTCCCGGTCTCGGCGCCGAAGCTGCGGCCGCCGGCCCGGTCCAGCTCGAAGCGGACGATCGGCCCGTTGGTGAGCGGATCAATCGCCGCGCTCGCGTCCACCAGCCGCTCGCCGGTGATAATGGGCTTGTCTTGCAGCGCGTAGAGCAGCCGGTACTGGTTGACCCCGGCACTGGTCGGCTGGCCGGCCCAGAGGAGCTCGATATTCCGGGGCCAGAGCGTCCGCACCGCGGGCAGGTTGATCAGGCTGTCCACCCGGGGGAAAGCGGTCTCGGCGACCGCGTACTCGCCGGGCTCCGGCGGGATGCCCGCGGCGCTCGCCGCCTGGATCAGGCCGGAGAGCACCCCGCCGGTCACCTCGGTGGTGTCGGTCTGCGGTTTGGTCGAGTCGCCGCGGAGGAGCTGCTCCACCACCGAGGGCCTCACCGGCGCCGCGCCCCCGGCGGTGGGGCCGATTCCCAGGCTCCGGAGCGCGCGGTCCATGGCGGGGAGCGCCTTCTCGAGCGCCTGGGTCTTGTCGGTGATCCGGAACTCGAGGAACGCGCTCCGCTGCACGATCTGCTTGGCCCGGGCCGGATCGGTGATCCCCGCCAGCTCCACCACGATCCGGTCGCTCCCGGTCTGCTGGATCAGCGGCTCGGTGACGCCGAATTCGTCAATCCGCTTCCGCAGCACGGTGACGGCGCGCTGGATGTCCTCCCTGGGATTGGCCGAGACCTTCTTCGATTGGTCGAGCTCCAGCGCCAGGTGCATGCCGCCCTGAAGATCGAGGCCGAGCTTGAGGGGGACGGCCTTTTCGCGAACGTCCCGCATCACCCCGTCCGGGCCCCGCTGCCGCACGGTGATCTGCCGGGGGTACAGATAGGCGATCGCCGCGACGACGAGCACCAGGATCAGGATCAGCCGGTTGCGTATCGTTCCGAACATCGTCCGCTCATAGCGCCCCGGTCGGGCGCGCGGTTGAAGTCTCCGGGCGGCCGGCGAGAATCGCCAGCGCGTGCTCCCGGTCCTGTGTGAGCTGCGCTTTCAGTGCCTCCAGCGAAGGGAAGCGCCGGATGTCGCGCAAGCGCTCCACCCACTCCAGCCGCACCGTCCGGCCCGCCAGCTCGGCGCCGACACCGAACAGGTGCGCCTCCAGGGTGCGGCGGGCATCGCCCACGGTGGGGCGCGGCCCCTGGTTGAGCATCGCGCCCGCGGTACCGCCGCCCCATTCGACCCGCGCCGCGTACACCCCGTCGGGCGGGAGCGCCTTGCCGGGCGGGAGGCCGTCGAGATTGATCGTCGGCACCCCGATCGTCTTCCCCCGCCCCGCACCGGCCACCACCCGGCCGGTGATCCGGTACGGCCGTCCCAGCCACTCGGCGGCCCGGGCCAGGTCGCCGGCGCCGATCGCGGCGCGGATGTGCGTGCTCTTGATCGGCTCGCCCCGCGAGTCGGTTACGGCGGGGACCACCGTCACCCCGAACCCCAGGCGCTCGCCCAGCGCGGGCAGGGTCCGGCTGTCGCCCCGGCGGCCCTTCCCGAAACCGTGGTCCGCGCCCAGCACCAGCTCCCGCATGCCGCACCGCTCCAGCAGGATCTCACGCACGAACGCCTCGGCGCTCCGCTCCGCGAGCATCCGGTCGAAGCGGAGCACGAGCACAGCGTCGAGGCCGAGCTCCGCCGCGATTTCCGCGCGCTCGACGCCCACCGTGAGCCTGGGCGGCGCGCTCCCCGGGGCGAGCACCGCGGCGGGGTGCGGCTCGAAGGTCACCAGCAGGCTCGCCAGGCCGGCCCGGGCCGTCCGCTCGCGGACCTCGCGCAGAATCGCCTGGTGGCCCAGGTGCATGCCGTCGAACGAGCCGACGGTCACCACCCTTCCCCGCGGGAAGGGCGGGAGCCCGCCCCGCGTCACGACGGCACCTCCCCCCGCCCGTCGCTCAGGACCACCGCGGGGTGCCATCCCCCCGGCACCGCGCGGGCGATCGCGATCAACCGCCCGCCGAGCCGCAAGGCCGCCTCCCCTTCACACGGTCCCGGTCGCGTCACGTCCCGGCCGTGGCTGACCAGATCGAGCTCCTCCGGGGCGAGCTCCACCACGGGAAGATCGGCCACCAGCGCCGCCGGCGGCAGCAGGGGCTCGCTGCCGGTGAGCCGATCCAGCGGAGTCGCATCTTCGACCCGCCAGGGGCCGATCCGCTCCCGCCGGAGCTCGACCAGGTGCGCGCCCACGCCGAGCAGCCCACCCAGGTCGCGTCCCAGCGCGCGGACATAGGTGCCGCTGCTCACCGTCGCACGGACCGCCGCGAGCGGCGGATCCCACTCGAGGAGGTCGAGCGCGTACACGGTCACCAGGGCGGGCGGCGGCTCCACCGCCGCTCCGCGCCGTGCCGCTCGGTAGCTCCGCTCCCCCGCTACCCGCTTGGCCGAATACGCCGGCGGCCGCTGGCTCTGCGGTCCGGTGAGTCGTGCGAGGGCCTCGGCGAGCCGGTGCGCTGCCGGCCACTGCTCCGGCGCGATCTCCGCGAGCACCCGGCCGGTGCGGTCATCGGTCGTCGTCGTCACGCCGAGGCGAATCCGGGCGGTGTAGGTCTTGGGGTGCCGCCCCGCCCAGCGCGCCAGCCGGGTCGCCCCGCCGAACAACAGCACCAGGAGGCCGGTGGCGAAGGGATCCAGCGTCCCGGTGTGACCGACGGCCCGGGTGCGAAACAGCCGGCGGGCACGCGCCACGACGTCGTGGGACGTAGGGCCGTCCGGCTTGTCCACCAGCAACGCTCCACCGCTCAGGCCGCGCCCCCCCCTTCACCCTCCACCTCCCGCTTGAGGTCGGCCAGCATGGCGTTGATGCGCGCCGCGTGCTCCAGCCCGCGGTCGGGCTCGAAGTGCAGCTCCGGGATCGTGCGGGTGGAGAGGGCCTTCGCCACTTTGGTGCGCAGGAACCCGGCGGCGCTCCGGAGCCCCAACAGAGCGCGCTCCCGCTCCGCCTCGTTCCCCGGGGCCATCACGAAGACGGTGGCGTGGGAGAGGTCGCCGCTCACCGCGACCCGGGTGAGGGTGATGAGCCCCACCCGGGGATCGCGGACTTCCCGGGCGAGCGCCTCGGCCAGCACCTGGCGCACCACCTCCGCGACCTGCTCCGGGCGGCGTCGTGACCCGCTTCTCACCCGCGCTCCGTCCCCGGCGCCTCAGCCCGCCGCGCCGGCGGCCGGCTGGAGCGTGCGCTTGATTTCCTCGATCCGGAACGCCTCGATCCGGTCGCCGACCTTGAGGTCGTTGAAGTTCTCGATCCCGATGCCGCACTCGAGCCCTTCGCGGACTTCCTTCGCGTCGTCCTTGAAGCGCTTGAGGCTCGAGATGCCGCCGGTGTAGATGAGGGTGCCGTCGCGCACCACCCGCACCTTGGCGGTCCGCTGGATGACGCCGGAGCGCACCGTGGAGCCGGCGATGGTGCCGACCTTGCTCACCTTGAAGACCTGCAGCACCTCGGCCTCGCCGAGGACGGTCTCGCGCTGCTCGGGCTTGAGCAGGCCCTCGAGCGCGGCGCGGACGTCCTCCACCGCCTCGTAGATGATCCGGTAGGTCCGCACGTCCACCGCCTCCCGCTCCGCCGCGGCGCGCGCGTTGGCGTCGGGGCGGACGTGGAACCCGAGCACGATCGCGCCCGACGCCTTCGCGAGCAGGATGTCGCTCTCGGTGATGGCGCCCACGCCGCGGTGCACCACCTCGACCCGGACTTCGCCGGTGCTGAGCTGCGCCAGCGCGTCGGCGAGCGCCTCGGCGGGGCCGCCCTGATCGGCCTTGATGATGATCTTGAGCTGGGTGACCTGGCCTTCCTTGAGGGCCCGGCTGAAGTCCTCCAGCGTCCCGCCCCGCGCGCCGCGCCGGTTCTGCGCCTCCCGCTCCAGCCGCTGCCGCTTCTGGGCGATCTCCCGTGCCTCGTTCGCGTCGGCCACGACCAGGAAGGCGTCGCCCGCGGCGGGCACGCCCTCGAAGCCCAGGATCTGTACCGGCATCGAAGGGCCGGCCGCCTTGACCGGCTTGTTGCGCTCGTCGCTGATGGCGCGCACCCGGCCGGAAAACTTGCCGCAGATGAAATTGTCGCCCGGGCTGAGGGTCCCGCGCTGCACCAGCACCGTGGCGAGCGGACCCTTGCCGGGATCCAGCGTCGCCTCCAGCACGGTGCCGTGGGCGGCGCCGGCGGGGTTGGCCTTGAGGTCGAGGATCTCGGCCTGGAGGAGCAGCTTCTCCAGCAGATCGTCCACGCCGGTGCCCTTCTTGGCGGAGATCTGGGCCGAGAGCACGTTGCCGCCGAATTCCTCCAGCACCACGTTCTGCTGCAGGAGGTCCTGCTTCACCTTGGGTACGTTGGCGGTGGGGAGGTCGATCTTGTTGATCGCCACCACCAGCGGCACGCCGGCATTCCTGGCATGGCTGATCGCCTCGATGGTCTGCGGCATCACCTGGTCGTCGGCCGCGATCACCAGCACCACGATGTCGGTGACCTGCGCCCCGCGGGCCCGCATGGCGGTGAACGCCTCGTGGCCCGGCGTGTCGAGGAAGGTGATCTCCTTCCCGCCCGGCAGGGTGACGTGGTAGGCGCCGATGTGCTGGGTGATGCCCCCCGCCTCGCCGGCCACGACGTTGGCCTTGCGGACATAATCGAGCAGCGAGGTCTTGCCGTGGTCCACGTGGCCCATGATGGTCACGATCGGCGGGCGGGGCTCGAGATCTTCGGCCTTGTCCTCGACCGGCGCCGTGGCCAGCTCGGCGGCGTACTCGTCCTCCCGCACCGCCTGGAAGCCGAACTCGGACGCGATCAGCTCGATCTGGTCGAAGTCGAGCCGCTGGTTCACCGTCACCATGAGGCCCAGCTCCTTGAAGGCGAACTGGACGATCTGGGTGGCCGGGATCTTCATCTGCTCGGCGAGCTCGGCGACCGAGATGAACTCGTTGACCCGGATCCGGGTCTTCTCGCGCTCCTGCTCCTCGGCCGAACGGCTGGCGATCAGGTCGCGGTAGCTCGGCTCATCGGAGCGCCGCTTGCCGCGCGCGCCGCCCTTCATCCCCTGGAGCGTCTTCAGGATGTTGGCCTGCACCGCGTCCTGGTCCACGTAGTTCTTCCGGCTCTTCTTCCCCTTCTTCCGGTCCCCGCCCGGCTTGGCGTCGGGTCCGAAGCTGCGCGCGGGAGGAGCGCCAGTGCCGGCGGGCGGGCCGAAGCGGGCCGAGGGGCGCGCCCCGGGGCCATCGGTCCTCCCGCCCGGGCGGCCGCCGGGCCGGGCGGGCGCGCCGGGCGCGCCCGGGCTGCTGCTGAAGACCGGCCGCGGGCCCCGTCCGCCGGTGCGTCCGGCGTCGGGCCCGGGCGCGGGGCGAGTGATGCGGGGCGGAATGAACGGGGCACGGTGCACCACCGGCGGGCCGCTGGGGGGCGGAGCCGGCGGCTGGAGCGAGGACGGCGTCACCCGGTCGGGCCGTGCCGGCGGCGCTTCGGGCGGAGCCTCCGCGGCTGGGGCTTCTTCAGCTTCGGTCTCCTCCGGGAGCGGCGGCAGCTCCTTGAAGAGCGCGCGGGCGCGCTCCTCGATCGTCGGCATGGGTAGCCCGGTGGGCTCGGGCAGCTCGAGCCGCTCCAGGCTCGGGCGCTCGAGATCGAAGGCGGCCGCGGCCTCGGCGAGCCGCTCCTGCTCCTGCTGCGCCTCGACCTCGGCCACTTCCGCCGCGGTGCGCCGCCGCTTGGAGGGACGGGCCGGCTCGGACACCGCCGCTGCGGGCTCCGCCGCCGCGGCCTTGGCGCTCCGCCGCTTCGGCTTCTTGCCCGGCTCCTGCTTCTGTTTCCGCTTCTCCCGTTCCCAGCGGACCCGGAGCGCGGCGACCTGGTCGTCCTCGAGGGAGGACTGGGGGCCACGGGTGAAGACGTGCATCTCCTTGAGCAGCGTCATCAGCTGCTCCGGTGCGACGCCCAGCTCGCTCGCGATCTCCTGCACTTTCGTCTTGACCACTCAAGCCTCCGTCAGCCCTGCTCGGTCGATCCGGCGCGGACGATGCCGTCCGCCAGGGCGGGATCCCGGACCCCGGCCACCATTACCGGGGGCTTGCCGAGCCCCGCGCCCAGCTCCGCGGCGTCCGGCCCCGGCACCTGCGGCACGCCCATCGCGGCTGCGAGGCGCACCACCTTTTCCCGCGCTCGCTGGCTCACGTCACGCGCCACCACGATGCAACGCAACTCGTGCGCCTGCAGGCTGCGCCGCACCGCGTCCACCCCCACCACTACGTTCCCGGCCCGGATGCCCTGGCCGAGGTACCCCAGCACGCCGTTCATGGAGTCGGCTGCGCATCCTCCCCGGGCTCGTCCGCGGTGAGATCCGCCAGGAACGCCAGCAGCTCGTCGGACGCGGTGGGCGTCATCCCCGGCACCTTCTCGATGTCCTCGCGCTCCAGGTCGAGGATGTCGCTCAACATCCGGTAGCCCGCCGCGTCGAGAATGCCGAGCACCTCGGGGGAGAGCCCCTTGAGCTCGGACAGCGCGACCTGGGCCACGGACGCTTCCTCCTCTTCGATCGGCGGCAGCGCGAACAGCGGGCCTTCGCCGCCCCGCTCCAGCCACTCCCGGCTGGAGTAGAGGTCGATCTTCCAGCCGGTGAGCTCGGAGGCGAGCCGGACGTTCTGCCCGTTGCGCCCGATGGCGAGCGACAGCTGGTCCTCGTCCACCACCGCCTGGATCGTCTTGTTCTCCGGATCGGAGAACACCTTGGCCACCCGCGCCGGCGCCAGCGCGAGCCGCGCGAAGCGCTCCGGATCGGGCGACCAGGGCACGATGTCGATCCGCTCGCCGCCCAGCTCGTTCACCACCGCCTGCACCCGGGAGCCCTTGAGGCCGACGCAGGCGCCCACCGGGTCAATCGCGTCGTCCTTGGAGATCACCGCCACCTTGGTGCGACTGCCCACCTCGCGCGCGAGGGCCCGGATCTCCACGATGCCCTGGGCGATCTCCGGCACCTCGAGCTTGAACAGCGCGGCGACGAACATCGGGTCGCCCCGGGTGAGGACGAGCCTGGGACCCTTGGGCGTCTCCTCCAGCCGCTTGAGCACGGCGCGGATCGTGTCCCCCTGGTGGAAGTGCTCGCGGTGGTTCTGCTCCCGGTAGGGAATGATGGCCTCGGCCTCGCGGAACTTGTTCAGCATGAGCACCAGCTTGCCGCGCTCGATCTGCTGGACCTCGCCGGAGAGCAGCTCGCCCACCTTGTCCCCGAACTCCTCCCGGATCTTGGTCCGCTCGCCCTCGCGCACCCGCTGGATGATCCGCTGCTTGGCCGCCTGCACCGCGAGCCGGCCGAACTCGGTGAACGGGATCTCCTCTTCCAGCACGTCGCCCACCTGGAAGCTGGGATCCTCGAAGCGGGCCTCCTCGAGGGAGACCTGGGCGCTGGGATCCTCCACGTTCTCCACCACGGTACGCAAGCGCATCACCCGGACGCTGCCCTGGAGCTCGTCGACGTCGAGGTCGAAGCGGACGTTGGCGCCGAACTTCCGCGCCAGGGCTGCGTGGATGCCGTCGCGCAGGAGCTCCTGCAGATCGGATCGGTCGAGCTGCTTGCTGGTCGTCAGCT
>DASYRI010000065.1:0-12665 GCA_036004545.1 Gemmatimonadales bacterium
ATCGGGCCCACCGGGGTCGGGAAGACCGAGATCGCGCGGCGGCTCGCCCGGCTCGCCGGCGCGCCGTTCGTCAAGGTGGAGGCGTCGAAGTTCACCGAGGTGGGCTACGTCGGGCGCGACGTGGAGGGGATGGTGCGCGACCTGGTGGACGCCGCGGTCAACCTGGTGCGCACCGAGCGGGAGGATGAGATCTACCCCCAGGCGGAGGAGAAGGCCGACGAGCGGCTGCTCGACCTGCTCCTGCCCCCGCCGCCGCCCGCTCCCCGGGCCCCGCCGCCCGAGCCGGGCAGCGCCGCTGCCGGCGGCTCCGGTGTATTCGTCGTCGCGCCGGGGGGCGCCACGGCCCGGGAAGCCGTGTCCGCCGAGGAGCAGAGCCGGCGCCGCTCGCGGGAGAAGCTCCGGGAGATGCTGCTCGCCGGCAAGCTCGACGACCGCGAGGTGGAGATCGAAGTCAGCCCGCAGCCCTTCCCGCCGATGGAGTTCATGCAGCCTCCCCAGGGGATGGAGGGCACCGACTTCAATTTCACCGAGTGGCTGCAACAGATGCTCCCCAAGGGGAAGAAGCGCCGCACCGTCCGGGTGGCCGACGCCCGGCGCATCCTGGTGGACGAGGAGCTCAAGCGGCTGGTGGACATGGACGACGTGGTGAACGAGGCCCTCGACCGTACCGAGAACCACGGAATCGTCTTCATCGACGAGATAGACAAGATCGCGGGGGAGCGGAGCACCAGCGGGCCCGACGTCTCCCGCGAGGGCGTGCAGCGCGATCTCCTGCCCATCGTCGAGGGCTCCACGGTGCAGACCCGCTACGGCTACGTCCGCACCGACCACGTGCTCTTCATCGCCGCCGGCGCGTTCCATGTGTCCAAGCCCTCCGACCTGATCCCCGAGCTCCAGGGCCGCTTCCCGATCCGGGTGGAGCTCTCCTCGCTCGGCGAAGCCGACTTCGTCCGGATCATGACCGAGCCGGAGAACGCCCTCACCCGGCAGTACGCCGCGCTGGTCGCGGCCGAGGGCGCCACCCTCGAGTTCACCCCCGACGCGATCCGGGAAATCGCGCGGATGGCGACCGTGGCCAACGACCGGATGGAGAACATCGGCGCCCGCCGGCTCCACACCGTCATGTCCACCCTCATGGACGAGGTGCTGTTCGAGCTGCCCGGGTATCCGGAGCGGAACATCGTCTTCGACGCCGCGCGGGTGAAGGAGCGGCTGGCGAAGGTGATCGGGGATGACGACTTGAGGAAGTACATCCTCTAGGCGAGCCATCGCGAGGCCGCGCAGGACGTCCAGTCATTGGGAGACCGCGCCGGACGCCCAGTCATTGCGAGGGGTCGAAGACCCCGAACGCTTCATGCCTTCGTCAAGAACAACTATCTAGTCAATGGCCAGTGCGGCCAGGCCTGGGTTTTCAACAGCGACTCGGCCAAGTACCTCAAGATCCCGGTCCGGCACAGATATGCCAACGGAACGTTTGCCTGTCTCTGAAGCTACACGCGCAGGTCCAGGAGGGTCGCCGATGTCTGTTGTCCGTGGGCGGTTTTCGGGAAGGCTCCTCGCGCTCATCACCCTGGCGGTCGGGACGATGGCTTCGCCGGAGGCATCGGCGCAGGCCCGGCCGCACTTAACTCCGCAGGTCACGTACCAGCGGCTCGATAGCATCGGGCGGGCGGCTCTCACTGCTCCCGACCATGATCAGCGCGCATACGCCGCGCTTACCATCGTCATGCTCGGCGCTGCGAAAAAAACGAGCGACGAGTGCGTTCGAGGGGGGAGACCCGCGTCTGAGATCCCGTACCCCGGGATCGTAGACCGGCTGGCGAGCATCTATCGGCAATCTGCCGAGCTGCGCTCCCTCATCGTCGAGCGGATGCGACTGCAGATGGAATGTGCCAAGGCGAGCGCATTCCTGACCGCGGTGGCGCAGGAGCCGTCCCCACCGTCGGAACCGGTGCCACCGGGTGTGTCGCTGGTCAACGATAACCTCGGCGGATCGCTCCAGCTCCAGGCCGTCTCGGAATTGACTTACCTGGGCGCGGAGGGTGAGGCGGCCCTCCAACGCCTGTACGCGCAAGGAACCGTCCGGGCGCCCGACGCCCGGCAGGAACTCGAGACACTCGCTCGTCAGGGGTTTCGCCGGCGCCCGAACAATTGATCGCAGTGCCGGTCCCTGGGCTCCGCCAGGGGCCGGGCGGTTGAAGGCCAGCTGTCCTTTGCGTCTTTGCGTCATTGCGTCTTTGCGTCATTGCGCCTTGTCCTCCACCGGCAGCCCCTTCTCCAGCCACGCCTTCCACCCCCCCACCAGCGCCCGCGCCCCCGGCCATCCCGCCTTCCTGAGCTCTCGCGTCACCCGGACGCTTGTGTGCTCGTCCATTCAGGCGCAGTAGGCCACCAGCCACTCCTCCCTCGGCAGCGCCAGGCCCGCGGCGCTCTGCACCGGCCGGGTGGGCAACACCCGTATCGCGCCCGCGGCGCGTAGCTTCGTGCTCGCGTAGCCTCGCTCGGTGCGCACGTCGAGGATCCGGAGCGCGGCGCCGGAGCGGCGCAGCGCGTCCAGCTCCTCGAAGGTGATGAGCTCGGGGTGCGCGACCAGCTTCGAGCCGGGGAGCGCGGCGGCGGCGGCGGGAATCGCCTCGCGCTCCTCGCGCCGCTTGAGCCCGTGGGTCGCCCAGACCAGCAGCCCCCCATGGCCCGTCACCGAGAGGAGCACCACCAGCGCCACCGGCGGGATGAGCCGCTCGCTGCCCGGGATCCCGGCGAACACCGGCAGGAACACCAGCAGTAGCGAGGAGAGCGCCCTCGGCCCGAACCAGACGATGAGCCGCCGCGCCATCGGGTCGAGTCCCCGCCGCGGGAGGGTGAGCTGGAGCACCAGCGCCCGCCCGAGGAGCGCCACCGCCGCGAGCAGCAGGGTCCGGCCGTCCAGCACGCCGAGCCCGGTCCAGATGAGCGACGCGCCGAAGGCGATGAAGCAGAGCAGCAGCAGCATCTCCGCGGTCGCCTCGCCGTACTCGTGGAAGCAGTCGCAAAGCTCCACGTCCATCGAGGCGACGGTGAGCCCCGCCGCGAACGCCGCCATGAAGCCCGAGCCGCCCAGCGCCTCCGCCGCGGCGTACCCGGTGAAGGCGATGCCCAGCACGTAGAGCGACTCGTAGTCGCGCCGGATCCCCATCCAGCCGCGGACCCACACCAGCGCCCGCACCGCCACCCAGCCGACCAGCGCGCCCGCCAGCGGCCCGAGCAGGAACACCGCGCCGAGCTCCCGGGCGGCCCCCGCCGCGGGCGAGCCGCCGGCCGGCGCGAGCAGTCCCATCGCGATCAGGACGATGGGGAGGAGAACCACGTCGTTGAGCCCGCTCTCGATCCGGAGCGCCTGGCGCGCCGCCGCCGGGACCTCGGCGAGCCGGAGGAGCCCGCGCATCATCACCGGATCGGTGGACGCGAGCGCCGCGCCCAGGATCGCGGCGGCCGCCGGCGGCAGGCCCAGCAGCTTCCACCCGGCGAGCCCGGTGAGGAGCGCGGGCACCAGCGCGCCGGGCCCGAGCACGATCGCGGCCAGGCGGAGATGGGCCTTGAGCTCGCCGGTGTTCACCGACACCGCGTCGGTGAAGAGCACCAGCACGAGGCAGAGCGTCGCGATCGCGCCGAGCGTCGTCGAGCCGGCGCCGAAGTCGAGGAGTCCGAGCCCGTGGGGGCCGAGCAGGGTTCCGATGGCCAGGAACACCACCAGCATGGGAATCCCGAGCCGCTCCGCCGATCCCGACGCCAGGCTGGCGACCAGGATCACCAACCCGATAAGGGCGACCAGCATCACGAAGGCTGCCGGATCGAAGGTGGTCATGCTACACTCCTACTGCCATTTTGACACCTGTGAGGACGGCACCCTGGTGACACCGAAGCGTGACTTCCTCGCCCTCTCGGATTTCTCCCCGGGCGAGCTCGCCGCCCTGCTGGCGCTGGCGGTCGAGCTCAAACGCGGGGGATCGGACGGGCGTTCCCTCGCCGGGCGGAGCGTCGGGCTCCTCTTCGCGAAGCGCTCGACCCGCACCCGGGTCTCGTTCGAGGTGGGCGCCCACCAGCTCGGCGCGCATCCGATCTTTCTCTCTGCGCAGGACAGCCAACTGCTCCGCGGCGAGCCGTTGCGCGACACCGCGCGGGTGCTCTCCGGTTACCTCGACGCCCTGGTCATCCGCACCGGCCCGCACGCCGATGCGGAGGAGCTCGCGCGATACGCGACCGTGCCGGTGATCAACGGGCTCACCGACCTCCTGCACCCCTGCCAGGTGCTCGCCGACCTGCTCACGGTGCGCGAGGCCCTGGGCCGCTGGGAGGGAAAGAAAGTCGCGTGGGTCGGCGATGGGAACAACGTCGCCAACGCGTGGATCGACGCCGCGGGACTGCTCGGCTTCGAGCTCCGGCTGGCCTGCCCCGAGGGGTACGAGCCGGACCGGGGGATCTTCGAGCGGAACGCGGGGCGGACCCGGCTCGTGATCACCGAGGAGCCGGAGGAAGCGGTCGAGGGAGCCGACGTCGTGAGCACCCACGCCTGGGCCTCGAGGGGCCCGGAGGAGGAAGCGGACGGCCGGCGCCAGGCGTTCAAGGGGTACACCGTGACCTCGGCGCTCCTCGAGCTCGCCGCGCCGGGCGCGATCTTCCTCCACTGCCTCCCCGCCCATCGTGGCGAGGAGGTCGAGGAAGCGGTGCTCGAAGGCCCGCAGTCCAGGGTGTGGGAGGAGGCGGAGAACCGGTTGCATGTACAGAAGGCGTTGTTGGTGAAGCTGGTGAACGGCGGGAGGCTCGATGGCTGCTGATCTCAAGCGGACTCCGCTGTACGACGTGCACCTCGCCCTCGGCGCCAAGCTGGTCCCCTTCGCGGGCTGGGAGATGCCGGTGCAGTATCCCACCGGGATCATGGCCGAGCACCAGGCGGTGCGCACCGGGGTCGGCGTGTTCGACGTCTCGCACATGGGCGAGTTCGAGGTGACCGGCCCCGACCGGAACGCGTTCGTGAACCGGGTCACCAGCAACGACGTCGGCGGCCTCGAGCCGGGCGGGGTGCAGTACTCCGGCCTGCTGACGAAGGAGGGCACCTTCGTGGACGACTGCACCGTGTACCGGTTCGAGGACCGGCTCATGGTGGTGGTGAACGCGGCCAACCGCGCCCGGGCCTGGGAGCACATCGTGGACCAGAAGCAGGCGGGCAGCGTCAACGTCCGGCTCCGCGACATCTCCGACGCCACCGGGCTCCTCGCGGTGCAGGGCCCGAAAGCCGAGGCGATGCTCCAGCCGCTCGCGGGCCTCAAGCTCTCCGGCATCGGCTACTACAAGTGCGCCACGGGGCGGCTCGCGGGGCTCGACTGCTTCATCTCCCGGACCGGCTACACCGGGGAGGACGGCTTCGAGATCTACTGCCGCTGGCGCGACACCCCGGCGCTCTGGGAGGCGGTGACCGGGGCGGGCGCGGTGCCGATCGGGCTGGGCGCCCGGGATTCGCTCCGGCTCGAGATGGGCTACGCCCTCTACGGCCAGGAGATTGACGACACCATCACCCCGCTCGAGGCCGGGCTAGGCTGGATCGTCAGGCTCGACAAGGGCTCCCCGTTCGTCGGGAGGGAGGCCCTCGCGGCCCAGAAGGCCGGCGGCGTCACCCGGAAGACGGTCGGCTTCCGGCTCCACGGCCGCGGGATCGCCCGGCACGGCTACCCGGTCTGGTGCGACGGGAGGCAGGTGGACCTGGTCCGGAGCGGCGGGCAGTCACCCTCGCTGGGCTACGCCATCGGCACTACGATGCTCCCGCCCGCCGCGGCGAAGCTGGGGACCAGGTTCGAGATTGACTGCCGGGGGGAGCGGATGCCGGCGGAGGTGGTGAAGCGGCCGTTCTGGGAGAAGGGGAGTGTCCGAAAAGCCGGGTGAAGGCCGGAAAGGCGGACCGGCGGAGAGGCGGACGGAGCCGACCCGGCCGCCCGACCGCCCGTCCGCCCGTCCGCCTGTGCGCGTCGCAGTCCTCACCGTCTCCGATGCCGGGGCCCGCGGCGAGCGGGCCGATACCTCCGGCGACCGGATCGCCGGGTGGATCGCGGAGCGCGGGTACCAGCCCGCCGGCCGGGCGCTGGTGCCCGACGAGACGCTCGCGATAACCCGCGCGCTGCTCGAGTGGTGCGACGGCGGCTCGACCGACGTCGTGCTCACCACCGGCGGCACCGGGCTCACTCCCCGCGACCTGACCCCCGAGGCGACCCGCGCGGTCCTGGAGCGCGAGGCGCCCGGCATCGCGGAGGCGATCCGCGGGGCGAGCCTCTCGCGCTTCCCGCGCGCCGCGCTCTCCCGCGGCCTGGCCGGCGTGCGGGGACGGACCCTCGTCATCAACCTCCCCGGCAGTCCCGGCGGGGTGGCCGACGGGCTCGCGGTGGTGGAGTTGTGGCTCGAGCACGCGGTGGAGCTGGTGCGGGGCGAGCGCACCGCCCACGCCCCTGGCTCCCTGGCTCCCTAGCTCCCTGGCTCCCTCGAGACCATGCCCTCCCAGATCCTCCTCACCATGGCCGACCTGGAGACCGCCGTGCCGCTCAACGCCGGGCTGGAGGCGGCCGGGTTCAGCACCGCGCTGGTTTCGCCGCTCGACGACGCCCCCGGCGCGCTCCGGCGGGAGCACCCGGACCTCCTGATCCTGACCGGCGCGCTCCACGAGCCCGGCGCGATGCAGCTCGCCCGGCTGGCCCGGGAGCACGAGGTCTACACCCTCGGCCTCCTCGAGCCGACCGACTCCGAGCGGGGCGACCGGGTGGCGCGGATCGGCGCGACGGCGCTGCTCACCAAGCCGGTCAAGAGCGACGAGGCGGTGGCCACCGCGCGCCGGCTGGTGGAGCGGCGCAGGCTCCAGCAGCTCACCGGGATCAGCGGCCAGAGTCCGGCGATCCACGAGCTGCTGGTCAAGCTGGAGCAGATCGCGCCGGTGACCAGCACCGTGCTGATCCAGGGCGAGTCGGGCACCGGCAAGGAGCTGGTGGCCAGGGCGCTGCACGACCTCTCCCCCCGGCGCGGGAAGGCGTTCATCGCGGTGAATTGCTCGGCGCTCCCCGAGACCCTGCTCGAATCGGAGCTCTTCGGCCACGAGAAGGGCGCCTTCACCGGCGCCGCCGAGCGGCGGCTGGGCCGCTTTGAGCTGGCGGACCAGGGGACGATCTTCCTCGACGAGATCGGTGACGTCCCCTTCAGCGTGCAGGTCAAGCTGCTCCGCGTGCTGGAGAGCCGCACCTTCTTCCGGGTGGGCGGCATCCAGCCGATCAAAGTGGACGTCCGGGTGGTCGCCGCGACCAACCGCCCGCTCAAGGAAAGCGTCGCCCTGGGCGAGTTCCGTGAGGACCTCTTTTACCGGCTCAACGTCCTCGACCTCTACCTCCCCCCGCTGCGGGAGAGGCGGGAGGACATCCCCCTCCTGGTCCGCCGGTTCATTACGGAGTTCGCGAAACTCCACGACCGGGAGTTCCGCGGCATCACCTCCGAGGCGCTCCAGCGGCTGGTTCAGGCTCCCTGGCCCGGCAACGTCCGCCAGCTTCGCAACTTGATCGAGTCCATGGTGGTCCTGGCGCCAGGCACCGAGATCAAGGCCTCGGACATCCCGGCCGATATCCTGGAGGGCGCCCCCACTCTCCTCCCAGTGCTGGCCCACGGGGCGGCCGGACGGCTGGGTGCGCCCGGGGCCACCGGGCCGGGGGCCCAGGAGCTCGAATTCATCCTCCGGGGGCTGATGGACCTCCGGCTCCAGGTCGAGGAGCTGCGGCGCCGGCTCGATGGGCGGCTCGGCAATTCTCAGCTTATCGAAATCCCTGAAAGTGTCCTCGCCCCCATACAAATCGAGCCCGCCGAGGCTTCCCGGCCACCGGAAGTGCTGTACCGGAGTGGCATGACAATGGCGGATGTGGAGCGGGCAACCATCGCCGCAGCGCTCCAGGAGTGTCAAGGAAATCGTCGACAAGCTGCCGCACAGCTCGGCATCGGCGAGAGGACGCTGTATCGAAAGATCAAACAGTTCAAAATCGCCTAACTTATTGTACTGTCACAACTTGAGCAGCAGAGGGCGCTTGACAACGCACCGGGCGACCATAATTTGGGAGTGTCCGGTCTCCGAGAGACCCGGGCGGGTCAATTGAATTTTGTCATTGATGGCGACGCTTGCGTCGCCTGCCTGGCCTGCGTGCGGGTCTGTCCTACCAACGCGATCGCGGTGTCTCCGGATGCCTCGGTGGTTCGGGTGCTGGACGAGTCGTGCATCCGCTGCGGGCTGTGCGTGCCGGAATGCCCCCATGACGCGGTCCAGGTGTCCGGGGAGCTTGGCCGCGCGGTGGCGATCGCCGCCGAGGGCACCGGGATCCTGGTCCTGGGCACCGAGTCGGCCGCGCATTTCTACCCGGCCACGCCGGAGCAGGTGGTCAACGCCTGCTACGCGGCCGGATTCCGGGTGGTGTCGCGCGGGGTGATCGGAGACGAGCTGGTGGCGGCGGAGTATCTCCGGCTCTGGACCGACGGGTCGTGGAAGACGCTGATCCGCTCGACCGATCCGGTGGTGGTGGACGCGGTGCGGAGCGGGTATCCGGAGCTGGTGCCGTTCCTCGCCCCCGTGGCGACCCCGCCGGTGGCGGAGGCGCGCTACCTCCGCTCGCTCTACGACGCGAGCATCAAGGTGGTGTACTCGGGGCTCTCGGCCTCGGCGGGGGCGGCGGAGATCGACGCCTGGGTCACCTTCGCCGATCTGGCCGAGCTGCTCAGGCTCCGCGGGGTAACCCTGGCCGCGCAGCCGACGGTGTTCACCCGGGTCCCGCAGGAGCGGCGGCGGCACATCAGCACGGCGGGCGGGCTTCCGCTGGCGTTGCTGCAGGAGCTTCGGCAGAGCAGCAAGCGGTTTCAGAAGGTGCGCGGCCTGAGCGCGCTGCCCGGGCTGGCGCGGGCGGTGGCGGTGGACGGGCTCGATCTCGGGTTCGTGGACATCCTCTCCTACGAAGGATCGCTCGATCACCCGCTCTCGGGGCCCCGGGAAGAGCTCTACTGGCGGCGTTCGGTTGTGCAGAGCAGCGAGCCGCCCAGAAGCCTGGCGCCGATCGTGGAGGCGGGCGTGGCTGCAAGTGTCGGCGCGGTGTTCCAGATCAAGCCGAGGCGCCCGGTCCCCGATGCCGCGCAGGTGCAACAGGTTCTGAAGGCCATCGGGCTCGGCCCGAACGGCCGCCCGTGGGATTGCCGGGCCTGCGGCCACGACACCTGCCGCGAGTTCGCGGAGGCGGCCGCGAGAGGCCAGGCCTCGCTCAAGCAGTGCACGCCATACCAGGAGCGGC
Source organism: Gemmatimonadales bacterium (assembly GCA_036004545.1). Lineage (GTDB taxonomy): Bacteria > Gemmatimonadota > Gemmatimonadetes > Gemmatimonadales > GWC2-71-9 > JABFSM01. Next base: position 9,324 of record DASYRI010000065.1, read on the forward strand.
GGGCCGACGAGTCCCAGCGTGAGGCTGCAACTGATCTCCTGACCGGGCTTGCGACGTTCCGGGTGCTGCGTGACCGGCTCACGGGGGAAGTGGAGCGCAGCAAGCGCAGCGGCGACCGCTTCACGGTACTGTTCCTCGATCTCGACCGGTTAAAGGAAATCAACGATCGGTACGGGCACGAGGCTGGCAATGAAGTATTGAGGTCGGTGGCACAGGAGATCCGCGCGGCGGTGCGCGCGTCCGATCTCGCCGCCCGCTACGGCGGAGATGAATTCGTCATCATCTTGACCCGGACGGAACGGAACGGAGCGGAGCGGGTGGCCGAAGTGTTGCGACAGGGAATTGAGGGAGTGGGCCGGCGGCTGGGCTATGCGCCGGGTGAAGTGACGGTGAGCGCGGGGATCGCGGAGTTCGATCCCGCGCACCCCACCAGCGGAGACGTCCTGGTCAACGCCGATCGGGCGCTCTACAAGGCGAAGGCGGCCGGCCGGAACACGGTGGTGTGATGGCGACCGAAATCATATCGGGGAAGGGAACCAGCGCGTGACCGGACCATCAGCCGCCCGTCCGTCCGAGCCCAGCGTCGGCCGGCCGTCGATCCCTCCCACGGAGGCGATGCCGGACCCGTGGGGCGTCCGGCGCGCGGAGAACCTGCTCACCTCCCTCGAGGGGGTGCTCTCGGCACGGGTGGTGACCACGCCGCTGGGCGAGGTGAGCGAGGTCCACATCCTGGCGCAGGCGGGGTTGCAGGCCAAGCAGCTGGTGCGGAACGTCGAGTCGGCGCTGCTGGCGCAGCTGGGCCTCCGGGTGGACCACCGGAAGATCAGCATCGCGCAGACCGCCGACGTGCGGCCGATCGAGACGCTGGAGCGGCACGCGGTGCGGGAGCGGTCGCTCCAGCGCACGGTGCTGTTCGAGGGGCTCACGATCCAGCCGGGGCGGCGGCCGCAGCGGCAGCTGATCCAGGTGTCGCTCTCGGTGGGCGGGCGGACCGAGGCGGCGGAGGAGGAGTCGTCCGATTCCATCCGGGGGCGGGTGGAGGCGGCGGCGCGGGCGACGGTGGCGGTGCTGGACCGGCTCCTGGAGAAGGGCTCCATGGCGCTGGAGGGGGCGCGGGTGGTGTCGGCGCTGGATCGGGACGTGGTGTTCGCGGGGGTGCAGGCGATGAGCGGGCGCGACACGGTACTGCTCACCGGGACGGCCCAGGTCCGGGAGAACCCGGAGCGGGCGGCGGTGCTGGCGGTGCTGGACGCGACCAACCGGTGGACGGAAGCTCGGCGGCCGGCGTAAGGCCGCTGCGGGTGGGGATGTGGCGCGGGTGATGCAGGTGAATCTTTCGGCAACCAGGAAAGGAACGGACTTAAGGGAGGGGACCCCGGTCTTCGTGGAGTGAAGCGGAGCGAATCGGGTACAACTGAGCGGAGCGTCTGGCGGCCATAGCGAGGCCTGCCACTTCCTGGAAGGACAGAGACACTCGGGAGGAGGTGACGCTCTTATGATCAGCTGGCTCGCAGCAGCTGCCTTCGGCATGGCTCGGTTCGTTTCCGGGCTGATTTTCGCCCAGACGCAGAACTGGTAGCCTAGGCAGGTGGTCCACTCCCCTTTTCCTTCTTATGCGCAGCAGAGCGGTCTTCGCCTACGTCGCTGTAACCGCACTCGCCGCCTGCTTGGCGTTGGGCGGGGCAGCTTTTAACCGACCGCCGTTCCCTGGCTTGTGGGGAATGGGGTCCTTCGTTGTGATCGTGTTCCTCTTGGATGTCTCGGCAACCACATTGCGGGGCGGCGACGGCAAGGGATCTCTCTCATTTGTTGCTGAGCTTGCTTCAGGCGTGCTCTTCGGCGCCTTTTGGGGCGGCCTCCTAACGGGAGCCTCGGCCTTCCTCGCCCAAACGTACTCTGGCAGGCCGACGATTCGTGCCACGTTCAATGCCTTCCAGCGGGCGCTCTCGGTCGTTCTAGCAATCGTGACCTATAAGATGCTCGGGGGTACGACACCTCCGAGATTTCTAGGTCCCGGTGTTGTTCTGATCGCTGATCAGGTCGCCGGAGGCATGGTAGCCTTCTTGGCGGGCTCTCTCATCTACATTCTCGCGAACTCAGTTTTGGTAAGCGGAGTGATCGCACTGTCGACTGGTCGCTCCCTCAGGCAAGTCTGGCGAACGAACACGTTGTGGGTTTTTTCGTACGACGTGGGTGCCAGCGTACTATCACTTGGAATTGTCGCGCTTTATCTTTGGTTCGCCGGCATGGGCGGCCTGGCCAGGCTTGGGTTCGTCGTAGCCCTCCTTCCCCTTATCGTAGTCAAGCACGCCTACTCTCGTCTGACTACTCTCCAACAGCTTTACGATGAACTCGACGGGGCACACGAAAAGCTTGAGCTCAACGTCCGGGAACAGCTCGAGATGATGGTCAAGTCCATCGAAGCACGGGATCCCTACACATCAGGTCACTCTCGGCGGGTGGCTGCCCTCTCGAATGCCATTGCCACGGATCTCGGTCTAGACGCCAGGACGAGTGACGAAATTGAGAACGCGGCTCTCCTCCACGACGTTGGTAAGATCCATGCGGAGTTCGCCCCCCTCCTGTCCAAAGAAGGTCGGCTGACCGAAGATGAGTGGGAGATCATGAAGACTCACGCGGCGAAGAGCGCGGAGCTCGTTGGACTCTTCTCGCGGTTCAAGGGAAACGTGCTGGAAAGCGTCCGCTGGCACCACGAGCGGTGGGACGGAAAGGGCTATCCAGACGGCATTGTGGCCGAGAAGATCCCGCTGGGCTCGCGCATCATCATGATCTCGGACACGATTGACGCGATGAGCACCGATCGTCCTTACCGAAAGGCCCTGTCGTTTGAGAAGGTTGTGTCCGAGCTACTCAAGTACCGCGGCATTCAGTTCGATCCGGGTCTCGTGGACGTGACGATAAACTCGGTCACAGTACGCCGCTTGGTTTCGGACAAGGAATTCCTTGCCCAGCAGACGACGTCCATCAAGTCCTCACCACGTGCCTCAAGCCGTCCCGCACTCCGCTCCCAGAGCAGCTTCTGGGAGGGCCTACGTGCATCAAGCGGGCAGAACAATACCTAGCGCTTTGAAGTGCTGTATGGTTGCCAGAGGTAATTCCGCGAGAGCGACTAGAGCCTGACGTTTCAAGTCGGGGATTTGCACGGGCGTGTGCATTTCGATTTCAAGAAGAGCACATAGGACCTCAGCGCGATCAATCGGGTCGATCCGGGTGATCTGGTCGTAACACTCGTGGGCCAGTAATAAGGCCTCCTGGGCTCGCTCCTCGCAAATGAACAACCGCGTGCTCCACCGTACAAACATCCCGATAAACGCAATGGAC
>DASYRI010000066.1:0-14719 GCA_036004545.1 Gemmatimonadales bacterium
CAACTGGCCGCGGAAGGACCGCTCCGAGGAGCTGTACTCGGAAGGACCGGTGAGCACGCTGGACAGCGTGCAGACGCCGCTCACGATGGAGACGCGGGACGGCCGCACCTTCCTGGTGATCCACGAAGCGAACCTGGTGGACTACGCGCGGATGTTCCTCCGGGGGCCGCGCATGGAGGGCCGGACCCTGCACGCGGCCCTGGCGCCGTGGGCCGACGGCATCAAGGTGCGCGCACGCACCCCGTTCGTGACCCCGTGGCGCACGATCCAGCTGGCCGACCGGGCCACCGAGCTCGCGCCTTCGCTGCTGGGCCTGAAGCTCAATCCGCCGAGTGTCCTGGCCCGCACCGACTGGATCCACCCGATGAAATACGTGGGCATCTGGTGGGGCATGCACATCAACACGATGACCTGGGCCTCGGGACCGAAGCACGGGGCGACCACGGCCAATGCGAAGCGTTACATTGACTTCGCCGCGGCGAACGGGTTCGGCGGCGTCCTGGTGGAGGGGTGGAACGTCGGCTGGGATGGGGACTGGATCGCGAATCGCGAGGCGTTCTCATTCACGAAGGCCTATCCCGATTACGACCTCGCGGCGGTCGCCGGGTACGCCAGACAGAAGGGCGTGCGGCTCATCGTCCACAACGAGACCTCGGGCGGGATCGACAACTACGAGCGCCAGATGGACAGCGCCTTCGCCCTGTACCGGTCGCTGGGCCTCGATGCCATCAAGTCCGGGTACGTCACCGACCTGACCAGCGAGGGCCACTCCCATTATTCGCAGTACATGGTCCGGCACTATCGCCGGGTGATCGAAGCGGCCGCGCGGGACGGCATCATGCTCGACGTCCACGAGCCGATGCACGACACTGGCGAGCGCCGCACGTACCCGAACATGATGAGCCGGGAAGGGGCGCGGGGGCAGGAGTACAACGCGTGGGGCGGCGAGGGCGGCAATCCGCCGGAGCACGAGACGATCCTCTTCTTCACCCGGCTGCTCGCGGGGCCGATGGATTTCACCCCCGGCATCTTCGACATCCTGGAGCGTAGCTCGGGCCACGCCCACGAGCCGTGGGAGCCGCGGGTGCGCACCACGCTCGCCAAGCAGCTGGCACTGTACGTGGTGCTCTACTCGCCGCTCCAGATGGCGGCCGATCTCCCGGAGAACTATGAGCGGCAGCCCGCGTTCCAGTTCATCAGGGACGTCGCGGTGGACTGGGATACGACCCGCGTCCTCGACGCCCGGATCGGGGATTACGTCGCGGTCGCGCGTCGAGTGCGCGGCGGCCAGACCTGGTTCGTGGGCGCGATCACCGACGAGGAAGGCCGGACGCTCGATGTCCCGCTCTCGTTCCTCACCAGGGGCCGGCGCTACGTGGCGGAGATCTACGCCGACGGCCCGGGGGCGAACTGGCTCACCAACCCGCTGCCGGTCGCGATCTCGAAGCGGCCGGTCACCTCGGCATCCCGGCTCCGCCTCGTGCTGGCGCCCGGGGGCGGGCAGGCGATCCGGATCCGGCCGGCGCCGTAGCATGCGCCCGCGGGCCGCGTTGCTGCTCGCCCTGGGTGTGGGGTCGGCGCTCACGGGCTGCCGCGGCAAGGCCCGCCCGCTATTCGAGCTCCTGCCGCCGAGCTCGACCGGCGTCGGGTTCGCCAACCGGCTGCCGGAAGACTCCAGCTTCAACATCCTGAATTACCTCTACTACTACAACGGCGGCGGGGTGGCCGCGGGCGACGTCAACAACGACGGCCTGCCCGATCTCTACTTCACCTCGAACCTGGGATCCAACCGTCTCTACTTGAACAGGGGGAACTACCGGTTCGAGGACGTCACCGACCGGGCCGGCGTGGCCGATCCCGACGGCTGGAAAACCGGGGTCACCATGGCGGACGTCAACGGTGACGGGTGGCTCGACCTGTACGTGTCCGCCGTGAGCTACCTCACGATGCACGGGCACAACGTGCTCTACATCAATAACCGCGACGGCAGCTTCACCGACCGGACCCGGGAGTACGGGCTCCAGCACGAGGGATACTCCACCCAGGCGCTCTTCTTCGATTACGACGGGGACGGCGATCTGGACATGTACCTCCTCAATCACTCGACCCACACCGAGCGCGCCGTGGGCTCGGCCGCCGACCGCCGGATCCGCCACCCGCGGGCCGGGGACCGCCTCTTCCGGAACGACGGAGGACGCTTCACCGACGTGAGCGAGCAGGCCGGCATCTACGGCGGGGTCGAGGGGTTCGGCCTGGGAGTGGTGGCAAGCGATTTCAATCTCGATGGCTGCCCCGATCTCTACGTCGCCAACGACTTCCAGGAGAACGACTTTCTCTACTACAACAACTGCGACGGGACCTTCACCGAGGCGATCGCCCGGGCCACCGGGCACACCAGCCGGTTCTCGATGGGGGTGGACGCCGCCGACTTCAACGACGACGGCCGGCCAGACCTCATCGTGCTCGACATGCTTCCCGAGCGGGAGGACATCCTCAAGACCTCCGCCAACGCGGAGAGCTACAACCTGTACGACCTCAAGCTCCGGGCCGGCTATCACCCCCAGTACGCTCGCAATACGCTCCAGCTCAACCGGGGCCGGGAGCGGTTCAGCGAGATCGGCTACCTGGCCGGGGTCTACGCGACCGACTGGAGCTGGGCGCCGCTGTTCGCCGATCTCGACAACGACGGCAGGAAGGATCTCTTCATCACCAACGGCATCTATCGCCGGCCCAACGACCTCGACTACATCAACTACGTGGGCAACGAGGCGGTCCAGGCGTCGCTGGGCGAGAGCATCACCTCACAGAACCTGACGCTCCTGGAGAAGATGCCCCGGATTCCCATTCCCAACTACGCGTTCCACAACAACGGGGACCTGACCTTCACCAACCTGGCCGAGGCGTGGGGCCTGGCCCAGCCGGGGTTCTCCAACGGGGCCGCGTACGTGGATCTCAACAACAGCGGCGCGCTCGATCTGGTGGTGAACAACGTCAACGCGCCGGCGGCGATCTACCGGAACCGCGCGAGAGAGGTGGGGGCGGGGCCGGCGGTGGGGGCGGGCGGCAGCCACTATTTGCGGGTTATGCTGCGGGGCTCGGTGGGGAACACGGCGGGCATCGGCGCCAGGGTGATCATCACCCACGGCGGCCGGAGGCAGCTGCTGGAGCAGATGCCCACCCGCGGGTTCGAGTCCTCGGTGGACCCGCGGCTGCACTTCGGGCTCGGCGGTTCCACCCGGGTCGACTCGCTCGTCGTCATCTGGCCGGATCGGCGCTTCCAGGTGCTGACGGACGTGGCGGCGGACCAGGGGCTCACGCTCTCGCAGGAAAACGCGGCCGGCCGGTACCCGTCCGAGCGTGGATCCGCGCCCGTTGCCGCGCTCCCCGCCCCTTCCCCCGAGCGCCCGTGGTTCGCCGACGTGACGGCCCAGGCGGCGATTGATTTCAGTCACCGGGAGAACCCGTTCACCGACTACGCCCGCGAGCCGCTCATGCCCCATCTCCTCTCGACCGAGGGGCCGGCCCTGGCCATCGGCGACGTGAACGGCGACGGGCTCGACGACATCTACATCGGCGGCGCCAAGTGGCAAGCCGGACGGCTCTACCTCCAGCAGCGCAACGGGGCGCACCGCGCGGCGGATCAGCCGGCGTTCCGGGCGGACAGCCTCTCCGAGGACGTGGACGCGGTCTTCTTCGATGCCGACGGCGACGGGGACCTGGATCTCTACGTGGTGAGCGGCGGCAACGAATTCTGGGGGGACCACCCGGCGCTCCAGGACCGGCTGTACCGGAACGATGGGAGCGGGAACTTCCAGCGGGCTTCCGGCGCCCTGCCGGGTTTCGCCGAGAGCGGCTCGTGCGTGGTGCCGGGCGACTTCAACGGCGACGGCAGGATTGATCTCTTCGTCGGCCGGCGGGTCGTGGCGCGCCAGTACGGCCTCTCGCCCCGGAGCTACCTGCTCGAGAACGACGGCGCCGGGCACTTCCGCGATGTCACGCTCGAGAAGGCTCCGGCGCTCGCGGAGGCCGGCATGGTGACTTCGGCGGCGTGGACCGACTCCGACGGCGACGGGCGGCTCGACCTGGTCGTCGCCGGCGAATGGATGCCGATCCGCGTCTTCCGGCAGGAGAATGGCCGGTTCATTGACCGCACCAGAGAGGCCGGGCTCGAGGGAACCGAGGGATGGTGGAACACGGTCAGGGCGGCCGACCTGAACGGCGACGGCCGCCCGGATCTGGTGCTGGGCAACCTCGGGCTGAATTCCTATCTCCGGGCATCATCGGGAGAGCCCGCCCGCCTCTATGTACGGGACTTCGGTCACAACGGCACGCTGGAGCAGATACTCACGTTCTACAAGCACGGGACCAGCTACCCGCTCGCCGGCCGGGACGAGCTGGTCCGGTTGCTGCCCCAGCTCCGGAGCCGGTACGTCTCCTACGCCGCTTTCGGTGCCAGCCGGATCGAGGACATCTTCCCCGCCGAGGAGCTCCGGCAGGCGAAGCTGCTGGAGGCGAGGATGTTTGCGAGCTCGGTCGCGCTCAACGATGGGAAGGGCCGGTTCAGCGTCCGGCCGCTCCCCATCGAGGCGCAGTTCGCGCCGATCCGCGCCGTGCTGGCGGAAGACTTCGACGGCGACGGGAAGGTCGATCTCCTGGTCGCGGGCGATTTCTACGGCGCCCCGCCGATGCTGGGCCGGTACGATGCGGGTTACGGTCTGCTGCTCCGCGGCGACGGCGCCGGCCGCTTCGAGGCCGTGGACCTGGAGGCGGACAACCTCGTGATCGAGGGCCAGGCTCGCCATCTGGGGATCGTGCGGCGGGCCGGCGGCGAACGGGTGATCCTGGTGGCAAGGAACAACGGCCGGGTGCAGGTGCTCCGCCCCACGGTCCAGCCGCGCTGAGGCAGCGGCACCGAGGCGCGCGAGCCGGGCAGGTTCGACGAACCTGCCGTTTGAGGGCACTTTTTCCGAATATGCCGTCTACTCCTCCCGCATCACTTCGGTCGGACTCACCCGCGTCGCCCGCCGGGCCGGGAGGTACGCCGCCGCCACGCCCACCGCGGCGAACAGCGCCGGTACCGCCAGGTAGCTGAGCGGATCGCGCACGCTCACCCCGAAGACGAACCCTTTCAGCACCGACGCGCCCAGCCAGGCGATCAGAAGCCCCGCCGCCACGCCGCCCGCCAGCAGCCGCGCCGCCTCCCGGAGCACCATCGCCTGGACCGCCCTGGGTGCCGCGCCGATCGCCATCCGGATCCCGATCTCCCGGCGCCGGCGGGTCACCCCGTAGGACAGCACGCCGTACACCCCGATCGCGCCCAGCGCGAGCGCGATGGCGGCGAAGAGCCCGATCAGGGTCGTGGTGGTGCGCGGCGCCGCCGCTGAGGCGAGCACCACGTCGCCCATGGACCGCACCTGGATCACCGTGGCGCTCGGATCCACGGCGGCGACCTCCTTCCGGAGCAGCGACTCGACTTGGCCGGTGGCGAGCGGCGTCCGGAGGGCCACTTTCAACGAGCCCACGCCCCACTGGGCCATCGGCATGTAGAAATCCTCCGACGGCTGCTCCGTCGCGAGGCCCTCGTAGCGCGCGTCACCCACCACCCCGACGATCTCGGCGAAGTCGGGAATCCACACCGGCTTGATGTGCTTCCCCACCGGCGAAACGCCGGGCCAGTACCTGTTGGCCATGGCGCGGCTGACGATGACCACGCGCGGGGTGCCGGTCCGGTCGGCCGCGCTGAAGCCCCGCCCCGCCAGCAGCGGAATTCCCATCGCGGAGAAGTACCCGGGCGAAATGGTGTGGGTCATCAGCATGTGGGCCGGCTGACCCGGGGGCACCGGATGATCCTCGATGTCCATCGGGAAGCTGAAGCTGGCGCCGTCGAGCGGAACGCTGGTGCTCATGCCGACGCCGCTCACCCCGGGAAGGGCGGCGAGCCGCTCCTCCAGCGCCGGGAAGAAGCCGAGGCAGCGGCCCCCGTCGGGCAGGCAGGTGCAGGGGCCCGCCTGGTCCTTGCACCAGATCGGATTGGGGGTCACCCGCGCGGTGACCAGCCGCTCGACTGCGACACCCGGATCCACCGCGAGGAGCCGGCCCAGGCTCCGCAACAGGATCAACGCCCCGATCGCCAGCACCACCGAGAGCGCCACCTCGGTGCCCACCAGCAGAGCGGTGAGCCGGGCCCGCCGCGGTCCCGCCGAGCTGCCCCCTCCGCCTCCCCGCGCGCCGGCCACCAGCGCCTCGGCGGGCCCGGTGTGGGGGAGCCGCACCAGCGGGCCCAGGGAGGTGAGCAACGCCGCGACCACGATGCCGAGTCCGCTGAACAGGAGGACCCGGAGGTCCACGACGACCTGGTCGAGCCGCGGAGTCTCTGGCGGAAGCGAGCCCACCAGCGCCGGCGTCGCGATCACGGCGAGCGCCACCCCGAGGAGCCCGCCGACCGCGGCGACCACCAGCTGCTCCACCACCAGCTGCCGGGCCACCCGGAGCCGGCTCCCGCCCAGCGCCTGCCGCACGGCGATCTCCCGCTCCCGCGTGGCCAGGCGGGTGAGATTGAGATTCGCGACGTTGACGCACGCCACCAGCAGCACCAGCGCCACCGCGGCGAGAAGCAGCGAGAGCCGGCCCCGCACCGGCCGCCCGATCGCGTCGTCCAGCATCCGCACGTGGTTCCCCGGATTCTGGCCGTAGTTGTCGGGCATCTTGTAGGGGAACGCGTCCCGGATGCGCGGAATAAGCGCCCGGTGCTCCGCGTCGGCCTGTGCGAGGGTGACGCCGGGCTTCAAGCGCCCGATGAAGGTCCCGCCGTCGGCGCCCCAGACCGACGGTATCAGCTTGGGGTCGAGCCGGATCGGGATCCAGAGGTCGGTGCCCGCGGTGGGGAAGGTGAAGCTCCGGGGCACCACGCCCACCACTTCCCTCGGCGAGCCGTCGATCTCGATGGCGCGGCCCACGATCCCGGAATCGGCGCCGAAGCGGCGGCGCCAGAGCCCTTCGCTGATCACCGCGACCGCCGGAGCGCCGGGAGAGTCCTCGCCGGCCCGGAAGGTGCGGCCGAGCCGGGCGGCGACCCCTAACACGGAGAAGAACTCCGCGGAGACCGGGCGCCCCTTGAGCCGCTCGGCGTTGCCCCGGTCGAAGAGGTTGAGCTCGCCGCCGTAGGCGTACGCCGCGACACCGGTGTAGGAGGAGGTGGCGCTCCGATAGGTCCAGAGGACGCCCACCGGGTAGCCGAAGTTCAGCCGCACCAGCCGGCCGCTCTCCGGGAAGGGGAGCGGCTTCAGGAGCACCCCGTCCACCACCGAGAACATGGCGGTGTTGGCGCCGAGGCCGAGGGCCAGGGTGAGGACGGCGACGGCGGCATAACCCGGCGACTTCCGCAGCGTGCGCACCGCGTAGCGCAGGTCACCCCGCAGCTCGTCGGCCCAGCGGACCCCCCGGGCGGCGCGGGCCGCGTCCTTGACGCCCAGGACGGCGCCGAAGGCCGCGCGGGCCCGGCGGCGCGCCTCGGGCTCCGGGATGCCCCGGCGGATCAGGTCCTCGGTCTGGAGCTCCAGATGAGCGGTGAGCTCCGCGTCCATTTCGCGCTCGAAGCGGCGGCGGCCGAGCAGGACCTTGAGCGAGTCCAGCACGCGGCGGATCATGGCGCCAGGTCCGCGGGGGTGGCGTTCATGACCGCGTTGATGGCCTGGACCAGCCGGCCCCACGACTCGCGCTCTTCCTTGAGGCGGCGGCGGCCGGCGGGGGTGAGGGAGTAGAACCGGGCCCGCCGATTATGGTCGGAGGTGCCCCACTCGCTCGAGAGGAGGCCCTGATGCTCCAGGCGATACACCGCGGGGTAGAGCGAGCCCTGCTGGATCTCCAGGATGGCCCTGGAGAAGTGCCCGATGCGGAGGAGGATGCCGTAGCCGTGCATCGGCCCGAGGGACAGGGCCTTCAGGATCAACATGTCGAGGGTGCCCTGGAGGAGCTCGGGCGGCTCGGCGGGACGGGCGTCGGACACCGGCGTCGTCTCCTAGACGGGCTAGGAGGGAAAGCTACCGCGTTCTCCTAGGATGTCAAGGAGAGGGACTCGCTCCCGCCCCCGCCCGGGCCCGGTGGAGGAGCGCGCGGCGCGCCGCCCCATCGAGCAGCCGTCCGTTCGCGACGACGGCACCCACCCGCCGGGTATTACGGATGTCGGCCAGCGGATCGGCGTCGAGCAGCACCAGGTCGGCGAGCTGGCCGGGCGCCACCGTCCCCAGCGAATCCTGCATCCCGAGAAACCGCGCCGCATCCAGCGTCGCCGCGCGCAGCACCTCGAACGGCGAAAGGCCTGCCCGCGCGAGCCAGACCAGCTCCTCGTGGAGCCCGAACCCCGGCGGGCTGTTCCGGAGCGGCGCGTCGGTCCCGGCCAGGATGCCGACGCCGGCCCGGTGCAGCGCGCCCACCAGGGCGAGGCGCTTCGCGAACACCGCGCGGCCCACGCTGTCGGCACCGGGGGGCACGCTGTCCGGCATCGGAAAGATCGCCGCGACGAAGCGCCGGAGCGTGTCGGGGAGGTAGCGCGCGAACGAATCGCCCGGAAGCCGCCGCTCCGGCCAGAGGGCCACCTCGTACTGGGCCACGAACGTCGGGGTCACCCGGGTGCCGTTCCGGGCCAGGCGGGCATAGAGCGGGGCCGGGTCAGCCGAGGAGCAGCGACCCAGCGCCCCCTGGACCGTGAAGCGCGGCTGCAGGGCCAGGGACTCCGCCGGCGTGCAAGGGGTGGGAATGGTGAGCAGGTGCTCGATGCTCGACATGCCGGAGTCCGACGCGTCGGCGGCGCCGACCACGCGGGGCACGTGGCCGGCGAAGGGAAGCTGCTTCCCCCGCGCGGCGCGGGCGGCGGCGAAGAAGGTCTCCCGCGTGAGCCCGGTGTGCAGCTTGACGAGGTCCACGCCCAGCGCTGCCAGCGAATCCACGGCGGCCACCGCCTCGGCAGGCGAGCGCGCCGGGAGGTGGGCGATGGGCTGGTCGTTGCCGTCCAGGTAGGGACCCGAGAGCAGCAGCCGCGGCCCCAAGAGGCGCCCGCTCCTCACCAGGGCGCGCAGCGCGGTGAGCCGGGTCCAGTCGCCGCCCATGTCCCGTACCCCGGTGACGCCGTTGGCGACGTAGAGCGGGAGCACCTCCCGCGCCGCGGGCACGTCGGTGTGGACGTGCATGTCCCAGAAGCCGGGGACGAGATACTTCCCGCGGCCGTCGAGGACCCGAGCGCTTCTCGGGACCGCCGTTCGGGAGGCCGGACCCACGGCCGTGATGCGCGCGCCGCGAAGGATCACGGTGCGATCGCGGCGGGGGAGAGAATCGGTGCCGTCGATCACCGTGACGTGGGTGATCGCGATGGCGGCGGGCTCCTGCGCCGCGGCCTGAACGGCGAGGAGGAGGAACGGGGCGGCGAGCGGGATCACGACGGGGCCTCCTCGCTCCGGGCGGCGGCGGCGACAGCGGCGTATAGTATACCGGCGGACCACCCGCCGGAGGCCTCACCCATGGATATCCCGATCTGGCAATGCTCCTGGCGGCGAAGCGCCGCCCTCGCGGCCGTGGCTCTGACGCTCGCCGCGTGCGAGCGCGAGTTCGGCTCCGCCGCCGGCCCGGGGCTATGGTCGGTGTACCAGCATTCCCTCAAGCGCGCCAGGTACATTGACCTCACCCACACGATCACCCCCTCGATCCCGGTCTGGCGCGGGTTCGGGCCCGCCACGTTCGGCCCCACTCTCAACCCGGAGAACGGGAAACCGTACACCTACGAGAAGGACGGGTTTGCCGCGACGGCGTACCGGCTCTCCACCGACCAGTACGGCACCCAGCTCGACCCGCCGGCCCACTGGGCGCCGGAGTACCCGGCGATCGACGAGCTGCCGCCGACCTTCGCGGTGCGCCCGCTGGTCGTGGTCTCCATCGTGGACTCGGTGGCGCGGCACCCGGGCTATCACCTGCAGGTCGCCGACATCGCGGACTGGGAGGCACGCAACGGGCGGATCCCCGAGGGCGCGGTGGTGATGGTGCGCTCCGGCTGGTCCAGGGACTGGCCCGACCCCGCGCTCGCCACCCGCAGGCCGTTTCCGGGCGTCTCGCTCGCCGCGCTCAGGTTCCTCCATCTCGAGCGCCACATTCTCTTTCACGGCCACGAGCCGCTCGACACCGACACGACCGCCACGCTCGTAGGGGAGAGCTGGCTGATGCACAACGGCTATACCCAGGCGGAAGGTGTCGCCAACCTCGACCAGGTGGCCGAATCGGGCTGCCTGGTGACGATCGGCTACCCCAAGTTCGGCGGCGGAGTGGGCGGGTACGCGCGCTTCGTGGCGATCTGTCCCACCGAATGGAAACATGGCGTGCGGGTGGGTGAGGTGCCCGAAGCCCCCCTTGCCCGGCGGGATCGGATTCTCCGGTGGGACTCGACAAGGGGCATGCGGGTTAGATGACGTTTCCCCACAGATGACACAGATCGTCATCCCCAGATTACACTGACGAATCTGATTGTTGTGGCATCTGTGTAATCTGCGGGCCTCCCGTCACCTGTCATCTGTGGGCGCTTACGGTTTCAGGCGCGCCCCCGCGAGCTGGGCGACGGCCGCGAGGGTGGTCTGCGCGGCGTTCAGCCCCAGGCGGAAATCCCGGTCGGAATAGCTGTCGAAGACATCGGTGGGCTGGTGCCACTGGGGATCCCAGCCGCTCCCGATCTGCGCCAGCCGCTCGTTCTCGCGGAGGGAGATCGCCGCGACGAGATCCTGGAACGGGCCGGAGTCGGTGTTGCTCATCCGGTCACCCACCGCGGCGGGGTAATCGGTGGCGTACCGGTCGTTGGCCGCGCGGAAGAACCAGGCCAGCTTCGCGGCCGCGTCCGCCATCTTCGAGGTCCCGGCGAATTCGATGTTGACGTCGGCCTCGCGGCGCTGCTCGGCGCTCACCTTGCCGTCGGGACCCGGCATGCCGTGGTCGAAGAGCATCATATCGTGCTGGATCATGCCGAGCCAGCGGGGCTCCGGGTACTTGCCGGAGCCGGCCGGATTCTCCTTGCCCTGCAGGCCTTTCCGCTGGTCCACGTAGGCGCGGGCGCCGTTCAACCCGGTTTCCTCGTTGTTCCAGAGCACGAACCGGATGGAGCGCTCGGTCACCACGTCCGGCGCGCTGAAGACGCGGGCCAGCTCCATCACCACCGCCGTGCCCGAGCCGTCGTCGTTGGCCGCCGCGCCGTAGCCGTGCCCGTCCATGTGGCCCCCGATGATGTACATCTCCTCGGGGTGCGTCGCGCCGACCTTGGTGCAGTAGACCTCCTCGCGCGGTCCGGGCGTGTCGGGCTCCGCGTTGATGCGGCGGAGCGCCGTGTCGGGCTGGAGCTCCGGCTTCAGGTTGACGCCGGTCGGACCGCGGGTGCCCTTGGGCGGGTTGGGGCGAGCCGCCGGCGGCCGGCGACGCGGGCGGGTGGTGTCGCCGGGGAGCCGGATCTGCCGCCCGGTGTACTCGTAGTGAATCCGCTCGGTGTTGGCGCAGCCGGCGCTCTTGAGCTGGGCCTCGATCCAATCCACCGCCGCGCGATTGCGGGCCGTGCCCTGGCGGCGGTCGCCGAACTGGGTGAGGCCCTTGATGGTGGTCTTGTAGCGCTCCAGGTCGAGCCGGGCAACGAGCGTCCTGATCGAGTCCTCGACCGGGCCAGGCACAGGGGCCGGAGTCTGGCCGGCGAGCCGGGTCGCCGCCGCCAGACCGAGGGCGAGCGCCAAGGGTCTCAGGGGGCCCCGCTCTTCTCTCTGGCGAACCGCCGCGCGAACGCCGCCGGCGGATTGTGCCCGGTGGCGAGCCCGTACGCCTTCTCGTACATCGCCTTCGCCTCCGCCGCCTTGCCCTGCTTCTCGTAGGTCATCCCGAGCAGGCAATGCATGAAGGGATCGGTGTCGTTCCCCCGCATCCCGAGGGCCCGGGAGAGCTCCGCCTCCGCCGCGGCGAGATCGCCGGTGAAGAGCGCTCGGCGGCGGCGTCAATCAGCCGCTGGAAGATGACCGCGCCTCGGCGGTCTTCCCCTCGCTGTCGAGGCGGTTGGCCTCGCGAAACGGAGCGCCGCCTGCCTTCGCCCTGCGCCTGGAGCGGGGCCGCCGCGAACAGCGCCGCCGCCAGACAAGCCCGTCCGCCGTGAAACATCTCGAGCCGAAGCATGATCCCCCTACGCCGCGGCTCCGGCCAGTGCGGCCAGCATCGGTCCGGCCGAAACCAGCCGTTTCCCCACCAGGTCCACCTTGAGGTTCATTCCCTGCAGGGACCGCGCACCGAGCAGCATGAGGTCATCGGGCTCCCCGAATACCACCTCGTCGTTGGTAACCTCTCCGGATGCATAGAGGATGGCGAATCCGACCCAGCGCTCGACCACGGCGCCACTGGCCTGCTGGAAGCGGACCCGCTTGACGCGTCCGATCCCCAGGCTCTCGAGCACGGGTGCAGGGGCCCAAGAGAGCTCGGCGCCGGTGTCCACCAGTACCTGGCGCAGGAGTCGTCGCTCCCCCGGGCGGGTGGGACTCTCGATTTCGACGTCGGTTCGGAGGATTCCCATTTCGTCGGACATAATGCCTCCCGGGTGACCCCTGCAATAACCGTTCGAGCGCGCGCGGTGTCAATTCAAGCGCGCGCCCGGGGCGTCACCCTCGTCCGTCCTACAGCCGCCCGTCGAAATAGAGATCGAATCGCCATCCCTTGGGCGCCCGAAGCGCCCGCGAGAGGTCGGTCCGAATCAACCCATCGAGGAAGCTCGCGCCGACCCCGCCGCCCAGCAGCGGCTTCCCGGCCCAGAACGCCGACCGCGGGCCCGCCCAGCCGATGTCGCTGAAAGCGGTGAGCCGCGCCGCGGGGAAGGAGTTCCCCACCTCGACCCGCCCGCGCCAGTACGACGCCCCCGCGGTGACGGCCCCATCGTAGCCCCGGAGCGTGGCGGGCCCGCCGAGATAGAACCGCCCCTGGAGCGGCAACGTCCCGGTGGTGGTGCCCGCCGATGCCTCGACCGCGAACGCCAGGAGGGTGCGCGGCGTCACGATCGCCCGGAGCGTGGCGCTGCCCCTCCCGTACCGATAGTCGCCGCCGGCGGCTTCGAGCGTGGTCTCTCCGCCCACCTGCAGGACCCTGGAGAGCGGCTGGTTTCCCCGGAGCGTGAGCGACGCGCCGAGCTGGTCGGCCCGATCGGCCGCGACGTTGGGCCGGAAGCGCCGCTCTCCGTCGAAAAGATGCGGCACGCTGAAGCTGGTCTCCACGAACGCCGCTTTCTGCTCCTCGGCGTAGAGCCGCCAGCTCCACCAACCGGTCACGGCGTTCTGGCCGGTGAGCTCGAGGCCCAGGGTGCGGAAATAGTCCCCATCGTCCCGCTGCGCGATCACCCCCCAGACGCTGTTCACCACACCGAACGGGCGGGTGTCGGGATTCACCGCCGCCAGTCGGCGGTACCCGCCGAGGCGGAAGCGGGTGACCCGGCCGGCCAGGGAAAAGCCGAGCTCTCCGTTGGGGACTCCGTCGGCCAGGCCGATGCGGCCGAGGCCGTCGGCGGTGAAGCGGCCGGTCCGGATCGAGCCGCCGATCCCGAGCGAAAGCCCCTCGACCCGGTTGAAGCGGGCGTGCTCGAGGACCGCGCTCGCTCCGCGGGGGAGCAGCACCCGGCTGGTCCGGGGAACGCCGGGCAGCCGGTCAATCGCGTCGGCCACTCCGCGGAGCTCCGATTCGGTGATCAGGTCGCCCATCTCGAGCACCGGCGGGCCCAGCGTCGGACTGGTGAGGAGCGAAACCGTATCGGGCGGCACCACGACGAGCAGGGTGGAGTCCTGCCTCCGGCCGGCGCGCCAGCAGGCGCGGGCCTCGACGTCGCCCTCCGCCTTGTCGAGGCACACCCGTCGCGCGGCCCGAACGCTGTCGCGCCGGGCGCGGGCCCTTGCCCGGTCGTACGGCTCCTCCTCCCGGGCGCTCCGGCGGCGGATCGAGCCGGCGGGACGGAAGCTGCTCCCCTCGGGGGGAGGCGTTCCCCCCTCGACCTCGTAGTCGGTGTAGAGCCGCTCGAACTTGACCGGCACGCCGAGCCAGGAGCCCATGCTGGCCACGCCATCGAGCGCGGCGTAGCGCAGCATCCACCAGCGCCCCTCGATCAGCGCGTATTCCAGCGTCATGAACCGGATCTCGGCGGTCGCGTTGACCCAGGAGGGGACGTCGTCGACGACGTCCTTCTCGGCGTCGCGGCGGAAATCGTAGGGGCGGGCGGGGCGGAACACGGCGCGGACCAGGCCGTAGCTGTCGGCGTCGAACCAGAGCGATCCCGACATCAGCCGCCACTCCGAGCGGCGCGGCGTGATCCGGAGCTGAACGAGCCGGATCTTCTTTCCGCTGGCGGGGGTGAGGACGGTGGTGTCGCCGGCGGCAAACCGGTAGTCCTGCTCGCCGCCCACCCTGAGCGGATACACGAAGCCGTCGGCGTCGTCACCGATCATGCCGAGGTAATCCTCGGCGGGATTCACCACCAGCCAGCGCGCGCTGTTGGCGAGGTCGTCGGGCACTTCCTCCTTCCGCCTGGCGACGGGGATCCCCTGCCGCGCCCCGGTGACGGTGATGGTGCTCCGGCCGTCGCGCTTCCAGGCGATGCTCGCGGTCACTTCCTGGTGGTAGAGCATCCGGTCGCGGGAGAGGGCGTGGATGCCCACGCCCATCCGCTGGGAGACGGTCGCGGTGTACG
>DASYRI010000067.1:0-10842 GCA_036004545.1 Gemmatimonadales bacterium
CGCGCCGCACGGCGCGGTGAACAGCTCCAGCATGACCAGCTTCGGTCGCGTGGCGAAGATCTCCTTCGATCCCGGCGCCAACGAGGCGTACGTCGCCGACGGCTACGGCAACAAGCGGGTCGCGGTGCTCGACATGGAATCCGGCAAGATCAAGCGCTTCTGGGGCGCCTACGGCCACGTGCCCTCCGACTCGGCGCTGGGGCGCTACAATCCCGACGCCCCGCTGGCCCAGCAGTTCCGCAATCCGGTGCACTGCGCCGAGCCGAGCCGCGACGGCCTGGTGTACGTGTGCGACCGTCCCAACGACCGAATCCAGGTGTTCCGGAAGGACGGCAGCTTCGTGAAGGAGCAGCGGATCGCGCCCCGGACGCTGGGCGACGGCTCGGTGTGGGACATCGCCTTCTCGCGCGACCCGGGGCAGAAGTATCTGTATCTGGCGGACGGCAAGAACGAGCACATCTACGTGATGGACCGGCAGTCGCTCGAGATCCTGACGACGTTCGGCGACGGCGGGCGGGAGCCGGGGCAGTGGTTCGGGGTGCACAGCATCGCGACGGACTCGAAGGGCAACCTCTTCACCACCGAGACCTACGAGGGGAAGCGGGTGCAGAAGTTCGTGTACAGCGGAGTCAGGCGGGTGCCGAAGAACCAGGGGGTTCCCTGGCCGAGAAACTAGTGGGCAGTGAGCAGTGGGCAGTGCCACCCCACTGCCCACCGCCCACGGACCACTAGCTCCCCGGCTGACTCGAGGGCGGCACCATTTTCTTGAGCCGGAAGTAGGTGACCAGGTTGCCGTAGTGCTCGTTGTTGTGGGAGACGTTGAACGCCAGCACCCACAGCTTACTGCCCTTCATGTTCTCCATCGGCAATTCCGCCGGCCCCGCGGCCTTCTCGTCGGTCATCCTGTAGGCGCCGTCGCAATAGGCGAAGGCGTCCTTGATGGCCTTCACCAGCGCCGCCTTTTCGGTGGTCTTCTCGAAGTCCTGCATGGCCGGGCTCTTCTCGCCCAGGGCGGCGGAGCAGAACATGTAGTTGGCGTTGGCCAGATGGCCGATCAGCTGGCCGAAGCTCCGGACCTCCGGCGTGGGCTTGAAGGCGTAATCCGCCTCCGGGATCTGCTCGGCTGACTTGATCAGCCAATTCCTGCTCATCTCATAGAGGGGCTGCACCGAGGCCACGGCGAATCCGGCCGCGGGGCTGGCGGGAGTGGCGCTGCCCTGTGCGAGCGCGATCGCGGGCATGGCACCGAGGGCGATGAGGGTGAAGCTCCTGGCCGTCATGACGCTGCTACTCCGGTGGAGGGGGAGTGACAGAATGGGGGACTCGTCCGCGGATGGCAAGGGCCGAGTCGGCCGGGGTCAGGGGGCAGGGGGCGGGAGCACCGGTTCAGGGTGGGGCGGTGGTGCCGAGCCGGAGCTCGAAGAACCGGGTGTCCACGCTGGCCGCACCCTGATAATTGGGGATCTCCACGAACCCGAGGAAGGCGTAGAGCCGCTGCGCCGCCGTCATCTCATCCAGGGTGCCGAGCCGCACCCGCTCGTAGCCCAGCCGTCTCGCGTCATCGAGCAGGGCGGTCATCAGGGCCCGGCCGGCGCCCTGTCCGCGGGCCGCCGGCAGGACGAACAGCCGCTTCACCTCGGCGACGGCGGGACCGACAGGGCGGAGCGCGACGCAGCCGACCGGCCGTCCCTCGAGCCAGGCGAGATAGAGCCTTCCCCGCGGCGGTCGGTACGGCCCGGGGAGTCTTTCGGCGTCGGCGCGCACCTCGCGCGCCCCGGGTTGGGTCCTCAAGGCCACCGCGTGGGCCAGCATCAGCCGGCCCACGGCCTCGAGCTCCTGGGGGAATACGGCGGGAGAGACCTCGATCATCGGAACCGGTACCTGAGCCCCACACCACCGGCTCCGCTCGACGCGGGCGCGCCGGCGGGCCCGGCGCTCGGACAGGCGAACGAAGCCCGGGGCGGGAGCGCGGGGGACGACCCAATCTTCGCGGGTGACGCGCAGGGGGCAAGCGGACTTCGGAATCCCGGGAAGGACCCCCTATAACATGTTATAGAGGGGCCCCTATAACATGTTATAGGGGGCCTCCGGCTCCCCCTTGCCGCGCCGCGCCGCCGGGCGCATCGTTTCCCGTCCCGTCCGACCGCACCAGCCGTTGTCCATCCGCAAGGAGAGGGTCCCATGCCGCTCCCGACTCCGCAGGACCAGCACATCCCGTTGCCGGCCGCCGCGGCCCTAACCCGCGCCTACCGTGCGGCCGCCGGCCCCACGGCGACCCGGGCGTGTCTCTTCCTCCGCCAATTCGTGGCCGAGCTCATGGCCCAGCCCCGCCTGGGCGGGGTTCGCGTCTACTTCGGCCGGGACGCCACCGGCCAGACCTCGCTGGTCATGGTCGGAGTGGACCAGGACGGCAACGACGTGACCGCCGGGACGCTCCTGTTCAACCACTTCCCCTGTCCCCCGTTCTGCGACGAGCGAAGCGCACTCAACGGATAGCGAGCAGTGGCGATCCCGCTGATCATGCAAGTCGCCGCGGCTTCGCAGGCGATCCCGCCGCTGGCGGCGCTCCGGCACAGGCGCCGCCTGCCGGCCCCGCGGCGGTGGGTGGTCGGCTGGGGGCTTCTGCTCCTGGCGTATGACGGCGTCGCCCTCGCGCTGGCGCTCCGGGGCCGGCCCAATCTGTGGCTCCGCTACCTGGTCGGCCCGATCGAGGCGGGGGTGGTGCTGGTCGCGCTCTCGCTGTGGCACCAGGACTCGGTCGCGCGCCTCGCCCTGCGGTACGCCGCGGCGCTCTTCGCGATCACCTGGGTCCTCCTCGTCGCCTTCGTCGAGCAGACCAATACCTTCGGCCTGGTTACCGGACCGCTCCAGTCGCTGGTGCTGCTGGGCGCGAGCGTCGGTACCCTGCTCCTGCGGGTCAGGACCCAGGAAGTGAGCCTGGTCCGGGAAGACTGGTTCTGGGTGTGTGGCGGGCTCGCCCTCTGGTACGGGAGCGCCGCGGCGCTGGAGCCGCTCGCCCGGCTGCTGGTGGCCGAGCATCCCTCGGTGGTAAACTCCGCCTATCGGGTGAAGGCGGCCGTGGACGTCTTCGCCTCTCTCGCGATCGCCCGAGGCATGCTGTGTCCGGTACTCCCTCCACTCTCTGGTGGGCCTTCGTCGCCGGCGTTCTCGCCGTCACGATCCTCCTCGCCGCCTTCGGTCTCGCCCTGGTGATCTACCAGCGGCGCTACGTGGGCATGCACCGTGCCTACGCCCAGCGCCTGCTCCAGGCACAGGAGGAGGAGCGGGCCTGGGTGGCGCGCGAGGTACACGACGACGCCCTGCAGCGGATCGCGCAGATCCGCGGCCTCTGCGACAAGGTCGGTGCCTCGCCGGCCTCGCTGAGCGCCGAGCAGCGGGGCCGGATCGAGGCGGTGGGAGGAGAGCTCGCGGACCTGAGCGCGTTTCTCCGCAGCGTGGCGCATCGGCTCCACCCGGCCTTGATAGACAGAGGGGGGCTCCGCGCCGCCCTCGCGGGCCTACCCGACGACCTCGAGCAGGCGTACGGGCTCCGGGTCGAGGCGCGGCTCCCCGAGGGCCCGATTCCCCTCGCGCCCGAGCGGGCGCTCGCGGTCTACCGGATCGCGCAGGAGGCACTCCGCAACGTCGCGACCCACGCCGGGGTCACCACCGCCACCCTGGAATGCCGGCGTACCGGCGCCGGCGTCGAGCTCACCGTGAGCGACCGCGGCAAGGGCTTCGATCCCCGGGCCAACGGCAGGGGCGGGGGGGGGGGGCGCGCCCGGGGGAGCGATGGGGAGCGAGACGCCCGCGGGCTGGGATTGATCGGCATGCGGGAGCGGGCGCACCTCGCGGGCGGCACGATTGCCGTCACGTCGCGCCCGGGCGGGGGCACGGTGGTGCGGGCGGCGTTTCCGGATCCGCGGGAGGACGGCCGGTGAGCGCACCCGGCGCCAGGCCGAGGCTCTATCTGGTGGACGACCACCGGCTCATGCTGGAGGGCATGGCCCTCGCCCTTCGGGACCAGTACGAGATCGTGGGGTGCTCCCAGCTGGGTGAAGGCGTGGCGGAGGCCTGCCGGGAGCTCCTGCCCGACGCGGTGCTGCTCGACCTCAGCCTGCCGGACCGGAGCGGGCTCGAAGTCATCATGGACCTGCGGGAGGCGGTGCCGGACGCGCGGGTCATCGTGGTGACGATGCACGCCGACCGGATCATGGCCGACGCGTCGTTCCAGTCGGGCGCGCACGGCTTCGTGCCCAAGGACGCCGGCACGGCCGAGCTCAAGCAGGCGCTCGAGCACGTGCTCGCGGGCGGGCTCTTCATCTCCGAGCTGATTCCCAAGCAGACCCATCACACCACGCCGACCGACTCCGCGGTGTGGCTCGGCCGGCTCACGCCCCGGCAGCAGCAGATCGTCCGGATGCTGGGCGAAGGGAAGCGGACCCAGGACATCGCCCGGGAGCTCAGCATCGACAAGGCGACGGTCACATTCCACCGGGCGCGGATCCGCAAGGCGCTCGGCATAGACACCGAATGGGGCCTGGTGCGCTACGCGCTCCTGGTCCGCATGAGCGAGCAGGAGGCGCGGCGGCGGGAAGCCCAGTGAAGCGGGCGGCGGTCACCCCACCGGCTGGCGCAGAATCGTGCGCAACCGATCGGGCGGAACCTTGCGGGGATCGTTGAGGAAAATGTCGTGATGCACGCCGACCAGCCGGAGGTCGTTGGCCTGGGCGAAATCGTGGAGCAGCCTGATCGCCCGGGCCTCGAGGCCGTATGCGCCGGTATGCAGCACCTGGAGGCAGCGCCCCTCGGCGAGCCGCGTCAGCCGCGCCCGGTGCACGGCCGGCTCTTTCCTCTTGCCGGCGAGCTCGACCTGGGCGCGCTTCACGTCCGCGGTGGTGATGAAGGTCGGGGTGCGGATGAGGAGCCGCCACCGCCAGTGGGAGGGCGGCTCGGCCAGGAAACCGAGCCCCTTCCGGGAGCCCCAGCACTGGGACTCGAGCTTGCTGATGGCGTAATCCCGGCCCCGGTCCCGCGCGGCGTCGCGGATGGCCAGGGCCAGGCTGTAGAGGGCGCTCAACCGGTCGGCGATGTCGGGGTACACCGGAGGCCCCGAGCCTTCGATGGCCAGATACTTCGCGGGGTGGGTAAGGACCAGCGTAGGGTCCGACCCCGCAGTGTAGTCGGCGGCAAACTGGCGATAGAGATCGAGCTTTCCTGCCATCGGCACCGGCCCGCTCGCGGCAACGCGCCACTTCGAGAGACGAGCGCGACCTGCTGGGACGGG
Source organism: Gemmatimonadales bacterium (assembly GCA_036004545.1). Lineage (GTDB taxonomy): Bacteria > Gemmatimonadota > Gemmatimonadetes > Gemmatimonadales > GWC2-71-9 > JABFSM01. The sequence goes on from DASYRI010000067.1 coordinate 5,288, forward strand.
GCTGTGTTATTTCCGGCCGACCGGCCGACCCAACCAGCACCCGGGGCTGCAGACCTTGGGGGCGAGAACTTGGAGCAAATTCAGGGGCAAGTCAAGCGCGGTGTTCGGCCAGCACGCGATCAATCCGCTCCAGCTCGTCGGGAGTGAACGCCGGATGGGCAAGTGCTCCGACGGCGTCCTCCAGCTGGGCGACCCGGCTCGCGCCCACCAGCACCGAGGTCATCTCCGGGTGGCGGAGCACCCAGGCGAGCGCCATCTGCGCCAGAGTCTGCCCGCGCTCGCGGGCCAGGTGGCTGAGCCGCTTGACGCGGGCGAGGGCCGGCTGGGTCACCTCCTCCGGCCGGAGGAACCCGTGGGGCTTGGCCGCGCGGGAATCGGGCGGGATCCCCTTGAGATAGCGATCGCTGAGCAGTCCCTGCGCCAGCGGCGAGAACGCGATGCACCCGATGCCCTCTTCCCGGAGCACGTCGAGGAGCTCGGTCTCGATCCATCGGACCATCATGCTGTACTTGGGCTGATGGATGAGACACGGCGTGCCGAGCGAGCGGAGGATGGCGGCGGCGCGGCGGGTCTGGTCGGCGGGATACGACGAGATCCCGGCGTAGAGCGCCTTGCCGCTCCGCACCGCGTGGTCCAACGCGCCGAGCGACTCCTCCAGCGGTGTGTCCGGGTCGGGCCGGTGGTGGTAGAAGATGTCCACGTACTCGAGGTGCAGGCGGCGGAGACTCTGGTCGAGGCTCGCCAGCAGGTACTTGCGCGATCCATGGTTGCCGTACGGACCGGGCCACATCAGATAGCCCGCCTTGGTCGAGATGACCAGCTCGTCGCGGTGCGCGGCGAGCTCGGTCCGGAGGATCCGGCCGAAGGTCTCCTCGGCGGAGCCGGGCGGCGGCCCGTAGTTGTTCGCCAGGTCGAAATGGGTGATGCCCAGATCGTGGGCCCGGAGCACGATCGCACGACAGACCTCGAAGGGGTCCACGCTGCCGAAGTTGTGCCAGAGCCCGAGGGAGATCGCGGGCAGCATGAGCCCGCTCCGCCCGCACCGGCGGTAGGGCATCGCGTCATAGCGGTTCTCGGCGGGGTGATTCGTCATCTTCGAGGGCTCTCGCGCCTCAGGTGAGCGCGGGATGGTGGCCGCGCAGCCAGGCCACCGTTTCCGCCAGCGTCTCCCGGCCCGGGCGGCTGGCGTAGTCCAGCTCCAGCGCGGCGAACCGGGACTGCATGGCCCAGTGGTGCGCGGCCATCTCGATGACCGCCGGTTCCGGCAGCAGGTGGAGCCGGCGGCTCACCCTCGCGAGCCACCAGGCGGGCCGGAACGGGAGCACGAGCCGGGGCGGGCGCCGGCCGGCGACGCTCGCGGCCAGGGCGAAGAACTCCTCGATGCTGCAGACGGTGCCGGGCAGGTGATAGACCGGCCGGGCCCGCGGCCGCTCCATCGCCCGCACCAGCGCGTGGGCGGCGTCGCGAACGTCGGCGAAGTGCATGCCGCCGCGGATGACGAAGGGGAGCTTCCCCTCGAGAAAGCGGATCAGGTGGGCGGTGGAGCGGAAGCGGTGGTCGCCCGGACCGAGGAGCACCGGCGGGCGCACGATGACGAGGTCCGCGCCAAGCTCCCCGGCCAGCCGGCGAGCCTCCCGCTCCGCCAGGATCTTGGAGTGGTAGTAGGGCCAGCCGGCCACCTCCGCCTCGCAGAAGGGCGCGTCCTCGTCGGCCGTCCCTCCGGGGCCCGCGAAGCAGCCGACGGTGCCCGAGGTGGAGACGAACACGATCCGGCAGCGGCGCGCCGCCGCCAGGCGCACCATCGCAGACGTGCCGGTAACGTTGGTGCGGTAGACCTCCTCCGCGCCGTCCTTGCCGTGCCGCACCACGGCGGCGAGGTGGAGGATCCCCGACAGTCCCTCGAGGCGGGGATCGTTCATCCAGGACCGGACGTCGGTGACCGACCCCAGCAGCGGCTCGACCCGCTCGAGCGACCGGGTCCACTCCATGGCGCGCCAGTCGTCCACCGAGCGCACCAGCGCGATGGTGCGCCGCCCGGACGCCGGAGGGTCTGCGTCGGCGGAAGCTCGCGGCGGAGCGGAGTGCTCGATCTCCGTGAGCAGGTGGCGGCCGAGGAAGCCGCTCGCCCCGGTGACCAGCCAGGGGGGGGAAGGGGCAGGGCCCTCGGCCGTCACGCGACGGGCTCGGGCTCGCGCTCGCCGCGCGCGGGCGCTTCGGCCCGGGGCGCGGCGCCGTCGGTCTCCAGGTGATGGACGAACTGCTGCCGCAGGGTGAAGGCGATGCGCGGATCGAGATCGGCGGGGGGACGGAGGTCGCTCTCGAGCACCCGGCCGCCGCGCTCCTCGATGGCGCGCCGGAGCGCCGCGGGATCGGTGCCGTTCATCGGATGCCGGGCGAGGAACCCCTCGAGATGGTAGGTGGTGGCGATCGTGGCCTCGCGCAGCCGGCGGATCACCTCGTGGCTCACTTCGGGGACGTCGCAGTCGGGGCCGAGCCGGATCGGCGCGCCGCAGGCGAGGTGAATCCGGCCCAGGTCAATCCGCCCCCGGCACGCCGCCGCCACCCAGCGGAACAGCGGCCCGAGCCGCATCCGCGGCTTGGGGGCGCCGGCCAGCTCCTTCGCGAAGGCCGCCTCCTCCGGCACCCGGTCGTAGCTGAGCGCCACCGGGAGCAGCGTGAAGGTCCGCCCGGTGGCCTGGAGGCAGCGCAGTAACCCGCGCTTGGGCGGCAGGAACTCGCGGGAGCGGCTCCGCTCCCCCTCGATGAAGAACTCCAGGGTGCGCCCCTCGGCGACCAGCGCGTGGACCCGCCGGGTGAGCTCGGGGTCCTCCCGGCCCTGGCCGCGCCGGAGGTAGAAGGCGTGCAGCGCGGTCAGGATCCGCCCGAGCAGCGGGATCCGGCCGAACTCGATGGTGGCCGCGATGTGGGGAATCCGGATGCCCAGATCGGGGCGGGCGAAGGCGAGATAGGAGCAGAGCACGAAGTCGAGGTCGCTCCGGTGATTCGGCACGACGACGAGCGGGGCGTCCGGCGGGGTCGCTCGGCGGGCCGCCTCGAAGGAGGGAACGTCCACCGTGACGAAGCCCGCCGAGCGGCGCAGCACCTTGGTCACCACCCAGGACGCGAAGCGGATCCAGGCGTTGCCGTGCGGCTGGCCCAGCGCCCAGCGGAGGTCCCCGCCGTGGCCCGGATGGCGGCGCCCGGCGAGCGGCCACTCCGCGTCGTCCCGCTTGAGAATGTGCCGGTAGACGCCCAGGCACACGGTCCGCACGTAGGCCCTCGGCTCGAACCCGGCGTCCAGCGGGTGCCCGGCCTCGAACTCGAACGTGTTCGAGGTGAAGTACGGGAAGACGCTGTTGAGGTAGGCAAGCCGGGCCCGGAGCGACCGGGCCCGCCGGCGCGACTCCGCCGAACCGAGGGAGGCCGCGGCGAGCGGCAGCTGGTGGTAGACCAGCTGGGCAAGCGCGAAGCGGAGGCCCCGGGGCCCGATGTACCCGCCAGTCGGGGGCCTGCCCACCCGGTGGACCCGGAAGAACTCGTGGATCTCCTCCCAGCACTCCTGGACCACCGTGCCCAGGCCGGCGCCCGCGACCGCGTGCCGGATCTCCGCGGGCGCGGCCTCGCCTCGTGTCGCCCGGCAGGCGGCGAGGATGCGCTCGGCCACCTCGTCCACCGGAACCAGATCAATCCGGGCGCGCGGATGGGCGACCACGGCGCGGAGATGGTAGAGTCCGATGAGGAGCACGAAGGCGCCGAAGCCCGCGGTGCTGTCAATCCAACCGGGGAAGGGGTGGCGCCGACTCGCCGAGATGATGCTCGGCCGGATGATGGTGAGCGGCACCGCGCCGCGCCGGGCCAGGAGCAGGTGCTCGGCCACCGACTTGGTGAAGGTGTAGGTGTTGGGATGGCCGGAGCGCCGGAGCATTTCCCGCTCCACCGCGCGACCGGCCTCGATGGCCTGGAAGAGCTCCTCCGCCGGCGCGGGAAGCGGCGCGAGCGACTCGGCGATCGGCACGCCATGCCCCGGGTGCGGCGTCACGTAGGCCGTCGAGACGCACACCATGCGCTCGAGGCCGGGGCAGGCGCGGGCGAGCTCGAGGAGGTTCAAGCTGGTCCGGATGTTGGCGCGGGCCGCCGCGGCCAGCGGGAGATCGAAGTTGACCGAGGCGGCCGCGTGGATCACGTGGGTCACCCGAGCGAGCAGCCCTTCGTCTGCCGGGCGGGCACCCAGGCCGGGCTCCTCGAGGGTACCCTCCAGGACCGAAACGTCCCGGGTCCAGTCGCAGGGCAGGCCTCCGAAGCAGGGCGAGCCCACCACCTCGCGGGCGAAGCGCTCCCGGGCGCCCTGGCCGCCGCGGGGGCGGATCAGCAGGTGGACCCGCTCCAGCTCCAGCTCCTCCCGGCGGCGGAGCAGCTCCTCCAGCACCACCTTGCCGAGGAAGCCGGTGACGCCGGTCAGGAGAAAGGTGCGCGGGGAAGATCCGCTCATGGCCGGTAGCCGGCGTCCCCGGGCGGTGTGGCGGCGGCGGTCCCGCCGGAAGAATCCGCCATCGCCTGGTTCCCGATGCCGAAGACGTTGCCGGGATCTATGCCGCGCTTCATCTCCTGAGCCCATTCCAGCGCCGCGGGCGAAAAGACCCGGGGCAGGAAGCCGCTGCGGAGCTTGCCCACGCCGTGGTGGTGGGAGAGCGAGCCGCCGGAGCGGAGGATCTCGTCGCGCGCGGCGCGCTCCAGCTCCGCGAACAGCTCCGCGGGGCGGTCCAGGCCCTTGTGGTAAAAGCCGAAATAGAAGTAGACGCAGACGCCGGTCTGGTAGACCTGGGTCACCCGGCAGGTGACGAACGGCTTGCCGGGAACGCCGCGCGCGGCGCATTCGGCGGCGAGGCGCCGCTTGACGTTTTCGCAGAGCCCGAGCGCCTGGCTCCACGGCACCGAGGTCTCGAACGACTCGCCCAGGATCCAGTGCTTCATCACGAAGTCGCGCAGGTAGGCGATGCCGAAGGTGAGCTGGTAGCCCCGCCGGCCGTTGTCCGCGCCGGCGCGCATGCCGCCGTGCCGGCGCGCGACCCGGCGCACCGCCGCCGCCTCGGCCCGGACCTGGCCGCGGCTCCCCTCGTAGACGATGGTGCAGGCCACCATGCGCGCGGGGTCGAAGCCCCGGACCCGGGTCACGAAGAGCTTCTCGGCCCGGTAAAGGAGCGCGCGGATCCCCGCGGTCTTCGGCTTGAGGGTCTGGCTCAGCTGGAACTGGAGGTTGTCCACCAGGCGGAGGCTCGCCGGCGGGCCGGGGGGGGCGCCACGGGTCAGCTCGTAGAGGAACGCCAGGCCCTGCTCGAAGCCCGGGAAGATCACCGCGTCGTAGCGGGCCACCTCGGGGAGCGGAAAGATCTTCACCACGGCGCGGGTTATGATGCCGAGCGAGCCCTCCGAGCCGAAGATCCAGCGGCGCGGGTCGAGGCCGGCCGATTCGCGCGGGGCCACCGCCGGCCGCTCCAGCGCGCCCCGCGGCGTCACCACCCGGAGGTCGAGCACCAGGTCCTCGATGTTGCCGTAGC
>DASYRI010000068.1:0-28567 GCA_036004545.1 Gemmatimonadales bacterium
TATGTGGAGTCCGTTCACGCCGGGCGTCGCGCTCCGCAAATCGACGATACAGCGCAGCTAACTCTCACCAGTTCATCGACATAGTGAGGTGATGCAATATGTCGCTAGATCGGGCGGACCCAGCAGCACGACATTCTCGCGCCGCTCCAAGAAGCCCAGAGTGTGGAGGCTGTCGATCTGCTCGTGCTTGAGCGAGGGCTGTGCGCGGACGGGCGCGGGTCGCAAGAGCGGCGGTGCCGGCGGTGACGGCGGCATCTGGGCCGGTCACAAGGGTTGGGGTCCGGAGAAGGTGGCGGGGGGCCTTGGGACGATGCGGTTTGGCCCTGAGACGGCGACCCGAGGCCTCACGAAGGTGGGGTGTGGCCGTGATAGGGTGGCTCGTGGCCTCGAGGCGGTGTGATGCGGCCGCCAAGGTGAGGTAAGGAGGTCCCAGGGTCCGGTTGGGCCCGGTAAGGGTCCCTCCCTGCCCCGCGAGGGTGGCGGCTCCGGTCGCGGCGGTGACGACCACTCCGGCCAAGGTGCCGGTGGTCGCCGTCAGAGCGGGGGATGGGGATCCAAAGGTGGGGGAAGGCCTTGCGCTGCCGGCTCCGCCGGTCGGGATGGCGCGATTCGGCGCTACGAAGCCGGCGGTAGCGACTTAGATGCTGTGTGGAGGCACCCGGATGTCGCGGCAACCGGCCGAAATGGTGCGTGGTAGCGGCGAGAAGGGGCGTGTACCCGCAGAGGCGGTGCGATGACGTCCTGAGAAGGTCGTTCGGCGGGGCGCGACCGTGGCGGCTCACTCCGACATGGTGGGGGCACCCGGCGAGACGGTGAGTGCGAGCTCGGAGATGATGGCGGCGACCGCCGGGCATCCGGGTGTGCGTCTCATGTGATCGCCGGTGGCTTTCATAAGGCAGGCGGTCGCTCCGAGGGGAACGGAGGGGTGCTCTATAACATGTTATAGCGATCAAACGCCGAAGCCCTAGCGGAATTGGTCATCGAGAGCTATGAGGCGAGCAGGAGCCGTCCGGTAGACCCGACTTAACAGCAGGCCACATCTGCGCCACCAGCGGGGAATCGGATTTGAAGGTCGGCATCGTCGCCTGTCTCCTGACCCACGCCTCCGACGGGACCTTCGTGCGCTGGCCAGCGTGGCCGGGGCCCGATAGGGCCCACGTGACGGTGGCGTTCCGTCGGGCCGTGCTCCGCCTCTTCGTCCGCCGGGCCGTTTGCGAGGAGGAGCAAGCCCCGCGCAGCCTCCACAGGCCCCACTGGGGCTTCGACGCCCACACCGGCGCCGGCGTGCCCGAGGACGATTGCGCGTTCACCCTGCGGCTGGCGCGCTCTTGCGCCCGGAAACCGGTCGCGTTGGCGCGGATGCCCTACGACCCCGCGATCGAGAGCGTCACCTATCGTTCCGCCAAGCCGGACGGGCCCACGGCTGGCACCGAGCAGGTGGACCCGCTCGAGTTCTTGCCCAGCCTCGTGACCCACCTCCCCGATCCCCCTCCGGTGATGCAGCGGTACGATGGCGGGTACGTCAACCAGACCCCGGGGCGGGCGGCGGCGGCGCCAGGCCACCGACGCGGCCGAGCGACCCACACCTGATGGAGCGCCACCATGACCAATCCGAAGCGCCCACCCCTGTTCAGCACCAGCTACCAAGTGGCGAAAGACGACGTCCTGCTCACGGTGGTCATCGGGGAGCAACAGCTCGGGAGTTCCATCGTGTGGTTGGATGACAACGTGCTCAAGGAGGGAGACGTCGACAAGCTCAAGGTGGGGAAGGGGTCTGCCCTGGTCGGCCACAGGGTCACCATCAAGACGGTTGTCACCGACACCAACGACATGACCGATCGCACCAGCACCACGATCATCCTCGAAGGCGGCACCGCCCCGGCGGAGCATACCCTGTCGGTGGATGTGGACGAAAACGGGGATTCCGCGATCTACCGCTCCAAAGTGGAGTTCACCTCATGAAACCTTCCCTGGTTCTCGCGCTCCTGGTCGCGGGCGCGGGTCCAGCGGTGGCCCAGGGCACGCCAGCGATCAAGTTTGAAGACCTCCGGGCGCCGAGCTCGCCGACGTTTGTCCTAATGGGCATCGAGCCCAAGTCCATCGAGCGCCCCAAAACGCCACGCGCTTTCGTCCTGAGCGCGATCCAGGCGGCCCGGGAATCCTCTGGGATTCCCAGGAACTACGCGATGGAATTCGCCCCGTTCTGGCTGGTGCCTCACCCCAAGCTGCAGTTCCGGCCCGACCAGAAGCAGAGCGCGGGAGCCACACTCCTTCAGACGCTGGCATTCAGTGTGGCCACCGCCACTGACTCCGGCTCGGCCCATACCACGGTCGGGTTCGGCGTACGGGCACTGGTGGCGCGGGGCGGCGTGCCGCAACTGGCGCGGGAGCTGCTGGACTCGATGAGGACAATCCAGAAGAGGATTCTCGAGACCGACGACACTGCCGAGGAGGATCGGCTAGTCGGCCTGCTCAAGCCTTTGGCGCTGCAGCTCCAGCCCATCCTGTACTCGACGGGCTTCCGGTTTGAAGTCGCCGCGGCGGCGATGGGCAGATTCGACGACGGCGAATACTCGACGGGACAGTTTTCCCGGCTGGGGGTGTGGGTAACGCCGAGTTATGAGGTGGCTCACCCCAAGCTCGACGTTTCCGGGGTGCTCCGCCTGATCGTCAACCGGGGGAACCGATCCGGCAGCGCCATCGACTACGGTACCCGGGTGAGTTACGATTTCGAGTCGCTCACCTTTGCCTATGAGCTGGTCGGTCGCGCCACCATCGACGCCACTATTACTACCTCGGGTCCGCCGGGGCCCACTACCGGCACCTTTACGCTGAACAACACCTACCGTTCCGCGGGATCGCTGGAGTACAAGCTCGGCGCCGGCTCTTCGGTGTCGTTCACCTTCGGGCGCAATTTCACGGAGGTCCCGGACGAAGAAAACCTGATCGCCTCGGTGTCACTGAATCTGGGGTTCGGGTCGGTGCCGCTGGTGAGTCTGAACAAGTGATGGCCTCGGGCGCGCCGAGGATTGGAACAATCGAGCCACTTTCTTGCGCAGGGGGATGTCATGGATATGACCAAGGTTGTCGCCATCGTCGGGCTCCTGGTCGCGTTGAGCGTGGCGTCCGAACGACTGGTCGAGATTATCAAGGGGGTGATTCCGCCCCTCACGGGAAAGAGCACGGTACAATGGAAGGAGGGGGTGAGGCGCACCGTCAATCAACTGCTTGCCGTGGGCGCTGGAATCCTCACCGCCTACCTGGCGCGCCCCGCCATTCCCCAGGAGGCGCTCCCCGCTACGAACGACACGACGATCATCGCGTTGGGGCTGCTGGCCAGCGGAGGCTCCGGATTCTGGAACGCAGTGTTGACGTACGTGCTGCAGGTCAAGGACATCAAGGAGGCGGCGGTCAAGACCGCGCGCACCGGCGCCGGCCTTGCGGTGCCGAAGTAACCTGCCGACTCACGTACCATCTCGCGCGCCCTGAAGGGAGCACGCCCATGATCACCCATCAAGTTTGCACTCGTCAGCAAGACCAACCGAATCTCGCCCTCCTCACTCACCCCGGTTGCGGCGGGGCTGCAAAAGCATTCGATTCGCGATTTCGCTCCGATCTGGGGAATCCGTAGCGCGGTGGGCGCCTTCGCCAGTCTGGACGATGTGCCTGTCGGGTAGTGCCCCATCGTGGTCATGGACGACATCCAGACGCCCGGAGCCGCCGGAGTCCATGAGGACGATCAGGGGCAACCCTTCGCCTTGGTGCAGTACGAGACCCAGTGGTCACTCACCGCCAGGCACGAGTGCCTCGAGATGCTGGCCGGCAGGCCCAGGGAATGCTCCACTGGCCCCTCTCGGGCTTTGCGTCCACTCCGGCGGCGCGGTACCTGAGGACGCTCGCGCCCCTCCGACCGCGGCCGCTCCCCCTCACCCGTAGTCTCGGGCCCCTTGGCTCGGGGGGTCCTGGTGTGCCCCGGTAGCGGTGGCCGCCGCCCTCGGACGACCCGGCTGGCCCTTCGCACCCACCCCACCGGCCCCGGGGCGGCCCCGACGGTGGGCGCCGGGGCCGCGTTGACGACCCGAGAACCCCCTCGTACCTTCGCGAAGGGGAAGGAAACTCGTATCCTTGCCAGCGTGCCGACTTCACCAAGTGGATGTCTCTTTTTTGGGTCCCGACCGTTCTCGCATCGACCGGCCAACACCCGAAGCGCTGAGAGATTGGTTGCGTCCCCCGAGCAGGGATCCGATGGCAAACGCCTACGATGAAGTCTATCCGCGAGAGCTCCGCACTCGCGAGCTGGATGCAATCACGGAGCGCCGCAAGAAGCTCGATCCTACGATTCCGGCGCCCGGCCCGGCCGACGACAACCGAATCGGCCTCGCCCTCTCGGGCGGCGGCATCCGGAGCGCCACCTTCTGTCTTGGCGTGCTCCAATCGCTGAGCAAGTCATCGCTTCTCCGGCGGGTCGACTTCCTCTCCACCGTATCCGGCGGCGGCTTTTGTGGTGCGATGCTCGGTGGCATGTTCCAGCGAGCGCCCAAGCTTGCGCCAGCGTCATCTGCGGAGCGGCCGGACCAATACGTCACCGACGAGCTCAGCGATCTCAACTCGAGAACCATCCGCTGGCTTCGGGAGAACGGGCGGTACCTGACCCCCGAAGGGGCCGGGGACGGGCTGGTGTGGGCGGCGAGCATCGTTCGCAATTGGGTCGCACTGCAGACCGTACTGGGTGGGGCCGTGCTCGGCGTGTTCACCGTGCTCTGGCTGGGTCGCGGGTTACTACAGCGGTGGCCGTCTTATCTCCAACACGTCGAATGGATTGGACTGCCGAGTCCCGGGGCGTACGCGATTTGGTGGAGCCCGCTCTGGCCGCTGGTACTCGTCGTCGTCGCCTTCGTAGTGGTGCCGCTCGGGTGGGGGTATTGGCTGACCCAGCGGGCCTCGTGGGCGGCCAGCTTGCTCGGTGTTATCCTTGTCCTCGGAGCCGCCGCTTGGGTTCTCGCCGCTCCCACCGGACTCCGCCCGGATCCCACTTGGCGGCCGGCAGCGTGGGTCACCGGTGGGCTGGCGCTTCTGGCGATCATTTGGTGGGCGCTGGGGTCGTTCCTGGTAAGCATGTCCAGCACCGGAACCGCAGAGAGTCAAGCCCAATCCCGGCGCCGGGCCGCCATGCTGGCACTGTTGGCGGCCAGCGTCTCCTTGGCGACACCCATCCTGTTCTATGCGTGGACCGGCGCCGTGGTCGACTGGATCCCGGCCGCTACCCCGCTCGTGGTGTTTCTCACGGCGCGCCGGCTTTCCGTCGAACAGGCCTGCGATGCGGCCGAGAGCTGGCGCCAGCAGGTTCGATATCGGCTGACCAAGTGGCTGGCGGGCGGTATCGCGTCGGCGGGAACGTTAGGCCTCCTGGTCATCGGGGACACCGCCGTGCAGACCATCTATGTCCACCTTCGCGATCTCATCGGGCGCTCCGCGACCGCTGGCGGGATCGGCGCGAGCGGACTCGCGGTGATCGGCCAGCGGATATGGAAGTGGATCAAGGGCCGATCGCCCAGCGGTCGGCGAGGCATTCCGACCATAATGCTGGCGTGGATCGGCGCTGGCGGTTTGGCTATTCTCTTTTTCGTCATGTTATCGGCGGTGACCGTCGGCGTCGCTCTCAAATGGGAGAAGCCACCGTGTGCTCCGCGCTCGGCGAACGCGCCCGCGGCAGACTCGCCCGCTCTTTGTGCGGCGGTGGACGGCAAAGGCCGGCCGCTGCCCGTGGACCTGAAGGGCTTAGGGCTCGTCTCGCTGGTGTTCATCGTGTTCGGCCTGTGCGCTCGGAGAATCTTCGGCTTCCTCAATCTCTCATCGCAGCAACAGATGTATGCGGCGCGCCTGACCCGAGCGTACCTGGGTGTCTCCAATCCTCAGCGCACGATGAGAGGCTCGTCGAAACCTCCCAGTCGATCGGTCGATGGCGACGACATTCCGTTCCGCGAATACCGCCCGGACCAGTTTGGCGGCCCCCTCCATCTCGTGAACGTCACGATCAACGAGACGCTCTCCGGCGAGTCGCAGGTCGAGCAGCGCGACCGGAAAGGGCTCGGCCTCGCAATCGGCCCCTGCGGGGTGAGCGCCGGGGCCCGGCACCACGCGGTCTGGGATAAGGACATGCCGAACAAGCTCAAGTCGGTCGGGCCCGCTGGGGGCTTCCGCGTTTGGGCGACTTCTCGACCCGGACAGTCGGTCGGGGCCGATTCCCCAGGCTTGCCTGGGGAATTGCCGGAGCCGGAAGCGCTCAGCCTCGGTCGCTGGATCGGAATCTCGGGCGCGGCGTTTACCACCGGATCCGGTCAGCACACCAGTTTGGCGACCAGTCTCTTGTGCGGGCTTCTCAACATTCGCCTCGGTTACTGGTGGGACAGCGGTATTGAACCGAGCCATCGGGCGGGACGAACCGAGCCCCGCGGATGGGCCATTCTGTCGGAAAAGCTCGACGCCGCTTTCCCGGTGCAGTCCGCGCTGTTCGACGAGTTGTTCGGGCGTTTTCACGGCCCGGCGCGGCGCCATTGGTATCTGTCCGATGGCGGCCATTTCGAGAACTCGGCCGCGTACGAGCTGATTCGCCGCCGGGTGCCTCTCATCGTGGTGTGCGACTGCGGGCGGGACATCCATGGGGCGTTGGAGGACCTCGCCGGCCTGGTTCGGAAGGCCAGGATCGATCTCGGAGCCGAGGTGAAGTTCTTCGACGAGGGAGGCCTAGCGACGTTGCCCGGTCAGCTAGGGACAATCAAGGACGGCTGGCGACCGATTGGCAAACAGTCGGAGTTGCGGCGCGCCGAGCCGGGGAAAGGTGGCCCGAGGTTGTCCTGTTGTCACGCGTCGATGGCCTGGATCGACTATCCACACGACACCGGGTTCCCTCGCTCGTTGCTGTTGGTGCTCAAGCCGACCCTCACCGGCGATGAGCCTCTCGACCTGCTCCAGTATGCCGAAGCCCTCCAGGACTTTCCGCAGCAGTCGACGGCGGACCAGTTCTTTGATGAAGCCCAGTGGGAAGGCTACCGCGCGCTCGGTGAGCACGTAGCCTCGCATACGATCAACGGGAACCTGATCGACTTCCTGCTCGAAGAATCAAAGAAGCAAAGAAGCAAGGAAGCACCCGCCTGACACCGGCTACGGCGGGTGAGTCGTTGTCCTGAGGCAGGACGTTTAGACGTTCAAGGACTGACGTCACCCCGGACTTGACCCTCGCGTGGCGGACGGGCAGATGACAGCCATCAGCCGGCAGCGGCGTCTATACTCGGCGCTCTCATGTGGTTCCGCACTGCTCGCGGCATGCGGTGGCGGAGGCACGGGTCCCGACGACAATAGTGCCTGCCGCGGCCTTCCGGTCACCCACGATTCCAGGAATTGGAGCGTGAGCGACCTCGGCAGACCCGCTCTCATCTCCAGTCTCGCCTACGGGGTCGCCGGCTCCTTCATCGCTGGCGAGGCGCAACTGGACGCCTCGACCTATGTAGGCTTCCGCTGGACGCCTGACCAGGCTCCCGTCATGCTCGACCCGGTGCCCGGGGACGTCCAGAGCTTCGGCCACTGGGTCAATCGACAGGGACTCGTGGTGGGAACCAGCTTCGGGCCCGGCGGCACCCCGAGGCATGGCGTGGCATGGCGCGGATCCACCACGCCGGATACCGCCCCGGTGCCCGGATTCACACCGGGCGGTGTCAACGACGCCGGAGTCATCGTCGGATCGGCGCTGTTCACCGGTGGCGCCGACCTGCACGCCGCCCTCTGGATGCCTGACGGTACGGTCCGGGATATAGGAGCCCTCGCTGCGCCGGCGAACCGGACCCTCGGGACGGCAATCAATGATGCCGGGATGGTGACCGGTAGGATCAGGATTCTGACGACGCCCACGTCCGAGGAGGCGTTCGTCTGGACGGAACACGGGGGCATGGTCCGTCTCGGCCTGACCGGCGGCGCCGCGAGTACGGTGGCGGGGGCGATCAACCAGTGCGGCTTCGTGGCGGGCGAGGCGATCTTCCCGGGGGGCGCGGTCACCGCCAGGCCCTGGCGCTGGACGCCGGAAACCGGCATGGTGATCCTGCCGTTGCCGGCCGACGCGCGCATCAGCTACGTCGTGGGAATCGACTCACTCGGCGTGGTGTTCGGTAATGTCGGGATCCCGACCGCCACCGGCGAGCTGCGCTACCACCCGTATGAATGGCCGGGGGAAGGGTTCGTCGCGCTGCCGGAGCGCCCCGATCCGACCCTGGTCCGCGGAATCGATCGCTGCGGGGTGTTGATCGGCTCGGCGCTGAGCGGCGACGTGGTCACCCATTCCTATTCCATCGTGGAGTGGCGGGCGCAGTGTTGAGAGCGCCGGCGAGCGGGCCGGAGGTGGAGCTCGCGAGCGGGCCATGATGTACGGGGGGCGCCGGATCGGCGTCAACGACTCGAAAACCCGCTCGCACCTTCGCGAGGGAGAAGGGACTCCCTCTCTTTCTTGTGCCCTCCCGAGTCGAGCAGCGCCTGAACGTGCGGCGCCAGAAGCGAACGGTCCCGCATCGCGTCCCGACGAAGTTGTGCCGCCTGGGCGGTCTGTCCCAGCGACTCGAGAATCATCGCGCGGTGAAACTTCATCGTGGGACTGGGCACGCCCCATGACGCGGCCTTGCGGGCGGCCTGCAGAGCCAGGTCCAGCTTCCCCAGGCGGAATTCCACCCAGGAGAGCAGATCCCAGCTCTCGACGGTGGGACGCCGAGTGACCTCCCGGGTGGCGATCGCGAACGCGGTGTCTCGGCCGGCAGCGTCGCCACGCTCGACGAAGTAGAGGGCGAGCCAGGGTCCCTCGAGCGCTTCGTTCTCGGGCCGGCCGGCCACACGCAGGAAGCGTGATTCCCATGCCCGGCGTGGCGCCTCCCGCCCGAGGCGGTGCGCGATCTCCGCCATCCGCAGATAGAGGTCGGGGTGCGCATCCGAGAGGATGCGACCGTAGAGTTTTTCGGCATTGCGCCAATGGCCCTTCCCGTACTCCAGCGCCCCCAGGCCCTCGAGGGCCCCGCGATATCCCGGCATCGCGGCATTGGCGCGGCGAAAGAGTGCTTCCGCGGCCTCGGGACCCTGTGCGGCATGGGCGGACACGGCCAGCTGAGTCAGACACCACGCCACGACCTGGGGGCGAGAGGCAGACCGGACGAACTGCCGGCAGACCCGATCCATGGCCGCGTAGGCCCCGGCGCTCCGGCCGCTGGCGTCGAGCCATTGCGCGTGGCGGACGGCGGTGGGGAGGCCGCCCGGGCGCATACGACGAAGCGCGGCCTCTCCCTCGGCATACTGTCCGCTTGCCAGAAGGGCATCGGCCAGTGCGCCCAGGGCGTCCTGGTTCAGGCTGTCGGCGGCGACCGCGTCGCGGGCGGTGGCGGCAGCCTCGGAGAACTTGTGCTGCATGAGAAGAACGTTCGAGAGCCGGGCGAGCGCCGGGGCCTTGTCCTGGGTGCGGGCGAGCTCCCGAGCGAGCGCCTCGGCGCGTGCGATGTCTTCCATTCGGGCGCCTGTCCCGAACCGGAGGATGTAGCGGTTCACCAGCCGGCCCGCGACCATGTAGTTGCCGGGGTCACGCGCCAGCCGACTCTCGAAGTACGCGATGCTCTGGCTGGTGATGGTGGTGTCGCCGGCGGCCGCCACCCGGCCGCGCCCCGGGGCGGTGCCCACCGCTCCGAGCCCGGCGGCCGTCACCGTGGCCCCACCCAGCAGGAGCGCGAGGCGGCGGTTCATGGGAGAAACGGGCCCGCGAGATAGGGGAAGGTGGGAAGGAACGGCTTGTCGTTGGCGTCCACGTGATCGTCGTTGAGCGCCGCGTTGGCGCCGAAGATGATTCCGAGCTCGGCGGTGATCACGTCATCGGACAGTTTGCGCCCGCCCGCCAGAAAACCGTTGAACGCCGCGAGATTCACCGGCTGGATGTCCGGCTGCAGCGCATCCGCGATGGCGCCGGCGTTCGGGGTGCCAAAGGCGTTCAGCCCGGCCAGCACGAATTGCCGGAAATTGGCGCGGTCGCCTGCCGGCGCCGCAAAGTTGTACGCGTCCCTCTGCGCGGCCGGAATGAACACGGTCGCGATTGCGGGAATCCCGAACCGGTCGACCTGGACCACATCGGTGTTTCGGAGATTCGCCTGGATGCCGCTGCTCGGATTCGCCTGGATGCCGCTGCTCGGCAGCGTCACGCTGTCGGAGCAGCCCCCGACAAGCACGAGGAAGGCGCCTAGTGCGGCGGGCCGGAGCCTGGTGCGAAGGGACATGGGATAGGTTCCTCGAAATGGTGGGGGTCGGCTGGCTTACTGCGGGCGACTGGTGGTGCCCCAGACGCCGATCGTCCCGCTGGTTCCGAGCATCGCCTTGGGGAACTCCACGACGATCGCGAGAACGTTGAACCCGGCAAAGGTGTCCACGCCGGGATTCCGGAACGCCGTCTCATGACCGGCGATCACGTCCTTGAACCGCACCAGGTCGAAGAAGAACGGATCGTCGCGCACCCCGGCGAAAGCGGTCAGGCCGAGCTGGCTCGCCACGATCGGCTCGGCTCCGGTGCTCACCCGCACCGAGGTGACCTTCTGGCCGTTGAGCAGCCGGGACCTGGCCCCGGTCCGCTCGGGCTTTGCCGGTCCCACGAGGTGCATCACCTGATTGCCCGCGTTCCCCGTGACGTAACCCTGGATGACCAGGTCTTCGACCGCATCGGCATTGGTGTCGATCTTGAGCTGATAGAGCACGTCCGGGTCGAACGCCGCCGTGGCGGCTTCCGCCGGCGGGATGAAGCCCGCGACGGTCATGGCCAGCACGATGTTCGCGGGGTTCTGCGGGCTCTGGAAGGAGTAGACGTCCGCGATGTCCTCGGTCGGGTTCGCGGTCAGGAGCGCGCTGTCGCGGTGATCGGATGCCTGGATCCACCGGACGGTGGCCCCCACGGCGAGCGCGAGCACGCCGGTCAGCGCCCAGACACGTCGGGCAGAAAGCCTTCGGGTCATGTTCGTTCCTCCAGGAGTGGGGTAGCGATGTGGACTCGGGTCGCTGCTCTTGTACGTCACGCTGCGCGGATCGGATCTATCGCCCGGCGCCTCCTCCCCTTCCCACCACTTCCCGCGATCCGAGCGCGACGAGCCACCGAGCAGGAGTCATGCGTCGGCGAAGCGGGACGCCCGGCCCGCTCGCGCCCTCTCGATGAAGGGGTGGAAGCGCCGCTCGCTTACGAGCCGGTGCGGCGTCAGGCTGCTCAACTCGCGGAACTCCGCGATCAGGTGGGACTGGTCGGCGTAGCCGCACCGTTCGGCCAAGCCCGCCCAGTTGACCGGTGGGCCCGCCCCCAGCGCCCCAAGCGCGGATTGAAACCGCGCGATCCGGCAATAGCGCTTGGGGGACAACCCGACCCGCTCCCGGAACACGCGGGCCAGGTGTTGCCGGGTTACGGCGGCCGCCCGCGCGAGCCGCTCGACGCTGAGCTGGCCCCGCTCCGCCCTGATCCATCCCAGGAGGCGAGGCAGGTCGAGCGTCGCCGGCCCGCCGCGGGTGGCCGCGAGCCGGCGGAGCAGCGTCGCCTCCAGAAGCTCCAGGCATGCGGGCAGCTCCACCTCGCGGAGCCGCTCCGGCAGCGTGCGCGCTTCCGCGCCCCACAGACCGTCGAGCGGGACGATCCGGTCGGCGAGCACCCGCCCGGGAACCCCGGTGAAGGTCTGGGCCTCTGCCGGCCGGAAATACGCGCCCACCATCTCCGGGAGGTCGGGGCCGTGCGCGCCACCGGCGCGGCTCATGGCGCCCAGGACGGTCGCGCTGGCGCGGGCCGCGGCGTCCTGCCACAACCCGTCGGCCTGGCCCACCCGCCCCAGCTCGATCACGATGGAGCCGTCTCCATCCGCGAAGGTGGCGGAGTAGGCGGCGCCGGCCCCGAACCTCACCTCGCGGGTGATCCGGTCCGCGAGCCGGGGCTCGGACCGCGCCGGACCGAAGGAGAAGAAGGCCCGGATGCGCCTCGCGAGGGCCGGGTGCGGCGCGTACTCTCGATAGCAGGTGACCGGACGTTCCATTCTTCCTATCCCCGGTCGTGCGGGAGCCGATATTCTCTCTCACCGATTCAGGAGACGGCCATGACAAGGATACTATGGATCGGCGGGCTGCTGTCGCTGGCCGCCATCGCGTTCCCGGCGAACCCGCCGCCGACGGGGCCGGCCGAGGAGATCATCGCGCTGGAACGCGCGGCGCTGGACCGGTGGGGGCGCGGGGATCCGGAGGGATTCCTGGGGACCTATGCGCCCGAGGTCACCTACTTCGATCCGTCGACGCCCAAGAGGATGAACGGGCTGGCGGCGATGCGGGAGCGTTACGGCCCCATTAAGGGAAAGGTCAAGGTCAATTCCTACGACATGATCGACCCCAAGGTGCAGGGGCACGGCGACGTGCGGGTGCTCTCGTACAACCTGGTCAGCCGCTCGCCGGCGCCGGCCGGCGATTCGGTGATCACGACGCGGTGGAACTCCTCGTCGGTGTATGAGCGGGTCGGAGGCGGCTGGAAGGTCCTGCACAGTCACTGGTCGTTCACCGTGCCGCCGACGGACGGAGGGGCCCGGCGACCCTGAGGCCGCTCGCGGCGGGGTCATTTCCGATCGCCGAGGCCGGGGCTCGAGGCGGGGTGGCCGGTCGCTGTCGTCCGGCTCTAGAACCTCGGAACCGGTATGCTGGTCAGCCAGCCCAAGGCCACGACCAGCCCGGCGTAGAGCGCCAGCGCGCCATTGTCGGGCTCCTCCGGCGGGCCCTGGGCGAGAGCCTGCATGGCCGCCACGATGCCGATCAGGGCCAACATGCCTTCGTGGCGGAAGTACCAGGTGACCAGGACGATCGCCACCGCGATCCACCGCTGCGAGCGCGAGAGCGCCCGAAACGCCCGGCCGCCGTCCAGCTGCCAGAAGGGGATGAGGTTGAAGAGGTTGATGAAGCCGGTGAACTGGGCGATCGCCAGCCAGCTCCCGCTCCCGAGCCAGCGCCCGACCCCGTAGCACGCGAGTCCGGCGCCGAGGCCCCAGACCGGTCCGGCCAGGCCGACACGAGCCTCCTGGGCCGCGGTAGGGAGATGCTGCCGCAGCCGGACAAAGGCGCCCAGGCCGGGGACGAACATTGGCGCCTCGGCCTTGATCCCGTAGCGCACCAGGGCGGCGACGTGTCCCATCTCGTGTACGTAGGTGGTGGCGATCAGTCCTGCCGCGAACTTCCACCCCCAGAGGGCCCAGTATACGCCCAACGATGCGAGCAGGGAGAAGAGGGTCGGAGCCTTGAGCAGACCGGCCAGCAGCAGCTTGCCCTTGGTGATCACCAGGAGACCCAGGGCAACGACCGCGCCCCAGGACCGCGTCAGCCACGATCGCTTCGGCCCGGTCGCCGGCCCGGTCCGGGGTTGCCGCTCGAGATCCTTGATCTTCTGAACGATGATCTGGTGCTGGCGGGAATCCGGTGGCAGGAGCTCCAGCGCCTGGTTCCAGTACCCCATTGCGGTGCTTCGATCTGCCGCCGCAGTCGCAGCTTCGGCCTGGCTGGCCAGGTCCCGGAGCCGGTCGCTGTGGACCAGCGCTTGGCACGCGGGGCAGCTCACCAGCCCGGGCGCCAATTCGGTCCCGCAGGACCGGCACTGACCACCGTTCACGGGGGCGACGGTTCGACGCCGGCGGCCGGCCCCGCGGAGCCGATCTGGAAAGGTCCCAGAATCCTGATCTCCGGCTTTCGGGTCATCCGCCAGGCCTGCATCAGACCGATCGCGATGATCATGAGCCCGAGTGCCGACCCCGGCAGGTTCGAGAGCCCGGCCACGATCGGAAGGACGAGCGTGAGCGCCAGCCCGATCAGCAGTGCCCTGGTCGGGGACGCCGGCGGTCCCGCAGCGCTCGAATCGGGCTTCTCCCTGAGTGCCTGATTGGCGGCGATCGTGCTATCCCGATCCGTCGCGACGCCCGCCGTGACGGCGGCAGCCGGCCGATGGGACCGCGCCTCCCGAACCACGAGGGCGACATAGGAGCCGGCGATGGCGAGGTACGTGATCCCGACGGCCGCGATCTGGTATTTCCGCCCGCCGGGACCTTTCGAGCCAAGCTGCACGCCCCGGCCGACCAGCCACCCCACCAGGATGGCGATCAGCCCGATCTCGTAGCCCGAAACGGCCGCGACACCATAGTAGACCGTGGCTCCGAGCAGGGCGCCGCCCAGGCCGAACAACAATCCTCGCCCAAAGTTGCCTTCTCCGGCCAGTGCCGACTCGATGCGCCCCTTGCATCCGGCGCAGAAGGTCTTGTCATTCGCACTGTAATACGCATCCGCGATCGTCATCTTGCAGGAGGCGCACGTGACCGCCTGCGGACTGCTCCCGGTCGGGGACTCACTGCGGTCGAACTGCAGGCTGTCGTCGGACACGGATCCCCCTGAGCTGAGAATTGCGCGGGTCGCTGTCGGAGTCCCGCGAATGTGCCCGACTCGTCAGCCGCCGGGTCGGCCATCACCCCGAGTCCTTGAAGCGCTGTGTGGATCGGGCCGATAGGCCAGGGGGGAGACCATCCCTGCAGCAAGATCTTTTCCACCCGGACCGGTGCTTGGCCCGGCTCGCTATTCTGGTGGGTTAATGCCGGTTCGGAGGGGCAGGATTCCTCTCACGTCCAGGTCCCTGACCGGTCATGCTCCCAGGTCCCCGCGCAACCGATTGCACCTCCGTGGGGCGCGCACGTACTGGACGCGCCCCCGTGAACCGGGCGACGTGCACGTCGCTTCGCAGGAAGCAGCCCTGCGGAGAGTCGCCCGGGAAGAGCGCCTACCCGCCACCATTCAGGCGATGCGGGTGAAGCCCCGCTCGCTGCACACCGGCCCCAGCTCCGAGCGGCTGGCTTGAGTGGGCCCGTGGCCTGCCGGCGACCGATCAATGCACCCGGCCGACGGTGATCTTGAAGCCGTCCGGATCGGTCAGCGCGATCGCTCGGCCCCAGGGCTTGTCTTCCGGTCCGCTCTCCAGCGCGATCCCCGCCGCCTTGATGCTGGCGGCAATGGCATCTACGTCCCCCTCGACCGGGATGAACAGCCGGATCCCGGTGCCTTTCACCCGGTCGCGCCCCTTGGCCCAATCGTCCTGGGTCAGGTTGACGCGCGCCTGGCCCGCCACCATTCTGGCGCCGTTGAGCTTTCCGTCCCGCTCATAGCGCTCCTCGATGGTGAACCCGAGTCCGTGATAGAACCGCAAGGCTTCGTCGAGATCGTTGACGGTGAGAATCGGCGCGAGGCCGATGGCGTTGAGGGTGGTCGCGGTGGTCATCTCGCGGGTCCTGTGAGGGTGGACGAGTACTTTGCCGGCGCCGGCCGGGGTGGCCACGCCGTCGCTCCTATCTGTCCTTCTTCAGCTCCACCACGATCACCTCGATCGGCTTCGATGCCTCGTTGACGTCGGCGTGGGTCTGACCCGGGGGATCGGCATCGAGCCAGTACGCCCTCCCGCTCTCCCAGTTGTAGGTGTTGATCCGCTTGCCATCCTTGTCGACCACGTGCAACTGCCCGCCGACCAGCGCGATCAGCGCGCGCCCGTGCTCGTGCCGGTGCTGCGTCAGCGGCTGGTTGGGCAGGATGACCGACTTCCACACCCGCACCTGCTCGTTTTCGAATTGCGGCTCGCGCCGGGTGGCGCTCTGCTGCTGGGCCCGCATCAGGCTCGCCCCGGCGAGGAAGCACATGGCGCAGGCGATCAGGGTCCAGCGCGGGTGACGCATCATGCGGCCTCCACGGGGAACGCTCCGGATGAGGATACTTCGTGGCGCTGCCGCCGCCTAGCGCCCGGCTGCCCGCTCCACGTCCGCCCAGGCGGCGATGCCGCCGTGCCCTCCGGCCACCCGCTCGATCGCGAGGCCCCTCGCCCTCGCGAGCGCCGCCACCTCGGCGCTCCCCGCTGCCGCGAGCTGCGGGCCCGGGGTCAGGACGTCGCTCACGAACAGGATCCCCGCCTTCGGCACCCAGGCCGCCAGAATTCCCTCGGCGTGGACCGAGGGGAGGGTGACCAGGACCACGCGCGAGTCCCCGCTGCCCACGGTCATCGTGTCGGCGACGCCGCGTACCACCGGCATCCGGGCCCCCCGAGAGAGCGCGTCGGGGGCCACGGTCTTCCGCGCCGCTCCGATCCCGCGGACGAAGGCGACGTTCCGCGCATGGGTCGCCACCGGAATCCCCCGCGCCAGGACCGTCCGGAGCCCGCCCGCGTGGTCCCAGTGGTGATGGGTGTTCACCACCAGGCCCACCGGCTTGCCGGGGAAGCGACTCCGCAGCGTGTCGAGCACTGCGTTCATCCGCGCGGCGCTCTGCGGTGCCTCGACCACCACCAGGCGGCGACCCTGGTCCACCACCAGCGAGTGATGGCTCCCGCCCTCGGCGCGCCAGACGCCGGCGGCGAGCTCGACCAGGCTCACCGCGATCGCCGGCGGCGCCACCGGGCCGGTGACCCGGGTCGCGCGCGCCGCGATGGAGTCGGGGATCGCGAACGCGGCGGGGTCCACCGCCTCGTTCACCCGGAGATCGGTGACCACGTTATGCGAGAGCAGCCGGCCGTTCACCTCGGTATCCACCTGCCAGGGGAGCTTCACCCCGGCGCGCGCCTGCCAGCGGGTGTACCAGGTGAGGGTGCGGCGGTCCCCCAGGACCGGGTCGTCGGTGAGGAACTCGGAGACGACGACGAGCCCGGTGGGCCGGTCGAACCAGAGATTCATGGTATCGGCGCCGGCGGCGTAGCGGAGCCCATCCAGCGTCTCGCCCCGGAAGGTCGCGGGAGGAAGGTCGCGCAGAGCCGCGGAGTTCTCCAGCGCCGACAGCAGGAAGCGCTGCGGTTGGAGTCGCATGCCGCGGACCTCGTTCCAGACCGCGGCGGGCGCGAGCGGGCTCTGGGACCCGTTCAGCTCGGTCATCCCGATCCCCTCGTTGATCACCTGCCGGTTGCGGTTGACCACGCCGGTGACCAGCCGGAGCTCCTGTTCGGTGAGCCGCCGGGACCCTTGCCAGTCCGTGGTGATCTTCCCGTAGGACATCGTGGCCCGCGGGGGCGAGAGCGGGATCTCCTCCTGGCCCAGGGCAAAGCTGGAGGAGTTGAACCCGAGGATCGTGGTGCGGAGGCCGCGGAGCGCTTCGGCCCCGCCCATGGCCAGGACCGCGCGTTCGACCAGCCTGAGCGGCGGAGCAGCCGGGGCGCGACCGGCCTGGGCGACCAGCGGCGAAGCAGCGAAAGTCAAGGCGAGGACGAGGGTGGTGGGGCGGGGGACGAGAGGGGGCATCTCGCGGCTCGGGCTTGAGGAAGTGGGGGGAGCGTAGCCGAATCCGCGGGCGGGCGCCAGAGGCGAGCGTGACCCTGGCACCGGCGTCGGGATACCCGAGGCTGATCGCGCCTTGGCCCTCCGGCAAGCGCGCCATTGCACCCGGGACCCGGGCGTGATCACCCGGATCCAGGCGCATCGGGCCCGCGCCCGGGACCCCGCCCGCCGGTCCCGGAACCCCCGCCGCGCCAAGGACCGTCACCCACCTCAACCCCCGGGGCCGCGTTGACGCCCCGAGAACCGCCTCGTACCTTCGCGGGGGAGCAGAATAAGTGTCTCTCAAGCCCACGAAGTCGCGGAGCCTCGGCACGAAAAGGTGCTTCTCTGCTACGAGCCGGCGGCCTGACGACCGGGCGCAACCACATTCCACTCCATCCATTCCAGATGCGAATCCTGTTCTCTTCGCTCCTCGTCGTTGCGGCCGCTGGCAGCACGGGGCTGCCCCTACACCAGGTCCGCCGGCAGAGCGGCGCCCAGGAGTATGAGGTCGTCATCGCCAATGGCAGGATCGTCGACGGCAGCGGCAATCCATGGTTCTACGGCGACGTCGCAATCAGCGGAGACCGCATCGCTCGCGTCACCCCGGCCGGCATGCTTCGCGACGCGCCGGCCAGGCAGCGCATCGAGGCCCGGGGCCTCGTCATAGCACCCGGCATCATCGACATTCAGGCGCAGTCGTACCCTGAGCTGCTGGCCGGCGACAGTCGCGTCGTCAGCATGGTCACGCAGGGCATCACGACGATGATCCTCGGCGAAGGCGACACACCCGCGCCGGCGAACGAGAAGCTCTTCCAGACAGCCGCCGCGACGGCGACCGATACGGCGCTGCAGCGCGCGATGCGCGGCTTCACCGGGCCACGCGGCTTCGACAGCTGGCTGCGCGCCATGGAAAAGCACACCGCGTCGGTCAACTTCGGCTCCTTCCTCGGCGCCGGCACCGTGCGCGCCTATGCGAAAGGAATGACCGAAGGGCCGCCGAACGCGGCGGAGCTCGACACGATGCGGCGGGTGGTGCGCGACGCGATGCTGGACGGCGCGTTCGGCGTCGGCAGCGCGCTGATTTACCCGCCGGGAAGCTACGCGACGACGGCAGAGTTGATCGAGGAGGCCAGGGCGATGGCGCCGTTCGGCGGCGTATACATCACCCACATGCGCTCCGAGGGCGACCGGCTCGTCGAAGCGCTGGACGAGGCCATTCGCATCGGCAAGGAAGGCGGTGTGCCGGTCGAGATCTATCACCTCAAGGCGGCGGGCGTGCGCAACTGGCCCAAGGCCGCCCAGGTGGTCGCGAAGATCGATTCGGCCCGCGCGGCGGGACAGGATGTCGCCACCGACCAGTATCCGTACGTCGCCGGTCAGAACAACCTGTCGTCGTGCATTCCGCCGTGGGCCCACGCCGACGGCAAGCTTCTCGACCGGCTGCGCGATCCGGCGACGCGGGCGAAGGTCAGGACCGAGATGACGAGTCAGCACGCGACCTTCGAGAGTTTGTGCCTCGCGGCCGGTCCGGCCGGGATCGAAGTGGTCGGGTTCACGGTGGACTCGCTCAGGAAGTACGAGGGCAAGCGCCTGACCGGGATCGCGCAGGCACGCCGCGAGGATTGGCCGGATGCGGTGATCAACCTCACGCTCGCCGAGCAGAACAAGCTGGGTCAGGTGATCTTCATCGCGTCCGACTCCAACGTCGCGATGCAGGTGCGGAAGCCGTGGATGAAATTCGGCACCGACGCGGAAGCGTTCGATCCCGATAGCGCGAAGATCGCGACCCATCCGCGCGCCTATGGCACCTACCCGCGCATCCTCGGCCGCTTCGTCCGCGAGCAGCGAATCCTCACGCTCGAGGATGCCGTGCGGAAGATGACCAGCGCCGTCGCCGGCCGGCTCAGCATTCCCGACCGCGGCCAGATCCGCGAGGGGATGTACGCGGACGTCATGGTCTTCGATCCAAATACGATCATCGATCGCGCGACCTATGAAAAGCCGCACCAGCTCTCGGAAGGCGTAAAGTACGTCCTCGTGAACGGCGTGGCCGTCGTGAGCGATGGCAAGGTGACCGGCGCCAAGCCCGGGAGGATCGTCAGAGGACCGGGATGGAAAGGCGGATGAGCGCGCCGATCCGACGAGCCATCGCGTGCTCGCTGCTCGGACTCGGACTGGCGGACGGCGTCCCGGGGTGCGCGCCCTGGCCATCCACCCGCGCGCCGGTCGAGGCTCACCGGCGGCCCCCGCCCACGCCGGGCGTCGCGTCGAGTGACCAGCCCTCCCGCGAGCAGCGCTTCGTGGACTCGGTGCTCGCGCGCCTGACGCTGGCCGAGAAGGTCGGCCAGCTCAACCAGCTCTCCGGTCTGGGCGACCCGACCGGTCCCGGCGGCACGGCGGCGCGGGCCGACCAGATCCGCCGAGGCGAGATCGGCTCGTTTCTGAACGTCGTCGGCGCCGACAGCACCCGGAAGCTCCAGCGGCTGGCGGTGGAGGAGTCGCGCTCGCGCATCCCTCTCCTCTTCGCCCACGACGTCATCCACGGCTACCGCACCATCTTCCCCGTGCCGCTCGCCGAGGCCGCCAGCTGGAACCCGGCGGCTGCCGAACGATCCGCCCGCGTCGCCGCCACCGAAGCCTCGGCCAACGGCCTGCACTGGACCTTCGCGCCGATGGTGGACGTGGCCCGCGATCCGCGCTGGGGGCGCATCGTGGAGGGCTCGGGGGAGGACCCGTACCTCGGGAGTGTCATGGCGGCGGCGCGGGTGCGCGGCTTTCAGGGAGCCAATCTCCGCTCCCCCGACGCCGTCGCGGCCACGGCCAAGCACTTCGCGGCCTACGGCGCGGCTGAGGGCGGGCGCGACTACAACGTCGCCGAGGTCTCCGACCGGACGCTGCGCGAGGTCTACCTTCCGCCGTTCCACGCCGCGGTGTGCGCCGGCGCCGCGACGCTGATGGCGAGCTTCAACGAAGTGGCGGGGATCCCGGCGCACGCCAACCGGCGCCTGACGACCGGGGTTCTGCGCGGACAGTGGAGATTCGACGGGCTCGTGGTCAGCGACTGGACCGGCATCGGCGAGCTGCTCAACCACGGCGTCGGCGCCGACAGCGCGGCGGTGGCGAAGCTGGCCCTCGAGGCCGGCGTCGACGTGGACATGGTGAGCGAGATCTACCGCAAGAGCCTCCCGCCGCTGGTGCGCCGGGGCCGCGTCTCCCAGGCGGCGCTGGACCAGGCGGTACGCCGCGCGCTCCGGCTCAAATACCGCCTGGGACTCTTCGAGAACCCGTACCGCTCCGCGGACACGGCCCGCGCCCGCGCGCTGACGCTCACCCCGGAGCACCGCGCCGCGGCGCGCGAGGTGGCGCGCCAGGCGATCGTGCTGCTCCAGAACGAGCGAAGCGTGCTCCCGCTGCGCAAGGACCTGGGCGCGATCGCCGTCATCGGCGCGCTCGCGGCCGACACCGGCGCGGTGCTGGGCAACTGGCGGGCGCTCGGCACAGCCGCGGACGCGGTTTCGGTGCTCGACGGGATCCGGCGCGCCGTGTCCGCCCGCACCTCCGTCCTCTACGCGCGTGGAGCATCCCCGGAGAGCGACGACACCACCGGGATTGCCGAAGCGGCCGCCGTGGCGCGGCGGGCGGAGGCGGTGGTCCTGGTCATCGGCGAGACGCCGGCGATGAGCGCCGAGGCGGCGAGCCGTGCCTCGATCGAGCTTCCGGGAGCGCAGCTCCGCCTCGCGCAGGCGATGCACGCGACCGGCGTGCCGACGGCGGTCGTGCTCATGAACGGCCGGCCACTGGCCATTCCATGGCTCCACGACAACCTGCCGGCGATCCTGGAGACCTGGTTCCTCGGGATCGAAGCGGGGCCGGCCACGGCGGACGTGCTCTTCGGCGACTACAACCCCGGCGGGAAGCTGCCGGCCACCTTTCCGCGGGCGACCGGGCAGGTGCCGATCTACTACGCTCACAAGAATACCGGACGTCCGCCGGCCGCCGACAACAAGTACACCTCCAAATACATCGACCTGCCCTGGACCCCGCTTTACCCCTTCGGCTACGGCTCGAGCTACACCACCTTCACCGTCGGCGCACCGCGGCTCGACAAGACCACGCTCCGTCCCGGCGACTCCCTCCGAGTCGACGTGGACGTGACCAACACCGGCGCCGTGGCGGGCGAGGAGGTAGTGCAGCTCTACCTGCGGGACGACGTGGCCAGTGTCACCCGCCCGGTGAAAGAGCTCCGCGGCTTCCGCCGGGTCCCGCTCGGCCCGGGGCGGACCAGCACGGTGCGCTTCGTCCTGGGGGACCAGGACCTGGCTTTCTATGACGCCGCGATGCACCGCGTCATCGAGCCGGGAAGCTTCACCGTGTACGCCGGCTCGAGCTCCGAGGCGGTGCGGGAGGCACGGTTCGAGCTGGTGACGCCCAACGCCCGCGCCGTGCCGATGCCGGATGCGTGCCTGCGGACCCACTAGGTTTGCCGGGGCTCGGACGGCATCTCGGCGATGACGGTGGAGGCCGCCAACCCAGGAGCCCTGAGTTGGCGGCGCTCCCCTGTGAGGCGCACAACGGGTCCCGCTGACTGGTTCGCACACTCCGGGAGGGGTCGTTGTGCTGATTGCAGTGTGCTGCTCCATCGTTTTCATCGTCGGCATTGCGCTCGTTGGCGGTTGCAGCGCGGCGATGCTGCGGATCAGAGGAGCCGCACCCTTCCTCATGGCGGGCGGCGTATGTGCGGCTGCTGCGTTGATCGCCGGCAGCACCGTCTTGTCGCTCCTCTCCAGCTGGACCCGCGTGACCATGCTGGCGCTGCTGCTCTTGTCCGCCGCCGCTGCCGTCGTCGGGTGGTCCGCGACAGGACATCCTTTGCCCCCCCGCCTGCCCAATCCACGAGGGCTGCGGCGGCTCCGTGGCCATACGGCAGCCATCGTCGGGCTGGCCGCCGTCGCGCTGCTGGTGCAGGCGTACGTCGGGGCTCGGGTGGCCCCGAACAACTGGGACTCCATGAGGTATCACCTGTCGCGATCCGCCTACTGGCTGCAGTACCACTCCATCGCCCAGTTCCCCGGAGCTTCCATCCACCAGGCCGCCTCGGCACCCAACGGCGAGGTGCTGCAGGCGTTGACGATGATGATGAGCGGCACGGACCGGTGGGCCGCGTCGGTCCAGTGGCTGGCACTGGTCGGCATCGCCCTGGCGGTGTTCAGCGGAGCCCGACTGCTTTGCTTCGGCCGTGAGCCCAGCGCCTTCGCAGCGTGCCTCTTCGTCCTGCTCCCTCAACCCCTGATGCAGTCTACGACGACGCAGAACGACCTCATCGAGGCCTTTTTCATCGCCTCGACCGCGTACTTCGTCGTTCGCGGTCTGCGAGACCGCTCTCGGGGCGACATGATCGTCGCCGCTTTGGCGCTGGCCCTGGCCGTCGGGACCAAGGGCACGGCGTTCGTCGCGGGCACGGCGCTGGTGGTGCTGGCCGTTGCGGCGCTGATCGCCTACCGGCCACCAGCCCGTTTCATCGCCGTCGCCGTGGCGCAAGCTGTTCTGGCGCTGATTGCACTCGGTTGTTACAACTACCTGCTCAACATCCAGCACCGGGGGGGTCTGCTCGGCGGCATCGAGGGCCAGACGCTCGCGACCGGCGCGCGGCTCCAGAACGCTCTCCTTGCGCTCACCACATTCGCCGACTCGCCTGGTGTGAGCGTCGACTGGCTCGATCGATTGGTCGGGTCGGCTCCGGGGCACCTGACCGCGGTGCTGGAGCCTCCGGTGTGGCATTTCTTCACCGTCGACACCTCGGTCCAGGAGGACACCAGCGCCTTCGGCCTGGTCGGTTTCCTGCTTCTGCCCTGCATCTTCGTACTGATGCTGGTCAGTCGCCGGCAGACGCGCGGCCGGCGGGTGCTCTCCGCCGCGGTGATCCTCTCCTTCGTTGTTTTCGCGGCGACCGTCGCGTTCAACCCCTGGCTCGGCCGGGTGCTGATCCCCCTCGTGGCGCTCGCGGCGCCGCTGTTCGCGGTTCTGGCGGAGCGGCCCGCCGTCGCCGGAGTCACCCTGATGCTCGCGATTCTTTCGCTGGTTCCTTCGTTGCTGCAGAATTCGCAGAAACCACTGCTCGCGAGTTCCGGGGCCTCGAGCGTCTTCGCGCTCGACCGGAGGATGCAGATGACGCTCACCCGGCCCGAGATGCTGGGCGTACTGAACGCGCTGGATGCCCAGGTGGGCAGGACCGAAGCCATCGCGTATGTTGGCGGCGAGGACTCCTGGGACTACCCCTTCTTCGGAGCTCACCGGGAACGCCGGGTCATCAGGCATGACAACCCCGCGGTGATCACCTACCCCCTGCTGCGTGGTGAGCACGTCGCCGGAGCCGTCTTCGCCAACGTCGGGACGCCGCCGTCGAGCCTGGCCGCTATACCTTTAGGGCCGGACTACTGGTGGGTTCCCGTGGCGAGGTGATCGACGGAGTGCTTGGGGCGTCACCGACCCAGTGTACGTCCGGGCTAACGCGCCAGGAGGAGACGATGGAATGAACGCGGCCCGCGTCCGGCCACAACTGACGCTGATCCTTATCGGCGTCGCCAGCGGCGTCGCGGCTCAACTGGACTGGTGGGCGGCCCGGGGACGGTTTCAGGCTTTTGATCGGCCGGCCTACCCGCTCTTCCTCCTGCGGACGGCGCTGCTCGCCACCGCGGCGCTGTTCGGCCTGCGGGCGGGGGTGCGCTGGCTCGTCGGGCGATTACCGCTCCCTCGTACCCTGCTGGGCGAGTACCGGAAGCACGATTCGCTGACCTACGCGCCCATCCTTCTGCTCTGGGCCGGCGTGGTGGGAATCCAGCTTTCGATTCCTTTCCTGTACCTTCTGGGGTTGACGTTCCTGATCGCCCAGGGCCTTCTGCTCCTCCTGCTGCTCGGGAAGAATGTCGAGCAGCCCAGGTTCTTCCTCTCCCTCGGCTGGTTGTCAGTGCTGTTCCTGCTGTCGGGCTTCGCGGCGCTGATGTATCAGGTCGTCTGGCAGCGACTCCTCTTCGCGGCGTACGGCGTGAACATCGAGTCGGTGACGATCATCGTTTCGATCTTCATGTTCGGCCTGGGGGTGGGTTCTCTGGCAGGCGGCCTGCTCTCCAGGCGCTACCCCGAGCGGCTGCCTCACCTCTTCGTGGTATGCGAGCTCGCCATCGGCGCGTTCGGGCTGGTGAGCGTCCCGCTCATCGAAGGGATCACGGATCTCACGGTCAACGGCTCGCTCCTCGGCATCTCGCTGGTGACCTATGCGGTGCTCTTCGTGCCCACCCTGTTCATGGGCGCAACCCTGCCGATTCTCGTCACCCATCTCAACCGGTACCACCGCCACGTGGGGCGAAGCGTCGGCATCCTCTATTGCTTCAACACGGTCGGGTCGGCCATCGCCTCGCTCGTGACGGTGGACGTGCTGTTCGCGCTGACCGGGCGGCAGGCGACGGTCATCGTCGCCGCCCTGTTGAACTTGACCGTCGCCTTCCTGGTGTTCCGCTACTGCCGGGGGGTGGCCGCCGCGGGGCGGGCCGAGCCCGCCAGCCAGGCGACGCCGGAACCGGGTCCGGTTGCACCGATTCACGCCATCGCCTACCCGCTCGCCCTCGTCCTCGCCGCCGCCACGGGGTACGTGTCGCTCAGCCAGGAGATCGTCTGGGTACGTGTCCTGTCCTTCGCGAACGGAAACATGCCGCACGCCTTCGGACACGTCCTCGGGTTCTTTCTGTTCGGCATCGCGGGGGGTGCGCTGGTGGGGAAGCGGGTGGCCGAAACGCCCGGCGTCCGCCCCCTGGTGTTCATCGCGTGGATGTTCCTGGCGGCGGCGTTGTTCTACTACGCCTGCATCCCCACGACCGGACTCCTGATCGCCGCGTTTCCGATCCTCGGGATTCTCGTCTCCTATCTCACCGTCGCGGTCACCGCCTTCCTTCTGGGCAGCGTGTTCCCCGTCCTGTGTCACTTCGGCATCCGGGCAACCGGGGCGGTCGGCCTCTCGCTCGCTGGTATCTACGTCGCGAACATCATCGGCTCGACGGCCGGTCCACTGGTGACCGGGTTCGTGCTCATGAACCGGCAGAGCCTGGACCAGATCGTCCTCGTTCTGAGCTCGGTGTCGCTGGCCCTGGCCGCGGGCCTCGGGCTGCTGGTGGCTCGCGGGGTCCGGGGCCGAGCCCCGGTCCTGGGCGGGGCCCTCGCCGCCGCAGCGCTGGGGTTTCTCGGGCACGGCCCCGCCTACCGTGGCTTGCTGGAGCACCTGCTCTTCCAGGGGGACCGTCGAGGCAAACCGGCTTTCAAGTACGTCGTCCAGAACCGAAGCGGCATCATCGCTGTGGTCCCCGACGAAGGGGGAGACATCGTCTATGGCGGAGGGGTGTATGACGGCCGCTTTGGCGTGGACCCGGTGACCGACTCCAACCGTATCACTCGGGCTTTCATGATCGCCGGCCTTCACCCCAACCCGGAGGAAGTCCTCGAGATCGGTCTGAGCAGCGGCTCGTGGACCTGGGTGGTGGCCGCTCACGCCGGCGTCCGAACCGTCGACGCGGTGGAGATCAACCCGGGCTACCTCGAGCTGATCGAGCACTACCCCGAGCACCGCACCATTCTGTCGAACCCCAAGGTCCGGATTCACATTGACGACGGGCGCCGCTGGCTCAAGCGCCATCCGGAGGCCCGGTTCGACTTCATTCTCATGAACACCTCGTTCCACTGGAGCAGCAATATCACCAACCTCCTGTCGCGAGAGTTCCTGACGCTCCTCCGGGGACACCTCAAGGAGGGGGGGGTGGTGTACTACAACGCCACCGGCTCCGACGACGTCCTCCGAACCGCGGCCGCGGTGTTCCGTCACGTCACCACCTACGACAATTTTGTCGCGGCCAGCGACCGCCCGTTTGCCATGAGCGCGGACGAGCGGAGGGCGAATCTGTTGAAGTTTCAGGAGAACGGCCACGCCCTCCTGGATCCCGGCCAATCGGGCACCCGCCTCGTTCTGGACAACCTGGCAACGGCCGCCGTGCCGGACCAGGCGCCGCAACTGCTGGGGCGGGCCGAGCTCCGCGTCATTACGGAAGACAACATGCTGACCGAGTACAAGCGGATGGATGACGCGTACCAGCAGGTTTGGCTCCGGCTGGCCCCGCTGTACCAGTGGCGGGATCCGGAGCGGGCGTGGAGCAGGTTCAGCTCCGCGTCCCGCCCTGACTCCCCCTTGAGTCCGTGGGCATCGCGGTGAGACGGCGGGTCCATCCCCTCGGCGACAATTCATGCTGATGACCGGGGTCCGTCCGCAATACCGCTTCCTGATTCGCCTGAACCTGTCGGCCCTCCTGGTTCTGGTCGTTGTCTGGATTCTCTATGCTCTCTTCGGGCATCGCCTTGTCGCAGCGATGTACCACGGCAATGCGTTCGGGTTCCTGAACGCGTTCATTAAGGGGCAACAGACTCATCCCCTCGCCGACTACCTCCGCGAGGCGGACAAGAAAATGTGGTTGGCCACGGCTGCGGTGGTGCTGCTGAGTGGTCTCTTCTCCGCCCTTCACCTCTTGATCGGGGCTTTTCCGTCACTCAAGCTCGCGCTGCTGCCCGACGCCGCGCCGGCACGCCGGCGGCAGGTGGCCTTCCTGCTGGGACTCAGCCTCTGCTATGTCGTCTTCCTGCTGGTATTCCGCTGGATGCGCTATCCGCTCTTTAACCCGTCGTTCGGCGTCTTGAACATGTGGCCTCTGGGCGCTCAAGGCTCGCTGCTCGAGGCCGGGTACCTTGTCTTCATGATCTGCCTGCCCGCTGCGATGTGGGCGTCCCTGCTCTATTTCGGCTTCCGGCCCGTCGCCCGGTTCGTGCCGCCGGTTGCGGTCGCCCTCCTTGTCGTTGCGGCGCTCGCGGTCGTCGATCTCGACATGTGGTGGTATGAAATATCCCATCAGCACGGCACGACCCGGGAGGTGGTGTTGCTCCTGACGGCCAACGTCCAGGAAAACTGGGGAGTCGCCCCCTGGCAGATTGGATTCTACCGCGCTCGGATCGCCAAGGACGGACTCGTCATCGCGCTGCTCTGGATGGCATCCGGGGTGCTGGCCCATCTGTTGAAGCCGGGGCGGGGGTTCCGAGTGCGCGCCACGCACCTCGGCCTGGTCCTGCTGGCAGTCGTCCTTGCCGACACGCTCGTCGTCGGCTACATGCGCAGCAAGGACAAGGCGCAGTGGCTCGATCTTTCCACCCGCGACCCGTTCCGGCTGGGCGTTCTGGATCGCCTTGCGGCAGATCTGATTGCGCGTGATCAGGACTTGAAACTGGCGAACGCCGCGCTGCTTGGGTTGAGGCAGAGCCGGCCCGACTCCATTGCCCCAGGCCTCCCGAGCCGTCTCGGGGCGGGAAGGCAGCCGTCCACCGATAACGTGCTGCTTCTCGTCGTCGAGGGATTCAACGTCAACTTCACCGACTCGACCACCATGCCGTTCTGGTCGGAGTTCGCCCGGCGATCCACCCTGCTGCAGCGGCACTATTCCACCGGCAATTTCACCGAGTATGGAGTCCTCGGCCTTCTCTGGGGCTCGCCACCGGTGTTCTACCGGAATTCCCAGTTGAGGACCCCTGCTGCTCCGCTGGCGAAGGAGAACACCGGCTCGCCCTATCTGGAGGTCTTCAGGAAGCATGGATACCGGACGAGGATCGTCGCCAAGGTTCGTAGCGAATGGTTTGGTGAGTACCTCGGCCGGTTTACGGAGCCGGACCTGGAACCAGGGACAGACTGGGAGCTGATCCCGGGCGTGCTGGAAGAACTTGCCCGCAGTGGCCCTCACTTGGTGTATACCCACTACTGGGGAACCCATTGGCCCTATCTGCATGCGCCGAGTTACACAAAGTTCCTCCCTGAAGTCCCGGAAAAATTCGATTACGGTGCCGGGAACGCGCGGGACCATCGCGTGGAAATTGTGAATCGGTACCGAAACTGCCTGGTGGAATTGGATGCCTGGCTGCGGGCCGTCATCGGCGGCGTCGACCTTCAGCGCACCATCGTCGTGGTGACCGGGGATCATGGAGAAGAGATGTTCGAGCACGGGCGACTGGCTCATACCAGCTCTCTGGACTACCCGCAGATTCGAACTCCCTTCCTGATGTATGTGCCGGGCCTTCCCGGGCTGGTTGTAGACGAGGTTACTTCGCATGCCGATGTCATGCCGTCGCTGCTGGATGTTCCGGGGTGGAGTGACCAGGTC
>DASYRI010000069.1:0-13723 GCA_036004545.1 Gemmatimonadales bacterium
CCCTCGCCCCGGGCCGGTCCCTGGATCCCCACCGCGAGAAGAATTCCCGGTACCAGCATCGGTGGCGGATAGCCCCGGGTCGTGGGTATCGAGGAGCCGTGGGAGGCGCGCTGGAACATAGCCGGGGGGTACCCGGATCGCCCGCCCGGGCCGAGGCTGGCCGGCAGGGGGGCGAACAGCCGGTGGCTGACCGAATTCTGGCACTAATTGTTACGTTTCGACCGGTAATATGGCTATTGACAAACGTTTTATGTGGTCTACATTCAACCGATCTTACGTAATGACGGCGCCGATGACATCTACTATATCCCCGCTCGACCCCACCGGCCTGGCCCTGGTCCGCGCCCTGGCCACCGACGGCCGCGCCTCCTACCAGAGCCTCGCCGAGAAGGTCGGGCTCTCCCGGCCCGCCGTGATGGAGCGGGTCAAGCGGCTGGAGGAGCAGGGCGTCATCACCGGCTATGCGACGCTGCTCGATCGGGCCAGGATCGGCCGTCCGATCACCGCGTTCGTGACGGTGCGCTATCCCGCGTCCGACCACGTCGGCACCGAGCCCTGGATCAGGAAGCTCGCCGAGCACCCCGACATCCTGGAGTGCCATCACGTCGCGGGCGAGGACTGCTACATCCTCAAGGTGGCCGTCCCCTCGATAGACCGGCTCGAGGGCGTGCTGCGCGCGCTCCGTCCCAGGGGCGAGCCCGCGACCACCAGGACCACGATCGTCCTGTCAACCGTCTTCGAGAAGGTGGGCGTCCTCCCCCCCCTCCCCTCCGATACCGGGGAGGAGGCCGCAGGTGGGTGAGCTGCGCGGCCGGTCGCTGCTGGCCTTCGGAATCGTCTGTGTCGTCTGGGGCTCCACCTACCTCGCCATCCGGGTGGGGGTGGAGTCGCTGCCGCCGTTTCTCATGGCCGGCGTCCGCTTCGTCACCGCCGGGCTCCTGCTCGGCGGCATCGCGCTGTTCTTCCGGAAGGAGGCGCTGCCCACCCGGCGGGCGGACTGGGGGACTCTCGCGCTGGCCGGCGTGCTCCTGCTCTGCGCCGGCAACGGGCTGGTGGTCTGGGCCGAGCAATACGTGGACTCGGGCACGGCGAGCATCTACGTCGTCACCGTCGCCATCTGGTCGGCGTGCTTCGACGCGCTGGTGCCGGGGGGAAAGACCAGATTCTCCGGGCGGCTCGCGGCCGGACTGCTGCTCGGCCTGGCCGGCACGGCGGTGCTCACCGGCGCCACGCCCCGGGCGCTCCTCTCGGCGGATCTCCGCGGCCCCGTCGCGCTCATCCTCGCGAGCGGCGCCTGGGCCTTCGGCTCGGTGTACCTCAAGCGGCACCCGGTGGGGGTGAGCTTCACGATGTCGGCCACGGTACAGATGCTCGCCGGCGGCCTCGCCCTCACGGCCGTGGGCCTGCTCCGCGGCGAGCAAGAGCTCTGGCATCCGACTCAGGCGAGCCTCGCGGCGCTCGGCTACCTGGTGGTGTTCGGCTCGATCGTGGGATTCACCGCGTACGGCTACGCGCTCAGCCACGCCTCGCCGACGGTGGTCGGCACCTACGCGTACGTGAATCCGGTGGTCGCGGTGCTGCTCGGCTGGCTCCTGCTGGACGAGCCGCTCTCGCCCCGGAAGATCGTGGCGATGGCGGTGATCCTGGGCGCGGTGCTCTGGATCCAGCGGGCGGTGCAGCCGGCCGCGAGCGCGCGGACTCGCCCGGTGGGGACGGAGCCGCCGGCGGAGCGGAGGCCGTCGCCCCGTCTGGAGCGGCGAAGCTGGCCGAGGGCGGCGGGCGAGCGGCAAGCTCGCAAGCTTCCCGCCGGCCATGGTGACGGCCTGGCATGATCGCCCGCACCTGGCACGGACGGGTTCGCGCGGGCGACGCGGAGCGCTATCGCGACTATCTCGAAGCCACCGGGCTCCCGGATTACCGCAAGACCCCGGGAAACCGCGGCGTGTTCGTCCTCAGCCGCGCCGAGGGCGATGTGGTGCACTTCCTCCTGCTCACGCTCTGGGAATCGTGGGAGGCGATCCGGGCCTTCGCGGGCGACGAGCCGGAGCGCGCCCGGTACTACCCGGAGGACGAGCGGTTCCTCCTGGAGCTGGAGCCCACCGTCACCCACTACGACGTCCTCGACACGATCCCGCCTGCCGACATAGCTTAGGTACCGTCCCCTCCACGCCCTACGCGTGGCCGATCGGCGGGAAGAGCTCCAACCCAGTCTCGGCGGCCGCTCCTCGATCCAGCGAGCGGTGGCCGCGCCGCGCGGCCCATACCAGGAGCCCGCTCCATGCCCAGGACAGTCGTCGCGCCGACCGCCGCCGTCCTGTCGGTCCTCGCCGCCTGTCACGCCCCGGTCTCGACCGGCGTCCCGGCGAGCGCGGCACCCTACGATCTGGTGATCGGCAACGGTCGCATCGTGGATGGCAGCGGCAACGCCTGGTTCTGGGGTGACCTCGCGATCCGGGGCGACCGCATCGCGCGCATCGTGCCGCGCGGATTGCTCGCCGGCACGCCAGCCTCGCATTTCATCGATGCTCGCGGCATGGTCGTGGCACCCGGCTTCATCGACATCCAGGCCCAGTCCTACGACAACTTCATGCGGGGCGACGGCCATGCCCTCTCGATGGTGACCCAGGGCATCACCACCGCGATCCTCGGAGAGGGCTTCACGCCCGCGCCGGTCAACGACAAGCTCCTCGCCACGATTCCAGCGAGCGACACGGGGGGACGCCGCCTGGCGGGGCAGTTCACCGGGCCGCGCGGATTCGGCAACTGGCTCGACTTCATGGTCCGGCGCGGGGCCTCCGAGAACATCGGCTCGTTCGTCGGCTCGGCCACCGTGCGCGCCTGGGCCAAGGGGGAGGCGATGGGTGCCTTCAGCGCGGCCGAGCGCGACACGGTCACCGCCATGGTGCGCCGGGCCATGGAGGACGGGGCGTTCGGCATTGCCAGCGCGCTGCAATACCCGCCTGATAACTACAACACCACCGAGGACCTGATCCAGGCCGCGAGGGCGATGGCGCCGTTCGGCGGGGTGTACATCACCCACATGCGCTCCGAGGGCGACCGGCTCCTCGAGGCCATCGACGAGGCCCTCCGCATCGGGCGCGAAGGCGGCGTGCCGGTCGAGATCTATCACCTGAAGGCCAGCGGCACCGCCAACTGGCCCAAGATGGCGCTGGCGATCGCCAGGATCGATTCGGCCCGCGCCGCCGGCCAGGACGTCCAGGCGGACATGTATCTCTACGTCGCGGGCGCCAACGGGTTCTCGTCCTGCATCCCGCCCAAATACGCCGCCGACGGCAAGCTGCTCCAGAACCTGCGCGATCCGGCGCTCCGGGCCGAGATCGTCACCGGCCTGCACACGGCGGTCCCGACCTACGACAACTCCTGCCTCAATGCCGGACCCGAAGGCGTGATGGTGGTCGGATTCACCAGGCCCGAGCTCAAGCCGTACGAGGGCAAGCGGCTGAGCGAGATCGCCCGCCTGATGAACAAGGACTGGGCCGAGGTCATCATCGATCTCAACGTCGCGGAGGAGGCGCGGCTGGGCGAGATCCTCTTCCTGATGAACGAGGACAACGTCCGCTCCCAGATCCGCCAGCCCTGGATCAAGTGGGGCACCGATGCGGGCTCTGAGGATCCCTCCACCGCGACCGGGATGACCCACCCGAGAACCTATGGCGACTTCCCCCGGCTCCTCGGCAAGTACGTGCGCGACGAGAAGGTCATCCCGCTGGAAGACGCGGTGCGCAAGGCGACCTCGGCGGTAGCCACGCGGCTTTCCATTCCGGATCGGGGAATGCTGAAGGCAGGCATGAAGGCGGACATCGTCATTTTCGACCCGGCCACCATCGCCGACAAGGCGACCTTCGAGAAGCCGCACCAGCTCTCGGTGGGCGTGAGGACGGTGCTGGTGAACGGCGTCGTGGTTCTGCAGGACGGCGCGCACACCGGTGCCAGGCCGGGCCAGGTAGTGCGCGGCCCGGGATGGAAGGCGAGCAGGCCCTGATGGACGATCTCCGCGCGCGGATGCGGAGCAGCCATCGTCCGTGGGCCCGCTCCTCGTGCTATCTTTGTTCAATGGTTTCCCGTGGTCGTGACCTCCCGAAACCCCGCTTCATAAGCGCCCGGATGGACGGCGTCGCGTGCGCCACCCTGCGGCGGCCCCTGGCGCCGAGGCTTGGCCTCCTCGCCCTCGGCCTCCTCGTCCTCGCCGCCTGCGCCCCGACGTTGAATTTCACCCGGCTCGACGGCCCCCGGTTCGACGGCCACTACGCCTCCGCGCCCGACACCGTCCCGCCCGGAACGGGGCCGATTCGCGTAGTGACCTTCAACATCAAGCTGAGCGAGCAGATCGACCGCGCGATCGAGGTCCTGAAACGGGACCCGTTGCGCAGCGCCGATATCCTCGCGCTGGAAGAGATGGACGACGCTGGCGTCGAGCGCATCGCGCGGTCGCTCGGCCTCAACTACGTGTATTTCCCCTCCGCCGTCCATCCCAGCAACCACCGGTATTTCGGTCCGGCCGTGCTCTCCCGCTGGCCGATCGAGCGCGGCTGGAAGCTGGTGCTCCCGCACGCCGGCGCCCAGCGGCACCAGCGGCGGACCGCGACGGGCGCGGTGGTGCTGGTCCGCGGCACCCCGGTGCGAGTGTACGCGGTACACCTGGAGCTCCAGACCCGGGTGAGCCGCGGAGAACACCGCGACCAGGCGGAGGCCATCCTGACCGACGCGGCCGGATCGCCCGACCCGGTCGTCATCGCGGGGGACTTCAACAGCCACGACATCGGGTGGTATCTGGAGAAGCAGGGCTATCGCTGGCCCACCGAGCGGGTGGGCCGCACCACTGCCCTGTTCTCCTTCGATCACATCTTCGCCCGCGGGCTGGCACCTCCCGCGGAGGCGGTCGCGGCCGGAGTGGTGCGTGATAATCTCGGCGCGAGCGACCATCACCCGGTCTGGGCCGATCTCGTGCTCGAACCCGCGACCGGCCGGCCTGCCGCACCGGCGGCCGGATTGCCTCCGATCCGGTAACAAGGGCGCCCGGCAGCCTATGTCCCGGCCGCCCTTCCGTCTTTCGGCACTCGGCTGCGGCCTGCTGGTCGCGGCCCTCGGCGCGTCCCGCCTCTCTGCCCAGGATTCGCTGCCACCCTGGGAGGGCGGCCTGACCGCATCCCTCGGGCAGCCGTCCCGGCTCCGGCTCTATGCCGGCGGGACCTTCGGCGTGGACTGGCGGCGGG
This sequence comes from Gemmatimonadales bacterium, assembly GCA_036004545.1. GTDB lineage: Bacteria > Gemmatimonadota > Gemmatimonadetes > Gemmatimonadales > GWC2-71-9 > JABFSM01. Next base: position 5,235 of record DASYRI010000069.1, read on the forward strand.
GCTATGCAACGGGTCCCGCTGCGTACGCACAGTTCGGAGTGACCCGGAGTTTACTCGGTCCCGACGTCGGCCTGCTGGCCGCCTCGGTGGAGGCCTTTGGCGGGTTACGCAACGCCGAGCGGGACGCCGGCGCCCGGGTGCTGCTGCAGCTGCCGGTGCTGCGACTGGCCCTCGGCGGCGAATACAACTTCCGCGATGATCGGCTCGGCGTAGCACTGGGCGTCACCTTCCCGATGCGTCGCGGCGGGGTGTTTCGCGGCGGTACCCTGGCGCGGATCGAGTGGACCGGAGGACCGCTGGGCGCGTTGCGGACTTCGGTCCTGGTTCCGGTGGCTCAGGCCACCGCGGGAAGAACCCGCCCGCTCACCGACCGGGTCGCCATTTCTCCCCGGGAAACGAAGTTCGTGCCGGCCCCTCCTCCCGCCGGCGTGCCGGGACTCGATGGCGCCCTCCGGAACGTGCGGGTCGCCGCGCGGCGCCTCGCCCACCTGGCGGGTCCCTACCTCGACGGGCGTGGACCGGATCCGCGCGCCGCACTCGCACCGCTGATCGCCGAGATCCGCGCTCCACCAGCCCTCCCCGGAATCGCCGGTCCGGGTCTCCAGGTGGAGCGGGTGGTGCGCACCTATCACGCCGAGCTGGTGCGGGCGTTCTCGATCGCGGCCTCCGGGCGGGCGCTCCCACCCGGCGGAGAGACCCCTGCCGGCGTGCTCGCCGCCGACCTGGCCCGCGCGAGCCTGCGCGACCATCTCCTCTACCCGTACAACCGGCTGCTCGGACGCTGGAAGGGCGGACAGACGCTGGCCGCGTTGGCCGCCTATACCAAGGGCGGCTTCGCCCGCAGCGTGGTCCCGCTCACCGAGCTTCCGCCCGGCGGCGAGACCGCGCTGCTCTACGTCTTCGACCAGCTTCTGGCGGCGGTCCAGGACATCGCCCGGGAGGAGCTCGCCCGCTGGGGCGACTCCCGCCTCGTGTGGCTCCCGCTCCAGCTCGGGCTGCGCCCGGAGGACCACGATACCCAGGCGGAGCTCGACGCGATCGTCGAGGGCGTCGTCGGAGCGCGGTTCACCGACGGCAATCGGGCCTGGTATCTCATCAATCAGGAGTTCCAGAGCGAGGTGATCCGGTCCATCCAGCGGGCCGAAGACTACCACGTGCTCTGGATCCACGACTTCAGCGGCCGCACCGGGGCGGGGCCGCCGGGCGCGTTCTCCTCCCCATTCGTGGTGGACGCGTACTACCGCGCGCTGATCCGGCGGATCGGCGAGTACGATGAGCGGGGCCGGCTCCCGGTGTACATGATCTTCCTCGATGAGCACTACTACCAGGCGAACGCGGGCCGGCTCTGGCTCGAGCTCCTGGAGCGCCCGCTCGGGGAGGTGCCGCGCCTGCCCCCGGGCTTCGCGGACTTCGCCGACACTCTCAGGGCGCGGCAGCGGCAGCTGCGCGACGCGATCGCCGGCTCCCGCCTGCTCCAGGCCGAGGCCGCGCAGTACGGCGCGGAGTGGGTGGAGAACCTGGTCAAGGTGCAGGTCAACATCACCAATCCGGCCGACCAGTCGTTCTGGAGCCGCCAGGTCATTCCGCTCCTGGGCATGCCCGACAACCTCATGCGCGATCACCGCAAGATTGTCTTCTACGACATCTCGGAGGACGATCCCTACCGGGGCCTCGCGATCTACACCGGCATGGGCATCGGGGAGCACTACATCGGGCAGAGCTGGGAAGACCGGTCGCTCATGGTGCAGGGCCCCGCGGCGCTCTCGCTCAAGGCCCAGGCGCGCGCCCTTCTCGAGAGCCAGGGCATCGCCGGCGACCGGGTGCCCTACATGCTGCGACCTCGCAGCATGGGGCCGGGTTATCAGGCCGCGATCGCCGCGGAGATCGCCCTCCGGCACCAGGCCGGGGGTCGCGACCAGCGGGCGGTGGAGCTCCACAACGGCACCGGCTTCCTGGAGAAGCAGGTGAGCGTGGCGAAGGCGGTGTTGTACGAGCTGATGCCGCCCGGCTCGGTGGTGAAGGTGCCCGACGCCCTCTGGGGCAGCGCGCTCTACGCCTCGCTCTTGACCGGAAGCGCGCTGCGGGGCTGCCGGGTGCTCTTCATCGCGCCGTCGCTCGCCGCCGCGCCCGCGTCGAACCCGGCCTCGATGGCGGTCGCCCACGAGCTCTTCACTCGCCTGATCGTGCTGCAGCAGGAATTCGGCCCGGAGCTGGAGCGGGAGGGCGGCATGCTCAAGACCGGCCTCTACAATCCCGGTATCGGCGTGCAGGACGTCGCGGCCCGCTTCGCGGCGGCGTGGCGGAACGCGCGCGTGACGCCGTTCCTCCGCCGGCTCTTTCCCACCAATCCCGCCGTGGACACGCTGCTGGCCCACGCCGGCGACCTGCTCGGCGCCGCTCGGGATACGGCCCGTTCCGCGGCGCCGGCGCCGGCGCCGGTCATGCCCAAGCTGCACCTCAAGGCCAACTTCTTCGCCTCCAAAGAGGGTTGGGACAGCCTGATCGCCCGGCCCGAGATGCCGCGGCTGCTGGAGGCGTACATCGGCCAGCTGCTGCGCGCCGATCCCGCCGGCTTCGACGCGAAGGCCGCGGCCGACGTCCTGGCCGCCGCCAGCGACCACCTCGACGCGAGCTACCGCGAGTCGCTTTCCCCCGCGGAGCGGGAGCGGGTGATCTACTTCCTGGTGATCGGCTCCGCCAACCAGGACTACCGGTCCATGCTGATGGACGGCGAAGCCTCGGTCCTGCTTTCGGGATGGTCCGGGGTCGTGGGGCTGATTGACTTCAGTCTCATCTCGAGCCTGAGCGTCTGGATTGACGACCTCGAGCTGCTCGACGCCCTGCTCCCGCGGCCGAGCGACATGCTCCGCGGCGTCGCCCGCCGGCTCCGCTTCGCCCTCTAGCGATCTTCAGAACGCCGGCGCGAAGCTCACGCTCCAGCGGAATCCGACCGGCCGGGTGGGGCGATCGTCCTGGGCCAGCGCCGGCCGGCTCACCCAGAGAGGAAAGTCGAGCCGGGTCACGAATCTCGTCTGACCGAGGCGGTGGCCGGCGCGGAGCCCCACGCCGGCGTCGGCGACGGCCCGGAGCCGCTTTCCCGCCGGAGCGAGATCGCCGTTGCCGAGCCCGCCGTCGCCGAACGCCGCCACCGCGATCCGGTTGAAGATCCCGCGAGTGGGCCGCCGCGCCAGCGCGTATTCCACCTCCACCGTGGCGCCGAGGGCCTGCGCACCGCTCAGCCGCGGATCGAGGCCGCGCACACCGGCGCCGCCGGGAGCGTGGTAGTAGAACCCCGAGCCGGCGAAGAGCGACCCCCGGGAGCGCAGGAAGGGACTGTCGAGCCGCTCATACGGGTCGGCGCCGGCCAGGTAGATCCGCCGCTGTCTGGGAACCGAGTCGGCCGAAAGCGTGGCGCCCGCGTAGACCCGGGCGCCGGCCGTCCAGCGCGCTTTCTCCGGGCTGCGCACCGAGCCGGCGATGGTCGCCCGCGCGTAGCCACCCCGCGCGGCGCCGCCCCCCCGGTTAGGATACGCATAACCCGCTACGACGGCGGCGTCCAGATGGACCGGCCAGCGCTCCGTCGCCGTGGCGAGCCGGCCCGAGAGGATGAGCTCCAGCGTGCCGGCATCGTCGTAGTAACCCGGATCCAGGTAGACCGGGTCGGTGACGCTCACCCATCGCACCGCGAGCCCCATCGAGCGTAAGGTCGAATCGCTCACTCCGGTGCGGAAGCGCCGAGCCACGGCGAGGGACGCCGCCGCCCTTCCCTCCTCCCGCGCCACGCCCAGCTCCTCCGACCAGCCAGGGGCCCTGAGCGCCAGCGGATTCCTGAGCCTGAGCTTCCCGTCGAGCCTGACCCGGTCTTCTTCCACCCCCCAGCCGGAGCTCAGCGACGCCGACAGCTGGTTCAGCTCGAAACGCCCCAGGTAATCCTCCCTTATCCTGGCGCCGAAGGTCCACCCGCCGGCGTCGTTGTACCAGACCGTGGGAGCCCAGCCAACGGTGAGCCGGTCCCGGGCCGTGTGCCGGGTGAACCAGGTATCCAGGTATCCGTCCCGGGGGCGATGGGGCGAGAGCAGGAGCCACCCGGGCTCGAACCCGAAGCCGCGCCGGTTGTTCAGCATGTTCCAATCGTGGCTCTCGGCCCGGGGATCGAGGACAACCCGTCGAGGCCGGGTCCGGGTGACCACGGTGAGCGTCTCCCGGGGGGCGAGCGCGGTCGCGCGGGCCACGGTCGTGTCGCTGTCGGCGACCACCCAGAGCTCCTGGGGAAAGCGGCCCGGGGCGCGCCGCTCCACCACCACCGTGGTGCGCCAGCCGCCGCTGTCGCGCCGCGCCCGCCGCACCGCGGCGATGGCGTCGTCGTACAGCGCGCCGCCCTGGGGCAGCTGGGCGAACAGCGGACCGGGGTCGGGACGAATCATGGCCCGGGCGGCCTGCTGGAACCCTCCGGTGACGGTGGGGCGGAGCTGGAAGCGGCTGAACAGGGCGCGATAGAGCCTGCGCACCAGGTCGTCGTTGCCGGCCCATCGGCGGAGCTGGTAGAGCATGAACTCGCGCCGCCGGCAATCGGTCGAGGCGCAGAGCGAGCTGTGCCCCGCGGCCACAGGCGGGAGCGGCTCGTCGTGGAGGGCGAGCCGGTCGAGGTCCCAATCGAGAACCTCGCGCTCGAGCCGCGCGTACCGGTCGCGCCGGCCCAGGCTTTCGAAGAACCACCCCACCTGATACGCGGCGGTGCCGGCGGTGAAAACCCGATCGCCGCCGGCGAGCACCTGCTCGGTCATCATCAGGCCCAGCTGGCCGAGCAGCGTCGCCTGGTCCGGCGTGTCGGTGACCAGCAGCATCGGGAGCGCGTCTCCCGCTCGGCCGCCGATGCCCTCGACGACGGTGAGCTCGGGCCAAGGGTTCCGGCCGCCGAGCTCCAGGACCCAGGCGAGGGCCGTCTCGGCGCGGCGGGTGGCGAGGCCCGCCCCCCAGACCCGCTCCTGCCCCCGTTCGTACAGGGCATGCACCGGCTGCTCGTTGAAGTCCCCCTCCTCGTACCGGAACGTGGGACTCAGCGCGAACCCGAGCTCGGTCACGGCTTCGGCGTACCAGGTCACCCGCTTCCGGCCCGGACCGGCGCCGTCGCAGTCCGCGCCCGCCGCGCGGGGGTCTCGCGGGTTAGCGTACCACCGCCGCTGGAGGGTGACACGGGTCTCCGGAAAGGCCGCCGCGCCGGCCCAGCCTGGATCGCCGCAGAGCGGAACCCCGGTGCCGCCGATCACCTGATCGGCCGCGAGGTCGAGCTGCACAAGCTGGGTGGCGAAGGCGGCGAACGGCACCGTGGTGCGGGAGGTCATGTCCTGCACCCGCGGATACCAGCCGACCAGGTCGAGCCGGCGCCCGCTCCGCCGGCTGGCCGCCGGGCGGGCGTTCCATGCCAGCGTCACCACCACGGAATCGCCGGGCCGGAGCGGCCGCGGCAGCGCGACCGACGCCGTGCCGCTGTCGGGGGCTCCCGGCCAGGAGAGGGCCGCGGGAGCGCCATCCAACCGCAGGTCGAGAATCCGGTTGACGGCCGAATCGGTTGTGCTGGCGAGCTTGCTCGAACGAGAAGTGCCGGTCCTCGGACCGGCGGGGTGGCGCCCCAGCAGGATGGTGAGCGAACGGAGGGTGTCCAGTCCGAGATGCCGATAGCGGATCTCGGCGGTGCCGCTCACCAGGCCGGCCGAGTCGTCCAGCCTGGCGCGCAGGCGGTAGCGCACGTCGGGCGGCTGAGCCGCCCGGCCCGGGTGGACCGGGACCAGCTGAGCCACGACCAGTACCGCGATCCAGAGGCGCAGGGTGCCCTCGACGGACGCCGGAACCGGTGACCGGCGCCGCCGCGGATCAGGATCGAAAGAGGGCGCCGGAGCCGGGGATCACACGGGCCAGGAGCGGGTCCCGGGTTCAGTATACCGGGCGGTCCGGGGCGCGGCCAGGGCGGGCGCATGCTGCCGGAAGGAGCGGAGGAGCGGCACCCGGGGCAGTACGCTCCCGGGTGGCGCGCTTCCCCTCTTCGCTCGTCCGGCTCCAGACGAGGAGCGCCGCCGCACCCGCGACGAGCGCGAGGTAGCACCGGCCGTTGCGAGCCTCCCGTTGACCGTTGACCGGGGAAGCCGGGAGGTGAGCGGGTTATATTTGGTGCATGGCCGATCGGGACCGCGCCGTCCGGGTGCGATCGCTGCACGATTCGAACGACGACGCGGACCTGCGCCACCTGTCCCCCGCCGAGCGGATGGCCATGGTATGGCCTCTGACGGTGGATGCATGGACGGTCGCCGCGGCCGGCGGGGCGCTCACGGCTACCGATCCGGGCAATGCTGAATCCCGACTACAACGACATATTGTCCGCCTTCAACGCCGAGGGCGTTGAATACCTGGTGGTTGGGGCGTACGCCCTCGCCGCCCACGGGCTGCCTCGAGCGACGGGTGACATTGACGTCTGGGTGCGGCCTTCCCCGGACAATGGGGCACGGGTCTGGCGGGCGCTCGCGCGCTTCGGCGCCCCCATGGACGAGCTGCGCCCAGACGATTTCGCAATCCCCGGTACCATCTTCCAGATCGGCGTGGTCCCGCGCCGAATTGACGTGATCACCTCCATTGACGGCGTGGAGTTCGACGAGGCGTGGCCGCGGCGCCTGGTGGTGAATCTCGCGGGGGTTGACCTGCCGGTCATCGGTCGTGCGGACCTGATCGTGAACAAGCGGGCGAGTGGACGACCCCAGGATCTCGTAGACCTGGACCGCCTGACTCGGAGCGGCGATCAGGAAGGCTGACTGGCCGGGCCGAGGGGAGTCGTTCCTCCAGGCTCCCCGTCTCGGTCACCCGCAGCACCTCCTCCACCGTCGTCATCCACGCCCGCACCTGCCGCAGCCCGTCGTCGCGGAGGGTGCCCATGCCCTTTTCGTTCGCCAGGCGCCGGATCTCCCCCGCCTGGCGCTGCCCAACGACCAGCGCCCGAAGATCGTCGTCCATCCAGACCAGCTCGTAGATGCCGGTCCGGCCGCGGAAGCCGGTGCCCCGGCACCGCTCGCAGCCGGCGGCCGAACAAATCACCGGCGTGTCGTCGCCCAGCACCGCGCGCAGCTCCGCGGTCGGCTCCACCGGCTTCCGGCACTGGGTGCAGAGCACCCGTACCAGCCGCTGGGCCAGCACCGCCTCGACGGTGCTGGCCACGAGGTAGGGCGCCACCCCCAGATCCACCAGCCGGGTGATCGCGCTGGGCGCGTCGTTGGTGTGGAGGGTGGAGAGGACCAGGTGCCCGGTGAGCGCGGCGTGGGTCGCGATCTCCGCCGTCTCCTTGTCGCGGATCTCGCCCACCAGCATGACGTCGGGGTCCTGCCGAAGCAGCGCGCGCAACGCCGTCGCAAACGTCACCCCCACCTTCTCGTTGACCGGCACCTGCGCGATCCCCGCGAGCTCGTATTCGACCGGGTCCTCGACCGTGAGAATCTTTTCCCGCCCGGTGCGGAGCCGGTCGAGCGCGGCGTAGAGCGTGGTCGTCTTGCCCGACCCGGTGGGCCCGGTGGCGAGGACGATGCCGTGCGGCCTGGCGATCGCCCGCTCGAAGCGTGTTAGTGTGCCCGGGGCCATGCCGAGCGCTTCGAGCGCGCCGTGGTGCTGCTCCTTGTCGAGCAGCCGGAGCACGATGCTCTCGCCGTGGAGTGTCGGCACCGTGGAGACGCGCACGTCCACCTGGCGGTCCTGGAGCTTGAGCCGGATCCGCCCGTCCTGTGGCACCCGGCGCTCCGCGATATCGAGCTCGGCCATGATCTTGAGCCGGCTCACCACCGCGGCCGCGAGGTGCGCCGGCGGCGACGGCGCCTCCTGCATGACGCCGTCCACCCGGTAGCGGACCCGTTGCCCGTGTGAGGAAGCCTCCAGGTGGACGTCCGACGCCCGGGCCTCGAGCGCCTCCAGCAGCAGCAGGTTCACGAGCTTGACGACCGGCGCCTCATTGGCCAGATGCACCAGGTCGTCGAGCGGCATCTCGCCCGTGACCCCGCCGCTCCGATCATCGGGCATCTCCGCGATGACTTGCTCCGCCGTCACGGCGCCGGTCGCATACACCCGCCGGATCGCGGCGCGAAGGTCGGCCTCCGGCCCGGGCACCAGCTCGAGCTCGGTACCGAATGCCAGCCGGAGATCGTCGAGCGCCTGGGGGTCGGGATGTTCGCGCCAGGTGGCGACGCGCATCGTCGGGTCCGTCGCTGCCCCCGCGCCCCCCACACCCGCCCCACCCCCTGCGGGCTCGACACCAGCGCGCCCCAGCGGCAGGAGACCGTAATACTCCAGGTAGGCTGCGCCGAGCCGGTCGGTGAGCGGCACCAGCGACGCGAGCTCCATCAGCGACTCGGCGGGACCGAGTCCCGCTTGATCGGGAGCCGCACCGAGTCGGGCAGCGCGTCGCGCAACAGCGGGGTGGCACTCCGCACACCCGCCCGGGCCCGGTCGAGATCGCCGTC
>DASYRI010000070.1:0-72961 GCA_036004545.1 Gemmatimonadales bacterium
GAGCCGGCCATAGGGGTGAGGGTTGGGGTTGGGGTTGGGGTTGGGGATCGACCGAGCACCCGGGCCGGCGGGGTCGTGACCCGACAGCCCTCACCCCTAATTCCTAATCCCTAACCCCTATTTCAACAAGGTATGCTACGGAAAGGGGTCCCGCCGGGTTTCAGCGGGTGCCGCTCCCCAGCAGCGCGAGCGCGTGCCGGCGGGCGGTCTGGGCGTCGGGATCGCCGAGCATGCGGGCCAGCTCGGTCACCCGGTCCTCGCCGTGGATCAGCTCCACGTCGCTGGTGGCGAGGCCGCCCTTCGACTTCTTCGAGACGACGAGGTGCCGGTCGGCCCGCGCGGCGATCTGCGCCAGGTGGGTGATCACCAGGACCTGGTGCCGCTTCCCGACTTCGGCGAGCGCATCCGCCACCTGGCCGCCGACCTCGCCGCCGATGCCCTGGTCCACCTCGTCGAAGACCATCGTGGGCACCGCGTCGTGCCGCGCCAGCACCACCGTGAGGGCGAGGGTGAGCCGCGACAGCTCGCCGCCCGACGCCACCCGCGCCAGCGGCCGCTCCTCCATGCCGGTGTTGAGCTGCACCTGGAACTGCACCGATTCGTACCCCGTGGTCGTGGGCTGCGAGAGGGGGACCAGTCCGATGGACACGCGCCCGCCCGAGAAGCCGAGTTTGGGAAGGAGGCGGTTGACGGCGCTCGCGAGGCTGTCCGCAGCCGAGGCCCGCTTTTCGGTCAAGGCCTGGGCCGCCACCCGGACGGCCGCGTCCTGCGCCGCCCGCCGGGCACCCAGCGCCTTGAGGTCGAGGTCGGCGGTGTCGAGGAGGTCGAGCTCGACGGCGCTCTCCCGCCGGGTCTCCAGGACGGCCGAAAGCGTTTCGCCGTACTTCTGCTTGAGGCGGTACAGCAGGTCCCTCCGCCCTTCCAGCTCGGAGAGCCGGCCGGGGTCGGCGTCGAGGGCGGCTCCATACTCCCGGGCTATCCGCGCAAGCTCGCCGAGATTGGCCGAGGCGGCGTCGAGCAGTTCGCGCCACGTGGCCGTCGCGGGGTCGATCCGCTCCAGCTGGGTGAGCGCGCGTGACACCTGTCCGAGCGCGTCGAGCGCAGACCCGCTCTCTCCCTCCAGGGCAGCGCCAATCCGTGCCGCGAGGGACGTCAGCTGCTCCACCTGCCGGAGGCGCCTGGCCTCCTGGTCCAGCGTCTCGTCTTCGCCGGCCACAAGCCGCGCGGCATCGATCTCCCGAACGACGTGGCGCAGATGGTCGGCGTGCTTGCGGACTTCCCCCCGGCGCGCGGCGAGGGCTTTTTGCTCGTCAGCGATGGCATCCGCCGCCAGGACCGCCTGGGCGAGTGCGTGGCGCTCCTGCCCCGCCTCGCCATAGGCATCGAGCAGGTCACGCTGGGTGTCGGCGCGGCGGAGGGACTGGGTCTCGTGTTGCCCGTGGAGCTCGACAAGATGCCCGCCGAGCTCGGAGAGCACCGTCATGGTGGTCGGGCTGTCGTTGACCCAGGCGCGCGAGCGACCCTCCGCGGCGATCTCCCGACGGAGTACCAGGCGGCCCTCCTCCAGCTCGAGTCCCAAGGATTCGATGCTGTTTCGTCCCGACGCTGGAATGTCCTCGAACACGCCCTCGACGACCGCGCGCGCCGTGCCGGGGCGAATAGCGCCACTATCCGCCCGGCCGCCGAGCAGGAGGCCGAGCGCGTCCACCAGCATGGATTTGCCGGCACCGGTCTCGCCGGTGAGGACGTTGAGCCCGGGCCCGAGCGGCAGGGTCACGTCCGCGATGGTCGCGAGGTCCCGGACCCGGAGCTCCGCGATCACGGCGGCGCCTCGCGGTCGAAGAGATCGCCCCACCGGAGGCTCGCCCGCATCCGGGCGAAATAGTCGGCCTCGAAGCGGACCAGGACCACCGGCGTGTCGCTGCGGCGGAGCTCGACCCGGTCGTCGGCCCCGAGCATCATCGCCTGCTGGCCGTCCACCGAGATGAGCAGGTCCTCGGTCCACGGGCGGATGGGGGCCACGCTGATGAGCGCGTCGGTGGGGATCACCAGCGGGCGCACGCCGAGGGTGTGGGCGCAGATCGGCGTGATGACCAGCGCCTCGACGGTGGGCACGATGATCGGCCCGCCGGCGGAGAGCGAATAGGCGGTGGATCCGGTGGGCGTGGCGATGATGAGGCCGTCGGCGCTGTAGTTCGCCACGTCCTGCCCGTCCACCTGGACGCTGAGCCGGATGAGCCGGGCGACGCCGCCCTTGTGGATGGTGACGTCGTTGAGCGCCACCGGGAGCGGCGACGGCACCCCGCGCGACGCCACGATCGCCGCCTGCAGGGTGAGGCGCGGCTCGGTGACGTAGCGCCCCGAGGCGAGGCGTTCGAGCGCCTCGCAGCCCTGATCCTTCGTGGCCGCGGTCAGGAACCCCACCCGGCCGAGGTTGACGCCCAGCACCGGCACCTGGGCGCCCCGCAGGAGCCGCGCGCCGCGAAGCAGGGTGCCATCGCCGCCCAGCGTGACCAGCGCGTCGAGCGTGGCCGAGCCGATCGGCGGCAGGTGCCGGGGCCAGTAGGGCTCCAGCGCCGGCTCGGAGTGCAGGCTGAGGCCGAGTCCCTCCGCACGCGCGGCCATTCCCGGAAGAATGGCCGCGAGCCCGGCATAGCGCGGGTTGCCGATGACCCCGACGTTCATCGGGCCTCGAAGCTCTCCTCGTGATGGAATGCCACGATCCGGGCCGCGATCCCCGTCCCGGTGAGGCCGTAGCGGTCCAGCTGCTCGGCCCGGGGCGCCTGGTCGATCAGCCGGTCCGGCACCCCGAGGCAGTGCACCCGCACCTCGGGATGCCCCGACTGCAGCTCGCGCGCGATCATGGCGCCGAAGCCGTTCACCACCGCGCCCTCCTCTACCGTGACGATCAGCTTGGTCTCGTGGGCCACCGACTCCAGGAGGATCTCGTCGTAGGGCTTGAGGAACCGGCAGTTGATCACCGCGGCATCCAGGCCCTCGGCGGCGAGCCGGCCCGCGGCGGCGAGCGCGGGCTCGACCATCGTGCCCACGGCCAGGATCGCCAGGTCCTTCCCCTTCCGGAGCACCTCCCAGGTCCCGTACGGCACCGGGCGAATCTGTCCGGCGGGGCGCGGCTCGGCGGGCGCCTTGTCGCGGGGATAGCGGGTACAGAAGGGACCGGGATGGGCGAGCCCGGCGCGGAGCAGCCCGATCAGCTCCTCGCCGTCCCTGGGCGCCGTCACCGTCATTCCCGGCACCGCGAGCATGTAGGCGATGTCGAAGAGGCCCATGTGGGTCTGGCCGTCCTCGCCCACCAGCCCCGCGCGGTCCATGCAGAAGAGCACCGGCAGCTGCTGCACCGCGATGTCGTGAATGATGTTGTCGTAGGCGCGCTGGAGGAACGTGCTGTAGATCGCGCAGACCGGGTGGATGCCCTGCGTGGCGAGACCGCCCGCGAAGGTGACCGCGTGGCCCTCGGCGATCCCCACGTCGAAGAACCGGTCCGGCCACTTCTTCTGGAAGATCCCGGTGCCGGTGCCCGAGGGCATCGCCGCGGTGATCACCACGAAGTCGGGGAGCTCCGCCGCCAGCTCGGTGATCCCCTCCCCGAAGACCTGGGTCCAGGTCGGCGGGCCGCTCGCCTTCTTCCGCGGCTCACCGGTCTCCGGGTCGTAGGCCGCGAGCCCGTGCCACTTCTCCTTGTTCGCTTCGGCGAGCGCAAACCCCTTCCCCTTCTCGGTGAGCACGTGCACCACCCGGGGACCGACGAGGCCACGCACGAAGCGCAGGGTCTCGCAGAGCTTCTGCACGTCGTGGCCGTCGATCGGGCCGAAGTAGCGAAAGCCGAGCTCCTCGAAGAACATCCCCGCGGAGAAGAGGTTCTTGGCGCTCTCCTCGACGTTCTTGGCGAATTCCACCACCCGCTCGCCGAAGACGTGCCCCGCCCGGATGGTGAGCTGCTTGATCGTCTCCCGCATCCGGTTGGTGAACGGGCTCGCCACGATACGGCCCAGCGTCTTGCTGATGGCGCCGACGTTGGGCGAGATGCTCATCCCGTTGTCGTTGACGATGAGCAGGATGTCGCGGTCGGAGTGGCCGGCGTTGTTCATCCCCTCGTAGGAGAGCCCGCAGGTGAGGGCGCCGTCCCCCACGACGGCGACCACCTTGTGACGCTCGCCGCGGAGGTCGCGCGCGGGGGCCATGCCCAGGGCGGCGGACATGGCGGTGCCGGCGTGGCCCGCGCCGAACTGGTCGTGGGGATTCTCGCTCCGCCTGAGGAAGCCCGAGATCCCGGCGGTCTGCCGGAGCGAGCCGAAGGCCTCATTCCGGCCGGTGAGGAGCTTCCAGGCGTACGCCTGGTGGCCCACGTCCCAGACGATCTTGTCGGCCGGGGACTCGAACTCGTAGAGCAGAGCGATGCAGAGCTCGACGCAGCCCAGGCTCGCGCCGATGTGCCCGCCGGTGATCGAGCAGGCCTCGATGAGGCGCTCGCGGATTTCCCGGGCGAGCTCCGGCAGCTGCTCGCGGTGGAGGCGCTTCAGGTCCTCGGGACCGCGAATGCCAGCGAGCAAGGACATACGTAGCGGGGTGAAGGGGGCTCAGGACCGTCGCTTCACAATATAACCCGCGAGGGATTCGAGGGCCCCGCTCGCGGTGCCGCCGGCCCGGAGCGCCTCGCAGGCGGCCCCGGCGTGGCGGAGCGCTTCGCGCCGGGCCGCATCCACGCCGAGCACGCTCACGTAGGTCGCCTTGGCCAGAGTGGCGTCCCGGCCGGCGGTCTTGCCCAGCTCCTCGCTCGTGCCGGTGGCATCGAGGACGTCGTCGGCGATCTGAAAGGCGAGCCCGATCTCGCGGCCGTACGCGGTGAGCGTCGCCAGCAGCCCCGCCCCGGCGCCCGCGGCGAGGCCGCCCAGCGTGCAGGCGGCCTCGATCAGCGCGCCGGTCTTCCGCCGGTGGATGCCGACCAGCTCCTCGAGACCCGGCGCGCGCCCCTCGGCCAGGAGATCATCCCATTGCCCCCCCACCATCCCGCGAATGCCGCTCGCCTCGAGGAGAACCTCCGCCATCCCACCGAGCGCCCCGGCGGAGAGCCCGAGCTCGACGGCAGCCGACGCCAGCTCGTCGACCGCCACCGGGACCAGCAGGAAACCGGCGCGGGTGGCGGTGGGCACGTCGAAACGGACATGGGTGGTGGGGCGGCCGCGGCGCTGCGCATCGTCGTCCATGCAGGGGAGATCGTCGTGCACCAGGGAATAGGTGTGCACGATCTCCACCGCCGCGGCGATCCCCGCGACGCCGGGAGCGCTCCCGCCGGCGGCCCGGTAGGCCGCGATCACCAGTCCGGCGCGGACCCGCTTGCCGCTGGTGCCGAGGGCATAGGCGAGCGCTTCGCCGTCGGTCCCGGGGTGGGTGCGCCTGAGCCGCCCGGCGAGCCCGTCGAGCCGCAGGTCGGTGAGCTCGCGGGCCTCCGCCAGCAGCGCCTCGGCCGACGCAGCGTCCCTCGCCGGTGGGGCCGGACTCATTCGTCGAGGTCGCTGATCGTCAGCTGTCCGGCGGCGTCCTCGAGGACCTTCTGCACCCGGGCCTCCGCCTCGGTGAGCCGTTCGCGCGCGGCGCGCAGCCGGGCGACACCTTCCTCGAACAGCACCAGAGCCCGGTCGAGGTCGGTGTCGTCCGCTTCCAGCTGGCGGACGATCTCCTCCAGGCGGCGGAGGTCGGCCGAGAGGGAGTCGGAGTCGGGGGTCTTGGCATCGGGCATTTGTGACACCAGGGAAAGCGTCAACGGTCACCGGTCACCGGGAACAACCCTGAAAAGCGTCATCAGGCAACAGTCAACGGGAACAGCTTGCGCTGGCCGTCATCGGGAGGAACCCGCCTCGGGCTCAGAGCGAGAAGGTACGTCGCCATCACTCACCCGCAGGGTAAAGGCGGTGCCCGGCGGAAGCTCGGCGCGCCGGCGGGCCACGCGTCCATCGCCGAGGCGCGCGACGCTGTAGCCGCGCGCCAGGACCCGGAGCGGGCTCAACGCCTCGAGCTGCCCGGCCACCCGATCCAGGACGGCGTGCGGCTCGGCCAGCCGGCGACCCATGGCCACCTGGATCCGGTCGCCGCTCCGGGCAAGCCGGGCCGCGACCAGCCCGGTGCGGCGCCTGAGCCCATGCGCCAGCCGCGTAGCGAGCGAGCCGGCGTTCCGGATCAGGTCGGCGCGATCGGGCACCGCGCGCTCGGCCGCGGCGGAGGGTGTGGCCGCGCGCACGTCAGCGACCAGGTCGGTGAGGGAGACGTCGGTCTCGTGCCCCACCGCGGAGATGGTCGGCACCCGGAGCGCCGCCACGGCGCGGCAGACCCGCTCGTCGTCGAAGGCGAGCAGGTCCTCCCGGGCGCCGCCGCCCCGCCCCACGATGCAGAGATCCGCCTCGGGGAGCCGGTTCACGATGGCGAGCGCGCGGACCAGGTCGGACGGAGCCTCCTCGCCCTGCACCTTGGCGGGCACGATCAGGAGCCGGACCGAAGGCCAGCGATTCAGAGTGACGGTGATGATGTCACGGATCGCCGCCCCGTCCTTGCTGGTGACCACCGCGATGGTGCGCGGAAACGGGGGGAGCTGGCGCTTCCGGAGCGGGTCGAGCAGGCCGTCCTTCTCCAGCGCGGCCCGGGTCTTTTCCCGCGCCAGCTGCTGAAGGCCGATCCCGCTGGTGGGGAGCAGGACCAGAATCTGAAGCCGGAGCTCCCCGCGCTCTTCCCATACGGTGGGAGTGCCCAGAGCGTAGACTTCGGTGCCATCCGGTGGCTGGCGGCCGACCTTTTCTGTGTATGTTTTCCACATAACACAGCGAATGGCACTCACAGGATCGCGCAGAGTGAAGTACCAGTGCCCACTTCCGTAGGCCTTGAGCGAGCTCACCTCTCCCTTGACCCAGACCTGGCCGGTGGCACCCTCAACGGCGCTCTTCAGGTGGTGGACGAGCTCGGTGACCGAGAGAGCGGTCGGGCGGTCGGGCGGGAGGGCGGACGGGCGGGCGGGCGGCTCGTCGGACGGCTGGCCGGAATCAAACGGAAGCGGAAGCGAGGGATCTCGACGTGGCACGGGCTTAGCGTCCGCCTGTCCGCCTGACCGCCTGACCGTCCGCCTGACCCCCCGCTCGTGCCGCCTGGAGCGTGTTCACCAGCAGCATTGCGACGGTCATCTGCCCCACCCCGCCGGGCACCGGGGTGATCGCCGAGGCAACCTCGGCTACGGGCCCATAATCCACGTCGCCCACGATGCGATACCCCTTCGGGTTCACCGGGTCGTCAACCCGGTTGATGCCCACGTCCACCACGATCGCCCCGGGGCGCACCATATTGGCCGTCACGAATGCCGGCCGCCCGATGGCCACGATCAGGATGTCGCCGCTTCGGGTGACACCCGCAAGATCCCGGGACCGGGAGTGGCAGACGGTGACGGTGGCATTGCCGCCGGGGCCGTCCTGGAGGAGGAGCGCGGCCATCGGCCTGCCCACGATGTTGGAGCGGCCCACGATCACCGCGTGGGCGCCCCTGGGCTCGATGCCGGAACGGACCAGCATCTGCTGGACACCGAAGGGGGTCGCGGGACGGAAGGCGGTGGCGTCGCCGACGGCGAGCTTCCCCACGTTCATCGGGTGGAAGCCGTCCACGTCCTTGGCGGGCGAGATGCGAAGGAGGACCCGATCGCTGTTGATGTGCCTGGGCAGGGGGAGCTGGACGAGGAAGCCGTGGATTGCGGCGTCGGCGTTGAGCCGGTCCACCACGGCGAGGAGCTCGGCCTCGGCCGTTTCGGCGGGGAGCCGGACCGTCTCGGAGTGCATGCCCGCCTCGAGGCAGGCCTGCCCCTTGCTCTTCACGTAGACCTGGCTCGCGGGGTTGTCGCCCACGATCACCACGGCCAGGCCGGGCTGCACGCCCCGCGCCTTGAGCTCGGCGACCTCCCGGGCCACCTCGGCGCGGATCTCCCGGGCGATCGTCGCCCCATCGAGGATCCGCGCGCTCACCGGGCCACGCCGACCGCGCGGGTCTCCCGGATGACGGTGACCTTGATCTGCCCGGGATACTGCAGCTCGGCCTCGATCCGCCGGGCGATGGTTTCGGCGAGCTCGGCGGCCCTGGCGTCGTCGATCCTCTCCGGGACCACGATCACCCGCACCTCGCGGCCGGCCTGGATGACGTTGGTCTTCTCCACCCCCTCGAAGCCGGCGGCGATCTCCTCCAGCTTGGTCAACCGCTTGACGTAGGTCTCGAACGCCTCGCGCCGCGCCCCGGGGCGGGAGCCGCTGATCGCGTCGGCGGCCTGAACCAGGACCGACTCGACGGTCTGGTGGGGGACGTCGTCGTGGTGCGCGGCGATGCAGCCGATGACCGCGGCGGTCTCGTTGTACTTCCGGGCGACCTCGACGCCGAGCTCGACGTGGGTGCCCTCGTTCTCGTGGGTGAGCACCTTGCCCACGTCGTGGAGCAGGCCGCCCCGCTTGGCGAGCGCCACGTCCAGGTGCAGCTCCCCCGCCATCATGCCGGCCAGCCAGGCGACTTCCTTCGAGTGGTCGTAGATGTTCTGGCCGTAGCTGGTGCGGTACTTCATCCGGCCGACCAGCTTGATGATCTCGGGGTGGAGGCCATGGATGCCGGTCTCGAAGGCGGCCTCCTCGCCGAGCTCGACCAGCTGGCCCTCGAGCTCGGTGCGGATCTTCCCCACGATCTCCTCGATCCGGCCGGGATGGATGCGGCCGTCCACGATGAGCGCCTCGAGGGCGCGGCGGCCGATCTCGCGGCGGATCGGGTCGAAGCAGGATACCACGACCGTGTCGGGCGTGTCGTCAATGATCAGGTCCACGCCGGTGGCCTGCTCGAAGGCGCGGATGTTGCGCCCTTCGCGGCCGATGATCCGGCCCTTCATCTCGTCGCCGGGCAGGGGGACGGCGGAGACCGTCGTCTCGGCGGTGTGCTCAGAGGCCAGCCGCTGGGCGGCGAGCGCGATGATCTTCTTCGCGTCGCGCTCGGCGTCCCTCTTGGCCTGCTCGCGGATTTCGCGGCCCAGAGCGCCGGCCTGCCCCCGGGCCTCGTCCTCCGCCCGCTTGAGGATCTCCCGTCGGGCCTCCTCGCTGGTGAGCCCGGCGATCCGCTCCAGTCGGGCCTGCTGCTCCTGCACCAGGGCTTCGATCTCGCCCTCGCGCGCCTGGACGGCAGCCCCCTGCCGCTCCACCGCCTGGAGCCGGCCGCTCAGGGCCTTCTCCTGCTGCTCCAGCTGCTCGGCGCGCCGCGCGGCGGCCTTCTCGCGCTCTTCGGCCCGGCGGTCGGCGCGGTTGGCTTCGTCGCGCCGCTTGGAGAGCTCGCGCTCCCCCTCCTCCCGCAGGCGGAGCGCCTCCATCTTCCCCTCGAGGGCCGCGGCGGCCTTGGCCTGCTCGGCGGCGGCGGCGGCTTTCGTCAGGGTTTCGGCGGCGGCGGTTGCGGCCTGCGCGACCACCGCGGCCGCGGTGCGCTTGCGGGCGCGGAGATAGAGCCAGGAACCGGCGAGGGCGAGCAGAACTCCGGCAGCGAGCCCCCCGAGGACGGGGAGCAGATCGGTCGGGGTCATGTGATATCTCCGCACGCGACCCGAAGGCCGCGGGTGGGTCGGTCGGCGGGGAGCGAAGCTCCCTAGACCCGTCCCCCCCGCTTCGCGGGGGGCATGATACGGGACAACCGGTCGGTCAACGCGGCGAGTCGGGCGGCCTGTTCGTGGTCGCCCCGCCGGGCCTGAAACAGCTCGTCCGTGATCGCGAGGCCGGCCAGCAGCGCCGCCTTGTGGGCGTCCACCGAAGGCACGGATGCGCGGATGCGCGCGAGCGCGGCGTCGAAATAGGCCGCCACCTCGCGGGTGTATTCGGGCGTGAGCTCCGAGCTTACGGTGAGCTCGATGCCGCCGAGGGCGATCTTCACCGAATGGCGGACGGAGCTCACGCGGCGTCTCCCGCGCCGTGCTCCTCGACGAATCGGAGCCTCGTCCTCAGGCGCTCGACGTACTCTTTCACCGCCGCAATGCGCTGGCGGAGCAGCTGGTTCTCATTCTCCAGCAGGGTCAGGCGCTGCCGAACCTGCTGGAGCTCGGCGCTGCTGGGGCCACCCTTCCCCCGCCCCTGGCCCAGCTCCTGCTCGGCCTTGAGGCAGCGGTTGCGCCAGCCCGCCAGCTCCTCCTCGACCTGGGAGAGGAGCTGATTCAGCCGCTCGAGCGCGGGAGCGTCAGGCCGTGCGTAGGGTGACATCGAGCGCCTGCCCCAGATTCGTGAGAAGCCGCTGGATCACCGCGTCCACGTCCGCCTCGCGGAGGGTCCGCTCTTTCCCGCGCAGAACCAGGCGGAGCGCCACGCTGCGGCGGCCCGCCGGCAGCTCCGCGCCTCGATACTCGTCAAGCACCCGGACCGACTCGAGCAGGGCGCCGCCGCTCTCGCGGACCACGCCGAGCACCCGGGCGACGGTCATGCCGCCCGGGAGCAGCAGCGCCAGGTCGCGAATGGCCGCGGGCGTGGCCGGAAGCGGGCTGTACCGGGGCACCTGCCGCGGGGCAGGGTCCACCAGGACCTCGAGCCCGAAGACCGGGGCCGCCCACGGCGGCGCATCGGCTGCGAGCGAGCCGGCCCGGCCAACCTCCCGGCCCTCCGGGGAGGGAAGCCGCGCGGTCCAACCATCGCCATCAACTTGCACCGTCGCGCCGGGAATCGCCAGAGAGACCGCGCGCTCGAAGAGCCCCTTCAAATCCCACCGGTCGCACTCGCTGGGATGCCCGCCGTCGGTCCAGTGCGCGGGAGTCCGGGCCCCCGTCATCACCGCCGCGGCGTGGGTCGCTTCGGCCGGACGGCCGCCGGGGCCGGGCCGGAAGACCGTTCCCACCTCGAAGAGGCGGATGTCGCGGACCTGATTGGCCCAGTTGGCCTCGACCTGGCGGAGCAGTCCCGGCAGGAGCCTGCCCCGGAGGTGGCCATGCTCCGCGGAAAGGGGATTCAGGATCGGTACCGCGTCCAGGGCGTCGGGCGGACCCACGGGGAGCAGGATGACCTCGAACAGCCCTTCCGCGATCATGCCCCGGCGGACGTGGTCCGCCGCGATGGCGATCGGCGCGTCAGTCTGATTGCCGGGGCGGAACGGGCGAAGCGCATCCGGGAACCCGTCGTAGCCGTGAATCCGCGCGACTTCCTCGACCAGGTCGATCTCCTCGCGGAGGTCGGGGCGCCACCCCGGGACGTCCACCGCCAGGCGGCCCTCGGCCGGCTTGGAGACCACGGTCGCGCCGATGGCGACCAGGCAGCGCTCCAGCTCGTGGACGGGCAGCTCCGCGCCGAGCACCTGGGCCGAGCGCGCGGCGCGGAGGAAGATCCGGGGCGGGTGGCTCGGCGCGGGCCAGAGGTCGAGCGGCTCCCCGTCGAGCGTGCCGCCCGCGGTGGCGAGCACGATCTCGACCGCGCGGCGGAGCGCGTCGGGAATCGCCCAGAGGTCGGTGCCGCGCTCGAAGCGCTGGCTCGCCTCGGTGGGAAGCCCGAGCGCCTTGCGCGCCTTCCGGAGCGGGCCCGGGTGCCACCACGCCGCCTCGAGGAAGACGTCGGTCGTGGACTCGCTCACATAGGAGGAGCGGCCGCCCATCACGCCGCCGATCCCCGCGATGCCGGAGCGGTCCCCAACGACCGTGGTGCCGGCCGCCAGCGCGCGGTCCACACCGTCGAGGGTGGTGAGCCGCTCTCCCGCCTGGGCGAGCCGGACGATCAGCGCGGGACCCTGAACCCGGGCGAGGTCGTACGCATGGAGCGGCTGGCCCAGCTCGAACATCACGTAGTTGGTCGCGTCCACGACGTTGCTGATGCTCCGGGTGCCCACGGCCTCGAGCCGCCGCCGCAGCCAGTCGGGCGAGGGCCCCACCCTGACCCCGCGGATCACCGCCCCGGTGAACCGGGCGCAGGCGGCGGGCGGCTCGATGCTCACCACCACTCCGCCCACGACACCGGACGGAAGGACGGAAGGACGGAAAGACGGAAGGTTCAGATCCGACGCGCCGGGGATCTCCGTCAAGCGGAACTGCACCCCGTAGGCCGCGCCGAGCTCGCGGGCGATGCCCTTATGGCCGAGGAGATCCGGCCGGGTGGGCGGGACGTCGAGAACGAGCCGGTCGTCGCCCAGAGCGAGGAGGTCGCTGAGCCGGGTGCCCGGCGCGGCATCGGTCTCGAGCGTCATCAGCCCGTCGGCATCGGCGCCGAGGCCCAGCTCGCGGCTGGAGCAGAGCATTCCCTCGGACACCTCGCCCCGGAGCTTCCGCTTCTCGATCACGAGGCCGCCGGGGAGCGACGCGCCGATCGGCGCGAAGGGATACCTGCCGCCGGCCACGACGTTGGCGGCCCCGCAGACCACCTTCCGCCGTTCCGTCGTTCCGTCATTCACCGTACAGAGGTGAAGGCGGTCGGCTTTGGGGTGCGGCCGCACCTCCTCGACCAGCGCCACGACGATGTCCGCGAGCCCGGCGTCGAGCGACACCACCGCATCCACGGGCGCGCCGAGCATGGCGAAGCGGTCCACCAGCTCCCGCAGGTCGAGCGGGCGGCGGAGCATCTCTTCGAGCCACCGGCGGGAGGCGTTCACGGGAAGCCCTCGCCCGCGAGCCGGCGGAGGAAGCGCATGTCGCCGCCGTACTCCAGCCGGATGTCGGGAATCCCGAATCGCTGCTGCGCGGTGCGGCCCGGCCCCATGCCGAAGGCCCAGCCGGTGAACCGCTCCGCGTCCACCCCGCAGGTCTCCAGCACCTTCGGGTGAACCATGCCGCAGCCGCTCAGCTCCATCCAGCCGGTCTGCTTGCAGGCGGGACAGCCGCCGCCGTGGCAGATCTGGCACTCGACGTCGAGTTCGGCCGACGGCTCGGTGAACGGGAAGTACGAGGGACGGAAGCGCACCTTCGTCGCGGACGTGAAGATCCGCTGGGCGAAGCGGGTGAGCGTGGCCTTGAGGTCCACGAATCCGATCCCCTCGTCCACCGCAAGGCCCTCGAGCTGGAGAAAGGCCGGCGCGTGGGACGCGTCCCAGGTGTCGTTGCGGTAGACCATCCCCGGCGCCACGACCCGGTAGGGGGGCGGCCCCGCCTGCATCACCCGGATCTGCACCGGCGAGGTATGGGTGCGCAGCAACACCCGGTCGGCTCCCTCCCCGGTGAGATAGAGGGTGTCGTGCAGGTCCATCGTGGGATGGTCGGGCGGAAAATTAAGGGCGCCGAAGTTGTACCACTCGGTCTCGGCCTCAGGGCCCACCGCGACCGCGAAGCCGAGCTCGCGGAAGACCGCGACCATCTCGTCGAGCACGCGGGTGACCGGATGCAGCGCGCCGATCCAGCGGCCCCGACCCGGCATGGTGAGGTCGAGCTCGGCCGCGGGCGCGCTCCCCTCCGCCGCCCCGAGCTCCGCCTCCCGGGCCTCGAGCGCCGCCTCGAAGGCCTGTTTCAGGCGGTTCGCTTCGGCGCCGAAGCGCTTGCGCTCCGGGCCGGCGAGCCCGGGAAGCGCCTTGAGCGCGGCGGTGAGCGCACCCTGCTTCCGGCCCAGGATGGCGATCCGTTCGGCGGCGAGGGCCGGGGCGTCGAGCCCGGGCAGCGCCGCGAGCCGCGGCAGCAGGGCGTCGAGGTCGGGGTAGCCGGTGGGTTGCATAAAAGGAAAAGCGTGAACAGTTGGGACGGGCCCCGCCGTCGCTCACGCCGCCTTCGATTTGGCCAGCTCCGCGATCTTGGCAAACGCCTCGGCGTCGTGAACCGCGAGGTCGGCGAGGACCTTCCGGTTGATCTCCACCCCCGCCTTGCGGAGCCCCGCCACCAGCCGGCTGTAGCTCAGGTCATGGAGCCGCGCGGCGGCGTTGATCCGGGTGATCCAGAGGGTCCGGAAGTCGCCCTTCTTCTTGCGCCGGTCGCGGTAGGCGTACCGCATCCCTCGCTCGACGTTCTCCTTGGCCGCCTTGTAGAGCTTGCTGCGGGCCTGGAAGCCGCCCTTGGCGGCCTCCATGATCTTCTTCTTGCGCGCGTGGTGCGCCACGCCGTTCTTGACGCGAGGCATGGGGCCATCCTCCTAAGCCTGGAGCAGGCGGTTCACGCGCGGGAAGTCGGCCGAGCTCACCAGCTCGGGGCGCCCGAGGTGGTTCTTCCGCTTGCGCGTCTTCTTGGTCAGGATGTGCCGCTTGTTGGCCTGGCCCCGCTTGAGCTTGCCGGTGCCCGTGCGGGTGAAGCGCTTCATCGCGGCACGCTTCGTCTTCATCTTCGGCATGGGCCTCTCCCGGGCGATTCGCCGCTCACTTGGGGGCGATGACCATCGTCATGTTCTTGCCTTCGAGCCGGGCGTCGAACTCGATCTTTCCGATGTCGGCGAGCACCGCCGCCACCCGGTCGAGCACCGCCTTGCCCAGATCAATCCGGGCCATCTGCCGGCCCCGGAACATCATCGTCACCTTGCACTTGTTCCCTTCCGCCAGAAACTCGCGCATGTGGCGGGTCTTGAAATCGAAGTCGTGGTCGTCGATGCCCGGGCGGAATTTCACCTCCTTGATCTCGATCACGTGCTGCTTCTTCTTCGCCGCGCGGGCCGCCTTCGCCTCCTCGAACTTGTATTTCCCGTAGTCCATGATCTTGACCACGGGGGGCCGGGCCATCGGCGCCACTTCCACCAGGTCGAGCCCCCGCTCTTCCGCGGCGGCGAGCGCTTCCTCGATCGGCAGGACTCCCAGCTGTTCACCGGAATCCGAGATGACGCGGACCGGGCTGATCCGGATCATCCGGTTGACGCGCGTCCGGCGCTCGCGCTCGTTTGTGCTCAGTGGTCGGCCTCCCGGGTTGGCGAAACAAAAACACCCCGCCGGGCGGGGTGTTCCGGAGCGCTCCCCCGCCGGAACCGCACGGCGCGAGGGAGCGAGTCAGGAACCCGTTCGCCGGACTGCTGGCTCAGGGTGGGGGGCGTGTCCGCCCCCGCTTCTTGGCGGGGAGAAGAATAGCCGGGGCCCAGAGCCGCTGCAACCCGTTCTGCCCGGGTGCGCTCTCAGCCGTAGCTCCCCACCGGGTCCGTCCATGCGCCTGGATTCCGGCGACCGGCGGCGCTAAACCACCCACCCGGCCAGGCGCCCCTCGACCACCTCCACGGCCCGGAACAGCTCCCGGAAGTCCTCCACCACGAAGAGCACCGGCTGCAGGTGGTCAATCTCGAACGGCTGCTCGAGGACGGCCTCGAGGTCGAAGGGACGCCGGTGGCAATCGGGCCCCAGAGCCTTGGCCGCGTCGGCGTGGGAGGAGATCAACCCGCTGCCGTAGATCCTGACCGCCCCGCCCTCCCGGATCAAGCCGAACTCGACGGTGAACCAGAAGAGCCGGGCCATTCGCTGGACCGCCTCGGGCGCCTCGGCGCGGGACGCCACCTCGCCGAACCGCTGGAGGAAATCGGCGAAGACCGGATCGGCATGGAGGGGTACGTGCCCGAAGACGTCGTGGAACACGTCCGGCTCGGGCACGTAATCGAGCCGGTCGGCCGGGCGGATGGTGACCGTGGTGGGGAACCGGCGCCCTGCCAGCGCGCGGAAGAACTCGCCGGCGGGTAGGAATCCCGCTACCGGCACCGCCGACCACCCGGTCCGGGCCGCGAGGCGCCGGTTGAGCACGGCAAGGTCGGGGATGCGGTCCGCCTCGAGTCCGATCGCCTCGGCCCCCTCGAGGAAGACCCGGCTCGCGGTGCGGCGGAGCGCGGGCATCCGGCGGGAATACAAGGTTGCCCACACGGCGTGCTGCGCATCGGTGTACGCCGCCCAGTCCTGCTGAACGGGCGGGGCGACGAGGGACTCGGACATGGCGGCCTCCAGGGAATGTGAAAAGCAGAGCGGCCCGTGGGGATTCACGGGCCGCTCGGAACGTTCGGGACTCGGTGCGCTGCTGCCTGCTACCGCCTCGAGTGCCTCCGGCCGCGGCCCGTGGTGGGGGTCGCGTAGCAATAGCGGGAGGCGCGGGCTACGGGATGCATTGGCGAAGCTGAGCATAATCGCGCGCAACCGACCGGTCAACCACGGCCCCGCGCTCCCGCCGTCGGCCCACGAGGCGGTGGTCGAGAATCAGGAATTGCGCGATCGCCGCGGAAGTCGTAACTCTCACGGAGCTGTTCGTGGCCGGTTGGGAAGCCCATCCGCGGGCGGTCGCAGGCCCCCGGATCGAGCCCAACCCCTTGGACAGCGCACACGCCCGCCAACCCGACGAGTGCTGGTCTTCCCTCGGTCCCTGAGGCGACCCATGCGCGCGCCCCTGCCCGCCGTCCTGCTCGGCCTCGCCCTCGCCGCCTCCGCGCCGGCCCAGGCCCCGTCCGCCGGGGCGCCGTTCCGCGCGCGCACCCTCGCCGAGGACCTGCAGATGTTCACGGGGGTGCTCAATCAGATCCGGGTCAATCACCCCGATTCCACCGACGGCCACCGGCTCATCATGGCCGCCATTCGCGGCATGCTCGCCGCCCAGGACCCCCACTCCTACGTGATCCAGTATCAGCCCCTTATCGAAGCGAAGGAGAAGGACCTCCGCGAGGGCAGGCTGGTGCCGGTGCCGATCGTGTTCCGGTTCCTCGGCGGAGCACCCGTCGTGGTGGGCGTGGCTCCGGGAACCGGCGCGGCGCGCTCCGACATCCTGCCGGGGGACGAGCTGGTGAAGGTGGATGGCGCTCCGGTGAGCGTGGAAAGCGCCGAAGAGCTCGAGGTGGTGCTGGCGGGGAAGAAGGGTTCGCCGGTCCGGCTCGCCTTCGAGCGACAACGCTCCGACGGATCCCGCGCAACGGTGGAGCGCGACGTGAAGCGGGAGAGCGCCGAGGAGGCGGCGGCGGTACCGGCGGCGTTCATGGTGGACGATTCAACCGGCTACGTTCGGCTCACCACCTTCGCCTCGACCAGGGCGTCCGACGAGCTTCGCGCGGCGGTCGGCCGGCTGGAGGACCAGAAGATGCGGCGGCTCCTGCTCGACCTCCGCGACAACGGCGGCGGGAGCGTGACCGAGGCGTCCGACGTGGCGGGGCTCTTCCTGCCCAAGGGAGCGGTCATCTACATGACCGAGGGCCGGAAGAAGGAAACCAACGACACGGTGCGGGTGAAACGCTCGTTCCTGAGCCACGAGAAGCGGTACCCCGTGGTGGTGCTCATCAACGCGGCCACGGCGAGCGCCTCCGAGCTGGTGGCCGGGGCGCTCCAGGACCACGACCGGGCGCTGATCGTGGGCCGGCCGAGCTTCGGCAAGTCCCTCGTCATGCAGGGCTTCCCCCTGCCCGACGGTTCGCTCATGTGGATGGTGACGAGCCACGCCAGGACCCCCTGCGGCCGGGTGATCCAGCGGCAGTACCGGCAGGTCACCGTGCGCGAGTATTACCGGCGCGCCGCCGCCGAGCGGGACACCCTCGGCCGGCCCGCGTGCCGGACGGACGCGGGGCGCACCGTCTACGGCGGGGGGGGGATCTATCCCGACGTTCTGCTCAAGGCGCAGGCCGACCGGCCACTCTGGCTCGATCGCCTCCACGAGCAGCTGCTGCCGCTCAAGTGGGTGTCCGGATACCTCGGCGCCAACCCCGCGCTGCTGGGCGCGCTCGAGGAGCTCGCCAGGAGTCCCACCCTGCCCGCCGGTGCCGCGGCGGATTTCCGCGCCTTCGCTGCGCGCGAGGGCGCGATCGTCCCCGCCGGCGCCGAGGCCGACTCGCTGCTCCAGGCGGACCTGCTGCCCCGCCTGGCGTGGGCGAAATGGGGCGCCGAGGGCTACTACCGGATCGCCGCGGTGCTCGACGGCGAGGTGCGGCGCGCCCTGGAGACGTTCGGCCGGGCGGGGCTGCTGACCGGACGCTAGCGCCTTACCACGCGATGCCGTAGTCCCCCCGTGGTGGCTCGACCCGCCCCACATGGTGCCGTGCTTCCGATCGAAGAGGATGGCGTTGATCGGCCCCGAGGTCCGCTCCTGGAATTCGAGGGTGTACCCCATCCGGCGCAGCTCGGCGCGCACCCACTCGGGCACCGCCTCGGCCACGAGCATGCGGCCCGGGCGCGCGCCGTGCTGGGCAAACGAGGAGCGCATCTGGTACGAGTTGATGTTGGCCGCTTCGACTGCCTGCTGCGGCGTCATGCCGAACTCGACCACGTTGAGGAAGAACTGGAGCAGGTTCTGGTCCTGGCTGTCCCCGCCCTGCACCGCGAAGGCGAGGTACGGGGCGCCGTCCTTGAGCGCGAGCGTCGGGGTGAGCGTGACCCGCGGGCGCTTGCCGGGCTCCACCACGTTGAAGGGCCCGTCGGCGCTGTCGAGCACGAAGCTCTGCATCCGCTGGCTCAGCCCCACGCCGGTGCGGCCCGCGATCACCGCGGGCACCCACCCGCCGCTCGGGGTCACCGAGACGACCCAGCCCTCCTCGTCGGCCGCCTCGATCGAGGTCGTCCCCCGGTTGAACGATTCCCTGAACGGGTCGCCCACAGATTCCACGGATAGTCCTTCTGTGTAATCTGTGGGCGTAGTGTTCTGCGCGAGATCTGTGGGCGGAATGGCTTCGCCGCCGGCAGTCGGCGCGGTGGGCGAGCCCGAGACCCTCCACCTGGCAAGGAGATCCTTGAAGGGGTTGATCCCGCCCTGGTACGGATAGGGATCGCCGGGCTTCACCGTTGGATGGTTGCGCTCCCAGTTGATCTCCCCATAACGGGCTTTCGCGTATTCCTTCGACAGCAATCCGCGAACCGGCTCCTCGGGCGGAAACGCGGGGTCGCCGTAGTAGAAGTCCCGGTCGGCGAAGGCGAGGTTCATCGCCTGGTAGACGGTGTGGATGTAGCGGGCGCTGTTGTAGCCCATCGCCTTGAGATCGGCGTTCTCCAGGATGTTGAGCGCCTGGAGCAGCGCTGGCCCCTGCTGCCAGATCGGGAGCTTGTACACGGTGATGCCCTTGTACGTGGTGGAGAGCGGCTCCTCGATCTTGACCTTCCAGTCGGCGAGATCGCGCATGGTGATGAGGCCGCCCTCCTCCCGGACGCCGCGGACCAGCTCTTCTGCTATGTCCCCCTTGTAGAAGCGGTCGTAGGCGGCGTAAATCGCCTCCTTCCGGCTCTTCCCCGCCTTGAGCGCGGCCTGCTCCGCCTCGACCAGCTTCCGGAGCGTCACGGCGAGATCGGCCTGCCGGAAGATCTCTCCGGCGGCCGGCGCCTCCCTCGCTTCGCCCTGATGGGGCAGATAGACCGCGGTCGAGTACTTCCACTGCTTGATGCGCGCCTTCTCTCTCTCGATCGAATTGGCGGTCTGGGCCTCGATGGGGTAGCCGTCGGCCATCTCGATGGCCGGCGCCAGCACCTCCTTGAGCGAGAGGCGCCCGTACTCGGCGAGCATGGTCAGGAGCCCCCCGGGCGTGCCCGGCGTCACCGCCGCCAGCGGGCCGTATTCGGGCGGAAACTTCAGCCCCTTCGACTTGAAGAACGCCGGCGTCGCCCCGGTCGGCGCCACGCCGAGCCCGTTGATGCCGATCACCTTCTTGAGTCCGGGATGCCAGATCAGCGCCTGGGTCTCCCCACCCCAGGAGAGCACGTCCCACATGGTGGTGCCGGCGGCGAGCATGGCGCAGGCGGCGTCCACCGCGTTGCCCCCCTTCGCGAAGATGAGGGCGCCGGCGGTGGCGCTGAGCGGCTTGCCGGTGATGGCCATCCAGTGGCGGCCGTGCAGCGGAGGCTTGGCGGTGCGCTGGGCGGCGGCGGGGATCGCGAGCAGACTCAGGGCGGAAAGCATGGCGATGATGGGGTGCATGGTGGGACTCCTCACCGGAGAAGCGTCAACAGTCAAGCGGAGCTGCGGGGCGGGCCGGTGGACACTCACTTTCGGAGATCGGCTGCGGGCTCAGGGCTGCCGGCGACCGGCGCGGGAACGGCGTCCACCAGCTCGACGCCCTTCTCGTTTCCCGCCAGCCGGCCCATCACCACGTCGTGATCGTGCCCGAAAAAGAGCCTCCAGTCCCGGTCGAGCGCCTCCTTGACCAGCCGCCGCTTCGATTCGAGGGTGCGAAGCGGCTCCACATCGTAGCCCATGATCCAGGGAAGCGGGAGATGGTGCCGGGTCGGCATCACGTCGGCGAGGAAGCAGAGCGCTTCCCCCCCGCTTCGGACCAGCACGCTCTGGTGGAACGGCACGTGGCCGGGGGTGAGTCGCACCGAGATCCCGGACACCACCTCGCCGTCCCCGTCGAGCAGCTCGAGCTTCCCCGCCGCCGCGACCGGCTCGAAGTTGTGGGGAAGATAGGAGGCCCGGGTCCGCTCGTTGGGCCGCCGGGCGAAGTCGAGGTCGCCGCGCTGCACCAGGTAGGTCGCGTTCGGAAACGAAAGACGGACCGCCGGAACGACGGAAGGACGGTCGGTGCCCGCCCCCCCACCTTCCGTCTTTCCGTCCTTCCGCCCGTCAACAAACGTATTCCCCCCGGCATGATCGAAGTGCAGGTGGGTGTTGATCACCCGGGTTACTTCCGCGGGGGTGAAGCCTGCCTCGGCGAGCGCCGCCTCGAGCCGGGTCCGGCCGTCCGGGCCGGCGTTCTCGATGCCGTAGATGTCGCGGAACTTCGGGTCTTCCTTGTTGCCCAGCGCCGTGTCCACCAGCACCAGGCCGTCGGGATGCTCGATGAGCAGGCAGCGCATGGCGAGCGCGATCCGGTTGCGCTCGTCGGCCGCGATGCGCCGGGACCAGAGCGGCTTCGGCACTACGCCGAACATCGCGCCGCCGTCCAGCCGCTGGGTGCCGCCCTCCAGGGCGTGGCATCGCAGGGCGCCGAGACCGAAGGAGTGGACCAGGGGCATGAAGAAAGGGGTCAGGGGTCAGGGGTCAGGGGTCAGGGACCGGCGTCAACGGTCTCCGCCTCGCCGTCTGCATTCCCTCGAGATCCGCCAGCGTCCTCGCCCCGGCCTCGCGCGCGAGGCGGAGCAGCCGCTCGAGCAGCGCCGCCGTCACCAGCGCGTCGCCGGCGGCGCGGTGCCGGGCGGAGTTCTCCAGGGCGAAGTGGTACGAGAGCGCGTCGAGCGCGCAGGACTGCGCGGCCGGCACCAGCCGGCGGGCGAGCCGGACGGTGCAGAGCCGGGGTCCCTCGAGCCGGAGGTCGCGGGTCCGGCGGAGCTCGGCCGATACGAAGGCCCAGTCGAAACGCGCGTTGTGGGCCACGAAGACCCGGCCGGCCAGGGCGTCGAGGACCCGGTCCGCCACCTCCTCGAACCGCGGCGCGGCGCGCACCATCCCGTCGCTGATGCCGGTCATGGCGCTCACGATGGACGGTATGGGACGGCCGGGGTTCACCAGCGATTCGAACAGGAGCTCGCGGCGGGCGCCATGCCGCAGCACGATCGCGATCTCGGTGACCCGGTCGCTGGTCGCCGGGCGCATCCCGGTGGTCTCCACATCCACCACCGCGAAGGCGCACTCCTCCAGGAGTGGCACCCCGCGCGCCGCGGCGACCAGGCTCCAGCCGCGGGCGTCGGGACCACGCTGCACCCGCGGATCGGCGCCCAGGAGCGCCACCAGCAGCCGTTCCGCCACTACTGGCGGCGCGTTCGGGAGGCCGAGGATCGCGCGGGCCAGCCATTCGGCGGTGCGCGGCTCGACCGAAAGAGCGGTAAGGGCGCGGTCCACCAGCGTGGAGGCGGGACGGGGGGCGAGTCCGCCGGTCACGGATCGGCCCGGAGGACGGGAAGCGTCATGCAGCGGGCGCCACCGCCCCCGCGCACCAGCTCGCCTCCCTCGATGGTGATCGCGGTGCGGCGGAGCGGCGTCGCCGACGCGGCCGGCGCGGCGAGGAACTCGGTGCTGGGCAGCACGCGATACCCCGCCAGCTGGAGCTGCTCGAGGGTCGCCCCGTTCCGCGCGTAGCTCACGATCACCCCCGGCGCCACGGCCATGGCGTTGCAGCCCGAGGCCCATTGCTCGCGCTCCTGCGCGATCCGCCGGGTGCCGCCGGCCAGCACCGGCTCCAGCGGGAGCGCCACCTGGGCCAGAGCGGCGAACAGGTCGGGAAGCTCCCGGACGCCGGTTTCGCCGTGGCGCCGGTGGAGAATGGTGAGCCGCTCCGGACCGATGAAGGCCGGCGGATACACGATGCAGAGCTCGGTGTCGATCTGGGTGAACAGCATGTCGAGGTGGATCGCCGTGGGATTGCTCGGCATGACCACGACGACCATGTCCCTGACGCCTCCCCGCTCGAAGGCGACATCGGCCAGGCGGTCCAGCGCTCCGGGCGAGCTCCGCTCGCTGAAGCCGACCAGCAGCAGATCCTCCCGCAGCACGTGGACGTCGCCGCCCTCCAGGGTGAAGTTGCTGCGCCGCTCCTCCGAGCCGTCGTACAGGATTCCGGCGTTCTCGAGGCAGGGGTGAAAGGCGAAGAGCGTCTTCATCACCAGCTCCTCGGTCCACCGCACCCCGTAGCGCATCGAGCCCACCACGGCGTGGTCGCCGATCACGATCCCGGAGTCCCGCGGAAAGAAGAGGTTGGGCAGGGGCGGCAGCACGAAGCCGGATTCGTTGAGCGCGCGCGCGATCGGGCCCGGCGCCTCCTCCATGCCTTCGATGATCAGCTTGACGATGGCGCGCGGGGGGAGCTCGGCCAGCTGCTGCGCGAGCGGCTCCGAGGGTACCACGTCCACGGTCCGCCCGATCAGGTACTCGCGCGCTTCGGCGCCGGCCAGCACCTCGGTCAGCAGGTCCCCGATCTCGTACACGGTCGCGAAACGCTGCAGCACGGCCTTGAGCCGCGCGTGCTCCCGGGCCGAGACCTCCAGGCCGATCAGGTCGTCGTAGAGATAGTCCTCGCGGTTGCCGGGAGTGACCGCCTCGAGCTCCAGGCCGGGCGTGTGGACGAGCACCGCCTGGAGCGGGCCGATCTCGCTCGTGATGTGGACGGAGGACATGTCTTGAAACTACAGGGAGTAGCGAGCAGGGAGTAGGCAATAGGGGGCTTCGCAGTTCCCTACTCCCCACTCCCTATTCGCTACTCCCTACCGGTTGGCCAAAATGTACGACAGGGCTTCCAGCTCCAGCACCAGGTTCACCGTCTTGACCGCCACCTGCGGCGGCACCTGGAGCTGCACCGGCGCGAAGTTGAGGATTGCGCTCACGCCGGAGCGGACCAGGCGGTCGGCCACGTCCTGGGCCGCTTCGGCCGGGGTCACCAGGGCCGCGATGTCGGCGCGATCGTGGCGGAGGTCGCGCTCCAGCTGGCCGACGTCCCGCACGGTGAGCCCGTCCCAGCGATTGCCGATCTTGGCGGGATCGTTGTCGTAGATGGCGGCGAGATCGAAGCCCCGCTCGCGGAAGCCGCCGTACTGCACCAGCGCGCTCCCGATCTTCCCCGCCCCGACCACCACGACGCGATAGCGGCGATCGAGCCCGAGAATGTCCCGGATCTTCAGCCGGAGCTCGTGCACCGGATAGCCCAGCCCCCGCTTGCCGAACGACCCGAAGAAGGAAAGATCCTTCCGCACCTGAGCCGAGGTGGTGCCCCCGCGACCGGCGAGCGCCTCGGAGCTCACGGTGTCGGCGCCCTGCTCTTCGAATTCCTCCAGGAAGCGGAGATAGAGCGACAGGCGGCGGACGGTGGATTCGGCGATCTTGCGCACGCGAATGTGAAAGTTTTCACAAAGCTAGCGCGGTGACCACCCCCCGTCAACGACCTCGGCCAGCAACTCGACGAACGCCGCCGGCTCGAGCGTCTCCGGCCGCACGGTGGCAAGGATGCCCGCGTTGCCGAGCCGCTCCCCGGCCCGCTCCGGGTTCCAGCCGGTGAGCTCGCGGAGCGCCCGGAGCATCTGCTTGCGCCGGAATCCGAACAGCCCGACTACCAGCCGGCGGAACCCGGCGACTTCGTCGTCGCGAAGTGCGGTCGTGCGCTCGGGGGTGAGCCTCACCACCGTCGAATCCACTCTGGGCGGCGGATGGAAGGTGCCGGCTGGAACGGTGAACAGCTTCTCGATCCGGGCCACGGCCTGGACCCCGACGCTGAGCGCGCCATACGCCCTCGTGCCCGGTCGCGCGCTCAGCCGGTCCGCGACTTCCTTCTGCACCAGGAACACGATCCGGCCCGGCCGCGGCGGCTCGAGGGCCTTGTCGAGCAGCGGGCTCGTGAGGTTGTAGGGAATGTTCCCGGCGACCAGAAGCGGCTCGCCGGGTCGGGCGCCGGCGGCCTCGCGCCAGTCCAGGTCCAGGGCGTCGCCCTCGATCACGCTGACTTCGGGGAGGCGGGCGCGGAGCAGCGGGACCAGGTCGCGGTCCTTCTCGATGGCGACGACCCGGGCCCCGCTCGCGGCGAGCACCTCGGTGAGCGTCCCCTGCCCCGGGCCGATCTCCAGCACCAGGTCTCCGGGGGCGGGATCCAGCGCCCGGGCGATCCGCTCGAGGACGGCGCGGCGGCGGAGGAAATGCTGTCCGAAGCGCTTCTTCGCTCGCACCGGGCTAGAGGCGAAGCACGAGCAGGGTGCGGTCGTCCGCGGGCCGGGGAGCGAAGCCGTCGGCTTCCGCCATCACCTCCTCGACGATCCGTTCGGGCTCGTGGCCGCGCCGGCGCCCGAGGGCCGCGAGGAGCCGCTCTTCGCCGTAGCGCTCGCCGGCGTCGTTCGCCGCGTCCACCAGCCCGTCGGTCCACAGACAGAGCAGGTCGCTCTCCTTGACCCAGCCGGTGGAGCAGAGCCCGATTCTCCGGCCGCCGGCCAGGCCGAGCGGCGGCGCGGTCGCGGCGAGGCGGACCGGCTCGCCCGCGGCCGGAAGGCGGAAGGCGTGGGGATGTCCGGCGTTGGCCCAGTTGAGGCGGCCGCGGCCCGAATCGAAGATGCCGTAGAAGACGGTGAGGTAGCTCTCCGAGGACGCGAGCTTCGCGGCGAGGCTGTCGCGGAGCGCGGCGAGGGTCACGTCGGGCGTCTCGTCGCCCGAGGCGTGAATCCCCGCGGCCGCCATCACCGCCGCCATCATCAGCGCCGCGGCAAAACCGTGGGAGGCGACGTCTCCCAGCATGACCCCGACCAGGTGCGGCGGGGGCCCCAGTCGGCCGAAGGTGTAGAAGTCGCCCCCCACCTGCTCGGCGGAGACGCACCGCACCGCCACCCGGGCGAGGCCGTCCAGCACCGCGGGCGACGGCAGGAGCGAGAGCTGAAGGTCGCGGGCGTGCTCCAGCTGGTCGTGGAGCCGCTGCTGCTGGCGCTCCTGTTCCACCAGCCGGGCGAGCTCGATGGCGGCGCCGATCTGATTCGCCGCGGCGGCGACCAGCTTCTCGTCGGTGGCGGTGAAGCGGCCGTCCTCCAGCCGGTCGGTGAGGTTGATGACCCCGACCGTGCGGGAGGTGCCGCCGGGCGGATGGTAGGTAATAGGGAGACTCATGTAGGCGCCGCCCCGATAGCCGCGCTCCTCCCCGGCCGAGCCGCGGCCGTCGGCGGTGCCCACGACGGCGCGGCCTTCGCGGACCACGCGGGCGGCGATCGAGTCGGGGTCGTCGAGCGGGATGTCCGCCGCATGGCGGGCGTCGAATCCCCGGGCCGCGACGGTGTGCAGCAGGCCCTGCTCCTCGTCGAAGACCGCGATGGAGGCGCGCCCGGCGCCCACCACCTCGCTCACGGCGCGCACGATGGTCTCCGCCGCCACCTCGAACCGGACGGTGTGGCCGACCACCTCGCTGATGGTGTAGAGTAGATCAATCTCCTCGTAGCGCGTGGCCAGCTCGTCGGAGAGGATGATGACTTCCCGCTCGACCCGGAGGAACTGGCCGAGCAGCGTCTGGAGCGCCGCGGCGCGAGCGGGGGGGCTCGGCGCGGCTTCGACCCAGAACGTGGCGCCGGGGGGGATGGGGCCGAGCCAGCGTTCGCCGTCGGGGGTCGCGACCGGTCCCGCCCCCGCCGGAACCGGGAGCTGCCAGCCGGGATCACCGCCCTCCACGGCGCGGAGCACGTCCCCCTCCGCGCGCCAGATGCGCGGCCGGATGCCGGCCACGCCTTCCAGCGCCAGGAGGACGGAATGCAGCCGCTTCAGGAACGCGGCAGCGTCATCCAAATGGTGTTTCCCTGTGGGTTGAATTCGACCCGGTCGGCGAGGCTCCGGATGAGAAAGAGGCCGCGCCCGATCGGACGGCGGACCGCCGGGGGTGATGTCGGGTCGGGCACCTCGTCCGGGTCGAAGCCGGGCCCCTCGTCATTGACCTCGAGCCGGATGGTCCGATCGGTGAGCTCCGCCGCCACTCCCACCGTGCGCGCGGGATCGCCCGAGGCGCCGAAGAGGATGCCGTTGGTGATCGCCTCGGAGAGCAGGACGCGAAGCCGGAAGCGGGTGCGCTCGCAGGGGGGCGGCTCGAGTCCGGCGAAGCAATGCCGGACCATGAGCTCCACCACCTCCTCGACGCAGCGCACGTCGGCCGGCACCCTGAGCGCCACCGACACCGCGGCCGCGACGCCGGGCATGGCCGGGGTCCGCCGCACGACCAGGCGGAGCGGGGCGGCGAGGTCTTCGCTCATCTCAGAACCCGGCGAGGGCTTCCTCCGCGGTGGGCGAGATGTGAAAGAGGGTATCGAGCTTGGTGAGCTCGAAAAGGGAGCGGAGGTCGTCGTTGAGCCCGGCGATCCGAAGCTCGCCGGCCGCCTCGCGCACCTTCTTGGCGAGCGACACCAGCGCCCCGAGCCCCGAGGAGTCGATATAGCCGGTCCGGGTGCAATCAATCAGGAATCGTCGCTCGCCCCGATCGAGGCCCTCCTGCACCAGGGTCTTGAGCTCCTGGCGATTGCCGACGATGAGCTGGCCGTCAATCCGCACGATCGCGACGCCCGCCCCATTGGTCGTCTTGCTGAACCCCATCGGTTGCCTCCCTCAGGTGCCTGCCCGGGCGGCCGCGAGCATCGCCGCCGCCGCCGTTCCCACCAGCTCCTCCGCTTCCGCGTCCTCCACGACGGCCGTCATGACGCGAGGCGGCCCCAGCAGGAGCGGTCCCAGCATCCGCGCGCCGCCCACCACCCGCGCGGTGCGCGCCGCCAGGAGTCCCGCCGTCCCGTCCGGAAATATGAGAACGTTGGCGCGGTCGCGAAACCTCGGAGGGGTGTCCGCCCCGACCTGCGCGACCCGGGGCGGCTCGCCGGCGATCCGGGTGTGCAGGGCGCCGACGGCCCCGGCAAGCCCGGCCCGCCCGGACTGATCGAGTCCGCCGGCGAAGCCGCAGTCGGCGCAGGCGACCAGCGACCCATCGGCGCCGACGAGCCACACCACGCCCGCGACCGGAGTTCCCGCCACCGGGAGGCCCAGGGTCCAGCGCGCGAGATCGGCGAGGGCCTCGAGCTTGGTGCCCGGCCCGGCCAGCAGCGCGTCCGCTTCACCCAGGGCCAGCAGCCCCGCCGCGAAGCGAAGCGGATCGGCGGCCAGGTCCAGCGCGTGGATGCCGTCCCGGATCCGCTCCGGCGCCCCCGAACGGAGCAGGTCGGCGACGGCGCGGAGGCGGGGATCGGATTCGGGAACGATTCCGCCGTCGCCGACCGCCAGGACGCAGTCGAGGTCCGCGCGGGCGAGCGTTTCCGCCGCGGCGGTGAGCGCAGCCGGGTCGGCGGCGGCGAGGAGAAGTCGCGCGCGGCTCTCCCGGGCGCGGGTGAGAAGCGCCGGGCGGCTCACGGGCAAAAGCGCCGCCGGAGCGCATCGGCGACGGCGGGATGTACCAGCGCGCTCACGTCGCCGCCGTAGCGCGCCACCTCCCGCACCAGGCTGGCGCTGATGTAGGAGAGCCCCTGCGCCGGCACCAGGAACACGGTCTCCAGCCCGGGACAGAGCTGGCGGTTCATCAGCGCCATTTGGAGCTCGTACTCAAAGTCCCCCACCGCACGGAGGCCGCGGAGCAGGATCGTGGCGCCGATCCGGCGGGCGTAATCGGCCACCAGACCCTCGAAAGCGTCGAACTCGAGCCCCCCCACCGTCGCTCCTCCTCCGCCGGTCTCCCCGCCCAGCGCCCGCCGCAGCAGCTCGAGCCGCTCGGCCACTTCGAAAAGCGGCTGCTTGGCGGAGTTGACGGCGACCGCGACGACCACGCGGTCCGCGAGCTGCCTGCCCCGCAGGATCAGGTCCTCGTGTCCCCGGGTCGGGGGGTCGAAGGAGCCGGGATAGAGGGCGATGCGCGTCATGGGGCGTGACAGAAGGTAAGGGCAACGTCGCCGTAGCGCCGGGTCTCATCGCCCTGGAGCGCGACCGAGGCGGGATGCTCTACCGCGAGGAGCGCCGCGAACGGCCGGGCCCGGAACGCGGCGACGAGCCGCTCCGCGTGGGGCACGGTGTAGGGCGGATCCGCGAGGGCGATGTCGAACGCGCGGGCCCCGAGCCGAGCGATGAAGCGCATGGCGTCGCCCCGGTGCACGCTGACCCGGCCGGCCACGCCCAGCGCGTCCAGGTTGGCGCGAATCGCGGCGAGCGAGGCCGGGGACAGCTCGACCAGCGTCACCCGCTCGGCCCCGCGGGAGAGCGCCTCCAGGCCGAGCGCGCCGGAGCCCGCGAAGAGATCGAGGACCCGGGCGCCAACGAGCCGATCGCCCAGGATGCTCATCCACGCCTCCCGGACCCGGTCCGCCGTGGGCCGCACCCGGGCATCGGCGGGGAGGACCAGTCGCCGGCCGCCGAAGAGGCCGGCGATGATCCGGGTCACCGGACGACGCCGGCGGGCTCGGCCCGGTGCGGCGTGAGCGAAAGGATCCGGGCCTGGAGGCTGGTGCGTCCCTGGTACTCGTTTTCCTCCAGGCGAAAGGCCGCGTCCACCGGGCCGTCGCCCAGCCAGGGGACCCGGTCGGCGAGCTGGAATCCGATGGCGCCGAGGTTCGCGTCCTTCCCTTCGAGCGTCCCGCGCAGATGGTTGGTCCCGACCCGCTGCCGCCGCGCGAAGCTCACCCCGCGCACGCCGAAGACCGGCGCGGGGTTCCCCATGCCACAGGGCTCCAGATGGCGAATGAGCCGCTCCAGCTCGACGCTGACCTCGCCGAGCTGGATCTCGAGATCCACCCGCTGCTCGGGGCCGAGATCGTCGGTGCCGAGCCGGGTCAGGCACACCCGCTCGAACCGCTCGCGGAAGGCGTCGAAGCGGTCGCGGCGAACGGTGACCCCCGCGGCCATCCGGTGACCCCCGTAGCGCTCGAGGAGATCGCCGCACTCGACCAGCGCGCCGTGCAGATCGAAGCGGGAAAGGCTCCGCCCCGAGCCCTTGCCGACCTCGCCGTCGAAGGCCACCAGGAACGCCGGGCGGCCGTAGCGCTCGACTACCCGCGAAGCCACGATCCCGACCACGCCGGGGTGCCAGCCCTCGGCGCCGAGGACGATGCCGGCGCGGCGCTCGAGATCGCCGGCGGCCTCCACCTGCGCGACGGCTTCCGCCAGGATCCGCTGGTCGAGCGCCTGCCGCTCGGCGTTGAGCCGGTCGAGCCGCTGGGCGAGGGTCCGCGCTTCGTCGGGATCGTCGGTGAGAAGGAGGCGGAGGCCGTCGCCCGATTCGCCGATCCGCCCCGCGGCGTTGAGGCGCGGCGCCAGCACGAAGCCGACCTGGCCGGCGCGGAGCCGGCGCTCGCTCGGCTTGAGCCCGCTCACCTCGATGAGCGCGCGCAGCCCGGTCCAGCCGGTTTCCGAGAGCAGCTTGAGGCCGTGGCGCACCAGGATCCGGTTTTCCCCGGTCAGCGGAACCACGTCCGCCACGGTGGCGAGTGCCACGTAGTCGAGCAGGTGCATCGGCAGCGAGGCGGGCAGCTGGAGCGCGGGGACCAGGGCCTGAATCAGCTTGAGCGCAACGCCGGCGCCGCAGAGCGCGCCCAGGCCCGAGCTGTCATCGGGGTGCTGGGGATTCACCACGGCGGTGGCGGGCGGCAGCACTGCCGGGCAGAGGTGGTGATCGGTGAGCACGACGCGGATCCCCGCCGCTTCCGCCAGGCGCACGGTGTCCACCGCGGTGATGCCGCAGTCGCAGGTGAGGATGAGACCGGCGCCGATGGTCTGCGCGTGGAGGAGGCCGGCCGGCCCCAGGTCGTAGCCGTCGCGCAGCCGGTGGGGAACGAACGCCTCGGCCCGGGCACCGGCCAGCCGCAGCGTGCGGGTCAGCATCGCCGCCGCGCACTGGCCGTCCACGTCGTAGTCGCCGTGGACCAGGATCAGGTCGCCCCGGTGGACCGCGGCGACGATTGCCTCCACCGCCGCCGCGACTCCGGCGAGGGCGTAGGGGCCGGTCAGATCTTCGAGCTCGGGGCGAAGGTAGCGGCGGGCCGCGATGGCGTCCCCGATCCCGCGCTGGGCGAGCAGCGCCGCGAGCGCCTCGGGAATGTCCAGTCCCCGGGCGAGCGCGCGGGTCGCGGCCGCGTCCGGGGCCGGCTCCAGCACCCAGCGCGGACCCGGGAGGGTCATTCCTCGCCGTTCGACGGATAGAGGATGACGCCGCAGGCCTCACAGCCCTCGATGTGGGTGCCGGCGCGGATCTGGCTTCGGCGGTTGCGGGGCACGGCGGTGTGGCAGGCGCTGCAGGCGTCGCCGCGGAGCGGGACGACGACGGTGGTGGTGCGGGAGTTCCAGAGCCGATCGTAGCGCGTGAGCAGGGTGCGCTCCACCGAGGCGGCGCTCGACTGGCGGGCCCGCCGCGCGCCCTCGCGCTCGGCTTCGGCCTGGCGGCGCGCCTCCTCCAGCCGGCCGCGCTCGCCGCTCTGGTCCTGCTCCAGCGCGTGCAGCCGTTCTTCCGCCTCGCGGAGCGACGCCTCCTGCTGCTGGGTGGCGTCGGCGGCCTTGACCCAGTCGCTCTCCTGCCGGGCGAGGCCCGAGCGGGCCAGGTCCATCTCGGTCATGAGCGCCTGGACTTCGCGCGCGGTGCGGACCTGCTCGATGCGCGAGCGGCGCTTTTCCTGGTGGGCACGCTGGGCTTCGATGACGGCTTCGAGCTCCTCCCGCCGCTGGATGCCCTCGGCGACGCGGAGGCGGGCCGACTGGACTTCGGCGCGGGCGCGCTCCAGCGCCGCGTCGAGGCCGGCGATCTCGCCGGCCACGGCGCTCAGCTGAAGATCGGTGCGGAGCAGCTCGAGGTCCTTGGCTTGCAGGTCGAGCAGTCGCTCAAGATCGGGATGCATTTCGCCTCACGGATGCGAGGAGGGATCGGGGGCGGGGCCGGCCGGCCGCCCGGGGGGGCGGCGGCGCGCCGGGTCGGCTTGCTTGCGGAACGAGAGCCGCTGGCGCGCCTCCACCGGAAGCTCCTGGAGGCGGCTCTGGCGCGCCTGGACGTCGGACACCGGTGGGAGGGTCCGGGTGAGCTCGCGCTGGCGGAGGTACTCGGCGGCGCCGACGTATTCGGCGTCGAGGTTCATCCCGCTGCCGCGCCGCTCCGCCGCGGCGGCCATCAGCCGCTGCCACGCTTCCTGCGCCCGCGGCGCGAGCCCCGGGAGCGCGTCGCCGGCGGCGGCTTCGGGCGCGAGCGCCACGAGCGCCTCGAAGATCTCGCGATAGGCCGGCACCTCGAGCTGGCTGGCCGGGATCTCGGCTCGCGCCCGCGCGCGCCACTCCGGGGCGGAGAGGAGCGTCTCGAGCAGGCGCGCCTCGATCCGGGCCCCGGGACGGAGCCGGCGGGCCTCCGGCGCCCCGGTCCGCCCGCCCGGTCCCGCGGGCGGCGGCGGCAAAGGCTCGGGGTGCGCGGCGAGCTCCTGCTCCAGCACGGCACGCTTGACCCCGGTGAGCTCCTCGATCCGCCTGAGGTAGAGATCGCGGGTTATGGGATCGGCCGCGGCGCGCGCGGTGGGCAGCAGCCGGTCGAGCGCCTCGCGGCGGTGCTCCAGGCCCTCGAACCAGCCCTTGCGCTCCAGCAGCTGGATCTTCCGGTCGAGCACGTCCACCGCGTCCCGGAGGATCGGGGCGAGCGCCGACGCCCCCCCGGTGCGCACGAGGGAGTCCGGGTCCTCGCCCGTGGGCATCGTCGCCACCCGGACCCGCATCTTGTGGCGGAGACACTCATCCGCCGCGCGGAAGCTGGCGCGGAGACCGGCCGAATCGCTGTCGTAGAGGAGGAGCGCGAGCGGTGCGACGCGGCGGAGCAGCGCCGCCTGGTCCGGTGTGAGCGCGGTGCCCAGCGGGGCCACCACATGATCCAGGCCGGCGAGCACCAGCCGGAGCACGTCGAAGTAGCCTTCGACGAGGATCACCGCCTCCTCGCGGCGGATCGCCTGTTTGGCCTCGTGCAGGTTGTAGAGCATCGAGCCCTTGTGGAAGATCGGGCTCTCGGGCGAATTGAGATACTTGGGCTCGCCGGGGCCGAGGAGCCGGCCCCCGAAGCCGACCACGCGGCCGCGGAGATCCCGGATTGGGAAGAGGAGCCGCCCGCGGAACCGCGGCACCACGGTCCCGTCCTCCCGGGTCGCCAGGAGCCCGGCCTCGAGCAGCTCCCGCTCGGCGAGCCCGAGCTGGCGCATCGCCTCGAGGAACCCGGAGCCGCGGGGTGCGAAGCCGAGCCCCTGTTCCCCGGCCACCTCGAGGGGAATCTCCCGCCCGGCGAGGTAGCTCCGCGCCGGCTCCGCCTCGGGATCGTCGCAGAGCCGCGCCGCGAACCATTCCTGCGCCACCGCCGCCGCGGTGAAGAGCGGCTCCCGCGGATCGGGGCCTTCCCGCCCCCCGCGCTCCGGCACCGTGATGCCGACCCGCCGCGCCACCTCGCGCACCGCGGAGGGATAGTCGAGGCCCTGCTTCTTCATGTAATACTTGAAGACGTCGCCCGCCTCGTGACAGACGTAGCAGTAGTACATCCCCTTCTTCGGGATCACCGCGAAGTTCCGGTGGGTGCCGCCGTGGAACGGACAGGAACCCCGGTAGTCCGACCCGGTCCGCTTGAGCGACACCGCTTCCCCGATGATCTCGACCAGGTTCGCGCTGTCGCGGATCTGCTCGATCAGCTCGTCGGGGATCATGCTCATCCGCCGAGCTCCGCGATGGTGACGCCGGTGCCGCCCTGGTTCCGGGGCGCGAAGTCGAATTTCACCACCCGGCGGTCGGCGCCGAGCAGCCGCCGCACCCGCTCCCGCACCACGCCGGTACCCATGCCGTGAATGATCTTGAGGTAGGGATGATCGGCGAGGACCGCCGCGTCGAGCGCCGCGACGGTCATCGCCTCGGCTTCGTCGCCGCGGAGGCCGCGGAGGTCGATCTCGAAGGGGCTGGGGAGCTGGGGAGCTGGGGAGCTGGGGTGGCGGGGCGTCCTGGCACCCGAGCTCCCGAGCTCCCCAGCACCCTGCTCCACCGCCACCAGCTCCCCCACCGGCACCACCATCCGAACCGCCCCCGCCTGCACTACCGCCTTGCCGTCGCCGCGGAGCTCGACCAGCTCCCCGACGCTTCCGGTGCCGAGCCGGACCCGCCGGCCGGGCACCAGCGCGCCGCCGCCGCCGGGTGAAGCCGGCTCGGGCTCGGGGCTTCCGGCGAGCGCCGCGCCCTCCATCCGGATCGCATCCTCGAGCATTCGCCGCGCCTCCCGGGCCGAGTGCTCGTCGCTCGCCTGCGCGGCCGCCCGGAGTGCCGCCTCCACCCGCTCGCGCGCCTCGAGGAGAACCCGGCGTGCCTCGGCGCGGGCCCGCCGCTCGGCGTCCTTCTCGCGGGCGCGGAGCTCCCGCTCCCGCGCCTGCTGCTGCTCGGCCTGCAGTGCGAGCCGCGCGTTTTCCCGTTCCGCCTCCGCGAGCCGGTCGGCGAGCACGGCCTGGTCGGCCGCGAGCTGCCTGACCCGCGCTTCCGCGGCTTCGAGCAGCCGATCAAGCGCGCGCTCCGGGTCGGACACCCGCCCCTCCGCATCGGCGAGGACGTCGGCCCGGACGCCGAGCCGCCGGGCGATCGCGAGCCCATAGGAGCGGCCCGGCATCCCCTTCTCGAACCGGAAGGTGGGCGCCAGCCGCTCGGCGTCGAACTGGAGCGAGCCGTTGACGATCCCCTCGGTCTGGGCGGCGAGGGCCTTGAGCGCGCCGAGGTGCGTCGTCGCAACCGTCCGCGCGCCGCGCCGGGTGAGGGCCCGGAGCGCCGCGGCGGCCAGGGCCGCGCCTTCGGCGGGATCGGTCCCGCTCCCGATCTCATCAATCAGGACCAGGGTCGCGGCGTCCGCCTCGTCCAGCACCCGCCGGAGCGTCGCGACGTGCGCGCTGAAGGTCGAGAGGTCCGCCGCGATGGATTGGTGGTCCCCGATGTCGGCCACGACCCGCTCGAACACCGGCAGCGCGCTCCCCGGACCGAGCGGGGGCGCGATGCCGCTCTGCACCAGGAGAGCCGCGAGCCCGACGGTCTTGAGCAGGACGGTCTTGCCGCCGGTGTTGGGGCCGCTGATGAGGAGGGTCTGCTCGCCCGGATCGAGGGTGAGGTCGAAGGGAACGACCTCCACGCCGCGGCTCAGGAGGAGCGGATGCCGGGCCTGGCGGAGCGTGAGCCCCGATCCGGCCCGCCCCACCGCGGGTACCGCCGCGCCCGCGCCGCGCGCGTAGCGGGCGCGGGCCACGAGATCGTCGAAGGCGACGCACATCCGGTGCGCCGCACCGAGGCCGTCCGCATGGGGGCGAAGCCGCACGGTGAGCTCGCGGAGGACCTTGAGCGCCTCGCGCTCGGCCTGCACGGCGGCGGCGCGGAGCGCGTTCCCCAGCTCGATCGCCGCGGCGGGCTCGATGAACAGCGTCCCGGCGCTCGCCGACTCGTCGTGCACGATGCCGTCGGGCCGCGCGCGGTCGTCGCGCCGGACCGGGATCACGTAGCGCCCGTTCCGCAAGGTGACTCCGCCCCCGGCGCCCGCCGCCGACCCATCGAGGCCGTGCAGCACCGCCTCGAGCTTCTTCACCAGCCGCTCCCGCGCGGCGTGCACCTCGCGCCGGGAGTGGAGCAGCGCCGGGCTCGCCGAGTCGAGCAGCTCGCCGGCTTCGTCCACCGACTCGGCGAGTCGTTTTTCCATGGCCGGCTCGGGCAGCGGCACTCGCATCGCCGCGGTGAGCGGCGCCCGCTCCGCGATGCGGCGGAGCTCCGCCGCCACCTGGCGCGCGGCGCTCAGGGTGCGATGCACCGCCGCCAGCTCCACCCCCTCGAGTACGCTCCCCTCGAGACGGAGCCGCCCGAGCACGGCGTCGAGCTCCGGCACGTCGAACGCGACCGGGGCATCGCCCCGCGCCATGAGCTCGAGGAGCTCCGCCACCGGCGCGAGCTCCCCCTCGATCCACGCCGGGTCCGCCGAGGGCCGGCGAGCGCGGACCCGGGCGGCGCCGGCCGGTCCCGCCGCGTGGCCGGCGACCTGCTCCAGCACCCGGTCGAACTCGAGCACCTCGAGCGCCGCCGCGGACGCCTCCGGCCCGATGGGGAACGGGGTGCCGGCACCCTGGTGCGCCGACACCCCGTTGCGTGATTTCGTGGTCTTCGGGGCCGTCATCCGGCCGGGAGGCCCTTGCGGCGGGGTCTAGCCATGCGACCACCGGGAGCCCCGCCGGATGTTCCGCGCAGCGGCGCTCTCCCGGCGCTTGCGTCGTTCACCGGGCTTCTCGTCGTGGCGGTGCTTGCGGAGGTCCGACAGGATTCCCGCCTTCTCGCACTTCTTCCTGAAGCGTCTCAACGCAGCTTCGAAGCTTTCGTCATCGTGAATGACGATTTCCGGCATGCCGGACGTTACCCCTTGCGGGCCCCCCTTGGGCCGGCGCGCTCATGCGGTACAGCATATCCATGCGCGCCGAGTGACGCAAGCCGACGCGCTTCATCCCGGCGGCCAGGTCATGCGGCGCCCGCCCAGCAGGTGCACGTGCAGGTGGGCGACCGACTGGCCGCCGTC
Source organism: Gemmatimonadales bacterium (assembly GCA_036004545.1). Lineage (GTDB taxonomy): Bacteria > Gemmatimonadota > Gemmatimonadetes > Gemmatimonadales > GWC2-71-9 > JABFSM01. Next base: position 35,775 of record DASYRI010000070.1, read on the forward strand.
GGAGCCGACGTTCATCACCAGCCGATATCCACTCTTCACGAGCCCCAGCTGCTCGGCGACCTGCGCTGCCAGCCGCACGGTGCGCCCGGCGATCCGCTCGCCCTCCTCGCTGTCGGCGGCGGCGGCGTTCGCCAGGTGGACCGTGGGCACCACGAGCACGTGGGTGGGCGCCTGGGGATTGAGGTCGTGAAAGGCCACGCCGAAGGCGGTGCGGACGACCTCCCTCGCCGGGATCTCGCCGGCGACGATGCGACAGAAGAGGCAGTCATTGCTCATGAGACCTCCGGGGTCGTTGGCTCGCGATCACCGCCGCCGCAGCGAGGGCCGCCGTCTCGAAGCGGAGCAGGTCGGGCGCGAACCGCACCCGCCGAAACCCGGCGGCGAGAAACGCGTCCCGCTCGGGCTGCACCAGCCCGCCTTCGGGCCCCACCACCACGAGGAGCGGCGCCTCGGCGGGGAGCGTCGGCGGCGGCTCGCCGGTGGGATCGGCGAGCCAGCGGTAGTCGCCCACGCCCTGCGCGGCGGCGGTGCGCACGTCCACCGGCATGATGATCCGGGGCGCCCACGGCGCGCCCGACTGCTTGATCGCCTGGCGCGCCCGCCGCTGGAGCGCGAGCACATGGCCCTCGCGGATGCCGGCCGCGACGCTCCGGGTCCGCTCGGTCTTGAGCGGGACGAGATCGGTGACGCCGAGCTCGGCGGACTTCTCCGCCAGCCAGGCGAACCGCTCCTTGTCGCCGGCACCGACGATCAGCGCGAAGAGAGGCGGCGGGGGGACCGTGCGAGCGCGCACGACCAGAAACCCGAAGCCGTCGCCGTTCCTGACCAGGCGCCCGGCCGCCACCACGCCGGCCCCGTCCAGCGCGCGCAGCTCCTCGCCGACCGCCGCCCGCAGGACCCGCAGATGATGCCGCTCCTCCTCGTCGAGCATCACGATGGTGCCCACGACCAGCTTGCCGGGCCCGGTGAGAACGGAATGCATCTCAGCCGCGCCGCGCGGCGACGGCCCACCACCCGTCGTCCACAGTGTCGTCCAGCGCGACGAAGTCCGCGGCCGCCAGCGCCGGGAGAAAGCGCTCCCGCTCGGACAGCTCCATTCCCGCGAAGACGGCGATGCCGCCCGGCTCGAGGGCGGCGCGGAGCGCGGCGAGCAGGGCCACGTTGGTCGTCCGCAGGATGTTGGAGAGGACGAGCTCGACCGGCCCGAGCAGCGGCGCCAGCGCCTCCGCAAAGCCGGCGACGAACCGCACCCGGTGGGCGACCCCATTCCGCACCGCGTTCGCCCGCGCGACCGGCTCGGCCTCCTCATCGAGCTCGATCCCGGTGGCGCGCACGGCGCCGAGCTTCGCCGCCGCGATCGCGAGGATGCCGCTCCCGCTGCCGACGTCTAGCACCCGGTCGCCGGGCCGGAGATGGCGGTCGAGCAGGACCAGCGCGGTGCGGGTTGAGGCGTGCTCGCCGGTGCCGAAGGCGGTTTCCGGATCAATGACGACCGTGTGGGCTCCCCCCCCGGGCGCCGCGGCCCAGCTCGGCGTCACGGTGAGCCGGCCGATCTGCCGGGGACCGAGTCCCTCGCGCCAGCGCTCCTGCCAGGCGATGTCCGGGAGCGTCCGGGCTGCGGCCCTGACCTCCCCGCCGAACGCCGCGTGGAGCTCCGCCAGGACCGCGCCTGCGTCCGCCCGGCTCGGCGCGAAGGCAACCAGGGTACCGTCTTCCCGCTCCTCGACCGCGAGCCCGGTCCGGCCGACGAGCCACGCGGCTACCGCGTCACGGCTCTCTTCCGGGCTCCGGACGTCGAGGGCGCGGCCCCTCATGCGCCGAGCGCCTCCTTGAGGCGGGACCAGAAGCTGCTGCCTTCCTTGGGGGGCGCACCCTCCACCTTGGCCAGCTCCTCGAGCAGCCGCCGCTGCTCGCCGGTGAGATCCTGCGGGGTCCAGACGTGGACCCGGATGTTGAGATCGCCCGCGCCGTTCTGGCCCAGGCGGGGGAGTCCCTTGCCGCGGAGCCGCAGCAGGGTACCGGACTGCACGCCGGCCGGGACGGCGAGACGCTCCTCGCCGAGCGGGGTCGGCACGGTCACGGTGGTGCCGAGGGCGGCCTGGCTGAAGGAAAGCGGCAGGTCGAAGATCAGATCGTCGCCGTGGCGCTCGAAGCGCTCGTCGTCCTTCACCTCGATCATGATCAGCAGGTCGCCCGCCGGGCCGTTGCGGCGGCCGGCGGCTCCCTGGCCGCGGAGGGTGATGTAATTGTTGCTCGAGACCCCGGCCGGAATATCCACCGACACCGACCGCTCGCCGCGCACCCGACCCTCGCCCCGGCACGGCTCGCAGGGATCGGTGATGATCGTCCCCTCCCCGCCGCAGTCGGGACAGGGACCCACCGAGACGAACTGGCCGAACATGCTGCGGGTGGCGCGGCGCACCTCGCCCCCGCCGCCGCAGGTCCGGCAGGTCGTGGGCCGGGTGGCTCGGGCGCTGCCGGTGCCCTTGCACGCCTCGCAGGGCAGGAGGGTCTTGAGCTTGACGCTGCGCCGCGCGCCGCTGGCGACCTCCTTGAGACTAACCCGCACCGTCACCCGGATGTCCTGGCCGCGGCGGACCTCGCCTCGCGGCTGCCCGCCGCCGAAGAGCGCCTCGAAGCCCCCGAGGCCCCCGAAATCGCGCATGAAGATGTTGAGCGCCTCGGAGAGGTCCACGTGGTGGAAGCCGGCCGTGCCGCCCCGGAGCCCGGCCTCGCCGTAGCGGTCGTAGGCGGCGCGCTTCTCCGGATCGGCCAGGACCTCGTAGGCCTCGGCGATCTCCTTGAACTTCGCCTCGGCGTCGGACGCGGGGTTCCGGTCGGGATGGAACTCCATCGCGAGCCGCCGGTACGCCCGCTTGATCTCCTCCTCGGAAGCGTCGCGCGGGACGTCGAGGAGCTGGTAATAGTCGCTCACTCCATCAAGCCTTCCACCATGCGGCTGGTGTGTTCCACCAGCCCGATGATCTTGTCGTAGGGCATCCGGGTGGGCCCCAGCACGCCGATGACGCCGCTCAGGCTGCCCCGCCGGTAGGCCGAGGTGACCAGGGTGAATTCCGCCAGGCGGGGATCGCTGTTCTCGCTGCCGATCGTGATCCGGAGCCCGCGGCGGTGGTGCTCCTCGAACGCCTGGCGGAGCACGTCGCGGCGCTCGGTCAGATCGAGGAGCTCGCGCATCCGGAAGTTGGAGGCGAATTCCGGCTGCTCGGCCAGCGGCTGGGCGCTCCCCAGGACCACCGCGCCTTCGAGGTCGGAGAAGTCGAAGAGGTCCTCTCCCTGCGCCACGAAGATGTTGAGGAGCTCCGCGCCGTCCTCGGGGCGGGCCGCGTCGCGGAGCCGTTCGGAGAGGGTGAGGCGGATCTCCCGGAGCGGTAGCCCCGCCAGCCGCTCGTTGAGAATCCGGGAGATGTGGTCCACCGCCGCGGGGGCCACCGCCGCGGGGAGCTCGACGAAGATGGTCCGGACCAGCCCGCTCTGCAGCGTGAGCACGGCGAGGAGCCGCTCGCCGCTCACCCGCACCAGCTCCAGCCGCTCCAGTACCAGCCCGTCGAGCGCGGGGGCGATCGCCACGCCCAGCTCCTGGGTCAGCACCCCGAGGACCTGCGCGGCGCGGAGGAGAATCTCCTCGATCGCGCTCCGCGCGGCGGGGGCGATCTCGCTCTCCAGCCGGGCCCGGGCCCTCTCCGCCAGGGGCTTCGCCGGCAGGAGCTGATTGACGTACAGCCGGTAGCCGCGGTCGGTGGGAATGCGCCCGCCCGAGGTGTGCGCGTGGAAGAGGTAGCCCATCACCTCGAGCTCGCTCATGGTGCTCCGCACCGAGGCGGGAGAAATGCCTAGGCGCGACCGCTGCGCGACCGACTGGCTGCCGGCCGGCTGCGCGGTCTCGACGTAAATCTGGATCACCGCGGCGAGCACCCGGAACTGGCGCTCGGTGAGGCCCTCGCTGCTCTGCATAACAGAAAAACTAGCAACGAGTTAGGCTGACCACCAGCGCGTCGAGCCGGAGCCACCCTTCGGGGGTGAGGACGAGCCGGCCGTCCCGGAGGGCGGCCCAGCCTTGCGCGAGCCACCCGGCGCGCGCCGGCGCGGCCACGCGGGAAGCCGCCAGCCCCAGGTCGGTCCGGAGCCCGAGATAGACTTCCTCCAGCTCGATCTGCTCCGCGGTGAGGGTCTCCGACTCCGCTAGCACCGGCGCCCCCGCTTCGCTCCGGCGCCGGTACTCCTCCCATTCCCGCACGTTCCAGGAGCGGGTCGCCCCGAGGCCGCTGTGGGCGGAGGGCCCGAGGCCGATGAACGGCTCCCGTCGCCAGTAGGCCGAGTTGTGGCGGGCGCGGAAGCCGGGCAGCGCCGCGTTCGACACCTCGTAGTGCTCGAACCCGCACTCGACCAGTCGCTGATGCGCCTCCAGGTACTCGACGGCGGCCCCATCGTCGGAGGTGGGGAGCGACTCCCCCCGCGCGGTCCAGCGGCCCAGCGGCGTGCGCGGCTCGATGGTGAGGCCGTAGAGGGAGAGGTGGGTGGGCTCGAGCGCCAGGGCGCGGTCGAGGTCGGCCGCCCAGTCGCGGTCCACCGCGTGGGGAAGCGCATAGATCAGGTCCAGGGAGACGTCCCGGAACCCGGCGGCGCGGAGGGTCTCGACGGCGACCCCGATCTGTCCGGCGTCGTGGGTGCGGTGCATCCAGCCGAGCGCGGCGGGCGAGAACGACTGCGCGCCAAGCGAGACTCGGGTGACGCCGGCCCCGCGCCACACCTCGGCCGCCCGGGTGCTCACGTCGTCGGGATTCGCCTCCAGGGTGATTTCCGCATCGGGCGCGATCGGGCGGTCGGCGCGGACCCGCGCGAGCAGGCGCGCGACGTCGCCCGGATCGAGCCGCGACGGCGTGCCCCCGCCGAAATACACCGTGTCCACGGCCGGAGCGCCGGCCCACGCCGGATGCCGCTGCCACCACGTCCACTCCCGCTCGACGGCGGCCGCGTAGGCCGCGGAGGGGACTTCGCGGCGCACCGCGATGGCGAAGTCGCAGTAGCTGCACCGGCGGGCACAGAACGGGACGTGGAGGTAGAGGTGCACGGAGGGAATATGGGGCGGGTGTTGACCGTTGACAGTTGACGCAGGTTAAAGGAACAGCGCCGGCTCCACCAGCCGATACAACCCGCCCGGCTCCTGCCGCACCCGCCCGTCGAGCTCGAGCACGGAGAGCGCGTCGAGCGCGGCACCGACCGGAGCCCCGGAAGCCTCGACCAGCTCCTCCACCCGCCGGGGGCCGCTCCAGAGCGCCTTGACCAGCTGGCCTTCGAGCGCCGCCCCGCCGCCGCCGCGCAGCCGCGGCGTGGGCGCCGCCTCCCGCCGGGTGATCTCCGGATAGTGCGCCAGCAGATCGTCGAGATCGAGCAGGGGCCCGGCCCCGTCCCGGATCAGCCGGTTGGTCCCCGCGCTCACCGGACTGGTGATCTGGCCCGGGACGGCGAGCACTTCGCGGCCCTGCTCCAGCGCGCACGTCACGGTCTGGAGCGCGCCCGAGGTGACCGCGGCCTCCACCACCACCACCACCCGGGCGAGCCCGCTGATGAGCCGGTTCCGCCGCGGGAAGCTCCCGACGGTCGGGCGCTCGCCGGGCGGAAACTCGGTGAGCAGGAGCCCCGACCTGGACACCTGCTCGTAGAGCGCCCGATTGGCCGCGGGGTAGATCACTCCGAGGCCGTTCCCTAACACGCCAATCGTGGCGCCGGGATCACCGCCGTCCGGGCCGGCCGCGTCGCGCCGCCCACCGCCCTCGAGCGCCCCCGCGTGCGCCGCGGCATCGAGGCCCCGCGCCATCCCGCTCACCACCACGAGCCCGGCGCGCGCCGCGGCGCGCGCGACCGCCCGGCAGACCTCGGCGCCGTAGAGCGAATGGTCCCGGCTCCCGACGATCGCCACGGCGGGCCGGCCCAGCAGCGAGAGATCGCCCTGGGCGAACAGGTGCACCGGAGGGTCGGGAATGGTGCGGAGCGCGGCGGGGAAGTCCAGGCCGTCCGGCAGCAGCAGCCGGCCGCCCAGCCGCTCCAGCGCACCGAGCGCGGCACGGGCCCGACGTAGGTCGGCGGTCGAGACGGCGCCGGCGGCCGCTCGCGAGATGCCCGGGACGGCGGCGAGCCGCTCGGTCGGCGCGGCGAGCACCCGGGCGGGAGTCTCGAACCGCGCGAGCAGGGCGCCGAGCCGCGCCGCGCCGATGCCGGGGAGAAGCGCCAGCGTGAGATAGGCCTCCCGGTCCGCGGCGCCCCATTCAGGCATTGGCGTCGTCCGCGACCGGGGCCTTCGCCGCATCGCTCCGGCGCACCTCGGCGATGAGCTCCCAGAGGGCGTCGGAGAATTCTTCCAGACCCTGCCGCGCGATGGCCGACACCGCCAGCACGGCGCGGGCCCCCGGGGCCCGCACCCGGGGGAGCGGGTCCGCCGGATGCACCAAGTCCCGCTTCGAGAGCACCACGATGTGGGGCTTCTCCTCGAGCTCCGCCCCGTACTCCCGCACTTCGTGCCTGAGCCGCTCGTACACCGCCTGGGGATCGTCGCTGTCCACCGGAATGAGGAACGCGAGCACCCGGGTCCGCTCCACGTGCTGCAGGAACCGGTCGCCCAGCCCCTTGCCCCGGTGGGCGCCCTCGATGAGCCCGGGGATGTCCGCCACGACGTAGGAGCGCGAGCGGCTCATCCCCACCACGCCCAGGTTGGGCTCCAGGGTCGTGAAGGGATAGTCGGCGATTTTCGGCCGCGCGGCGGAGATGGCGGCGAGGAGGCTGCTCTTGCCGGCGTTCGGCTCGCCCACCAGGCCCACGTCGGCGATCAGCTTGAGCACCAGCTCGAGCCGCCGGTCCTCGCCCTCTTCGCCCGGCTCCCATTCGCGGGGCGCCTGATGCACCGCGGTGGCGAACCGGGCATTGCCCCGTCCGCCCCGGCCACCCCTGGCGACCAGGAGCTCCTGCCCCGCGCGCAGCACCTCGCCCAGCATCTCGCCCGACTCGGCGTCGCGCACCTCGGTGCCCGGCGGCACCGGCAGATGGAGGTCGCTCCCCGAGGCGCCGGTCTGGGTCTTTCCCTTCCCGTGCTGGCCGCGCGGGGCCTTCCACTCGGTTCGGTAGCGGTAGTCGAGCAGGGTCGCGAGGTTGGCGTCGCCGCGGAGCGAGATGCTGCCGCCGCGCCCGCCATCGCCCCCGTCGGGCCCGCCCTTGGGCACGTACTTGAAGCGCGCGAAGGAGCAGGCGCCGGAGCCCCCGGTGCCGGCCACCACACGCACGATTACCCGATCCACGAGGCTCACCGCACCACCCGGTCCCAGAGTCGTTCCGCCACGCCCTGCCCAAGCGGCCCGAGCAGCGGCCGCACGATGTCGAGTACCTGCTCCAGCGCCTGCTTGCCCGCCCCGGCGCGGCGCGCGCCGAGGAGGTGTGAATGGAGCTGCCGCTCGGCGCCCTGCACCGCGACCTGCGCCACGACGCAACACTCCCGCCGCGCGAGGTCGAGCCCCGGCCGGCCGAGGGTGCGGCCGTACCCCTCGGTGACCATCCACGCGTCGAGCGCGGGATGGAGCACCCGAACGTTGGCGCGGAGCCGCTCGTAATTGGTGCCGTACACCGCCCGGCAGACCAGCTCGCCCCGTGCGGTCCACTCCGCGGCACGGCCGTAGTCCGCGCCGTCTTCTCCCGGCGCGGGCGCCGCCGCCCCGGCCCGCCGCCACACCATCGCGGCGTTGAGCGCCCGCGGCCAGCCGCACATGAGGAGCGACTGGAGCAGCAGCTCATCCACCCAGGCCGGCGCCACCTTGGCACCGACGCAGCCGCGGCAGCGCGCCTCGAGCTCCGCCTCCTCGCCCGCGGCGATGGCGCCCGCGAGCGCCACGAGCGCCCGGGTCGGGCCGTCGAGCCGGTTCAAGCTCACCCGCCGACCCCGGGAAGCGCCAACCGGAACAGCGCCTCAGGCATCGAAGAAGCGCAAGCCGCCGGCCGGACGAAGCTCCCCGGTCTCGACGCCCCGGGTATTGAGGATCTGACGGCGCGCATGGGGTTCGAGGCCGGCGGCGGGCCACGCGGCGGCGCCGGCAGGCGCGAGCCGCGCGATGAGCTGGCGGAGGATTTCGAGCAGAGCCACACCGGAAGCGCGCATGTCGCCGTCTTCCACCTTGAGCGCGATCCCCAGGCCCAGCCCCGGCAGCGACGCGCAGTGGATCCCGTCCGCGCCGACCTTCGCGATAACTCGCCCGGGCCAGGCCCGCATGAGGTCGGTGCAGAGCCGCCCCTGACCAGCCACGATCAGGGGATGCGCCATCATGACGCCCGCGATCCGCCGCGCCGCGGGCTCCTCCACGAGGCCGAACCGCGCGTAGGCGTGCGCCATGCGCCGCAGGGGGAGCCCGAAGCACACGGCGGTGCAGCCGTCCACCGCAAGGAGGATCTCCCGGCCATCGGCACCGGTCCACCGGGCGACCGCTTCGAGGATGCGCCGCTGCACCGGATGCCCGGCTTCGTTGTACCCGGCGATCGGCCAGCCGTGGTGCTTCGCGAGGGCGAGCATGCCGGTGTGCTTCCCCGAGCAGTTGCTCCAGCGCGGGGTCATCCTTGCGGCGCCGCGCGCCACCGTCTCGGCGACCGCCGGCGAAAGCGGCGTGTGGACGCCGCAGGCCAGCGCGTCCTCGCCGATCCCGATCTTGGCCATCATCCGCTCGACGAGGTCGAGGTGACCCGGCTCGCTCGAGTGGGAGGCGCAGACCAGGGCGAGCTCTTCGTCGCTCAAGCCGAAGCGCTCGGCCGCGCCGTCCTCCACCAGCGGCAGCGCCTGGAACGGCTTGGCCGCGGAGCGCCACCAGGTGACGTAGTCGGGATCGCGGGAGGCGGCGATGAGCCGGCCTTGCGCGTCCACCACCGCCGCGGCCACCGGGTGCACCGATTCGGCCAGCGCGCCGCGGGTGGCTTCGACGCGAAGCTCGGGAGCATCCATGACGCCCCAAAGATAGCGGCGCGGGCCCACCCCGCGGATTACATTACCGCTTCGCGGGACTCGCTTTTCCCTTCCCTGCCCCGGGGCGCCCCGATGCGCGTCACTCCGTCGCCGCCGCCGATCGCGCGAGACCGGCTCGTCAAGCTCCTGGAGCGGATGAGGAGCCGGCGGGTCGCGGTGGTGGGCGACGTCATGCTGGACCGCTACCTCCTGGGCGACACCGACCGGCTCTCGCCCGAGGCCCCCGTGCCGGTGGTGACGGTGCGCGAGATGCGGAGCGCGCTCGGCGGCGCGGCCAACGTCGGGGCCAACGTCGCCGCGATCGGCGCGTCCTGCCGGCTGGTGGGCGCGGTGGGCGATGACCCCCACGCTACCGCGATCCGCGCCGAGCTCGCCGCCAAGCAGATGGACGACCGCCACCTGGTCGCGATCTCCGGGCGGCCCACCACCGCGAAGACCCGGGTGCTCGCCCGCGGCCAGCAGGTCCTGCGCATTGACGAGGAAGTCGAGTCGTCGCTGGAGGGCCAGGACCAGGAACGCCTCATCTCGGCGGCGGTCGCGGCGCTGGTGGACGCCGACGCCGTGGTGCTCGAGGACTACAACAAGGGCACCCTCACCGAGGCGCTGATCCAGGCGGTGATCGCCGCGGCGCGCCGGCGCGGCGTTCCCGTGGTAGTGGACCCCAAGTTCCGCAATTTCTTCGGCTACGCCGGCGCCACGGTGTTCAAGCCCAACCGCCGCGAGCTCGAAGCCGCGCTCGGCGCGACGCTCGATCTCCAGGGCGACAACGCGCTCCCCGAGACGCTGGACAAGCTGCGGGTGGACAATCTCCTCCTCACCCTGGGCGCCGAGGGGATGGTCCTGGTGACCAAGGACCTGGTGATCACCCACATCGCGAGCTTCGCGCGCGAGGTGTACGATGTCTCCGGCGCGGGCGACACGGTGACGGCCTGGGTCGCCACGGCGCTCGCGGGCGGCGCCTCGGTGCGCGAGGCGGCGCACCTCGCGAATTACGCCGCGGGCATCGAGGTCGGGAAGGCCGGCGTGGCCACGGTCTCGCCGGACGAAGTGCTCGCGATCCACGAGGAGCGGCACGACGCGATCGGGCGGCTGCGGCGGGGGGGGGTGATCTAGGAAGCGTCCTTGCGTCTTGGCATCCTTGCGTCTCCCCCGCCGTTCTCGTTATCGTCCCGGTCCCCGTTCCGGGCGATTAGCTCAGCTGGTTAGAGCGCGCGCCTCACATGCGCGAGGTCGGGGGTTCGAGCCCCTCATCGCCCATCGAAATGCAGTGAATAGTGGGCAGTGAGCAGGGAGCAGCGAGCTGCCCCGCGGGCGAGGGTTTCCGCCGACGGGGCAGCTCACTGTCCCCTGTCCACTGTCCACTGCGCACTGGCTACATGGGCCCTGCAGGATTTGAACCTGCGACCGACGGATTATGAGTCCGCTGCTCTAACCAGTCTGAGCTAAGGGCCCGCACGTTACGACCCAACAACTTACCGAACCTCTCGCCTCACCTCCATCCCCTCCCCGTCGCGCCGACGGGGGACCGTGATACCAGGAAGCTCGCTGGCGGTGGAGGGATCCCCGCCGCTTGCCATCGCGGCGGCGGCGGCATACTATAGCGCGCACTCAGACCATTATTGATGGGAGGAAAACGATGCCCAGATTCCTGCCCTACCTCTTCGTGCTGGGTCTGCCGATTCCGACGGCCGTCGCACAGGGCCAGACGACCTTCACCGCAACCTGGAAGTGTTCCGTGGTTGAGCCCGCCAATGCCGTCCCGGTGCCCGGCCAGGCCAACCATGCCTACAGTGTGTATCAGGTCAAGTGCACCGCGAGCAGTGGCCAGGTCGCGGGGGTGAAGGAAAAGGAAGGCACCGCCACCGAGTTCGCGGAGGTCAAGGGCAACACCAGCAAGGGCCACGGCATCTTCGTTGAGACCCTCGAGAACGGTGACACGGTCACGTACGACTATCAGTTCACCTCAACGATGAACGGCAAGGTGGCCGTGTCGGCCGGGAACACCTGGAAGATGGTACGCGGAACCGGAAAGGCGAAGGGCATCAAGGGCAGCGGGTCCTGCAAAGGCAAGGGCAATCCCGACACCTCGCTCAGCCTCGAGTGCACGGGGAGTTATACGACGGCGATGTAACCGCGTCAGCACACTCGTCCGTCCAGTCGAGCACGAGCCGGGGCCGACCTTGGCGGCGCCGGCTCGCTTCGTTTTCCAGCGGCGATGCGGTCGAAATCGTCAGGCAGGGTCAGCCGGATCTTCGATGCTGAAGGTACCGTACCACGCCGTAGGAGACGACCAGCAGCACGCCCATCACTGGGAAGAGAATCAAGAGGAACCCGAACCACAAAGCCGAGCCCGGGGCGGTGTCCTCGCGGCTCATGGCGGCGAACAGGAGAGGCGAAGCCAGGACCAGCCAGAACGCGGCATAGAACGACCCCGCCAGCAGAAAGCGTCGCTCCAGCGCGAGTCTGACGACGGGCCGGATCACCCCGATGACGATTCCGGCGAAACCGCCGATCCCTGATATCCAGTCCACTGCCAGGACCACGCCTCGGCGTGGGTCGGACTGCGGATGGTAGGTCATCCAGTTCCCGGTCCAATGGTTCAGCCCGATCAAGAGAATGCCTACGATGAGGAACGGGTCCAGGAGCTTCTTCACGGCGTGGCGTCGGCCTTGCCGGCGCGCAGCACCTCGCATTCCGCCGCGTTGAATGGAGGGGAATTTCGTTCCACCTCGCGAAGGTACGGGGCGGTTCTGAGGTCGTCAACCCGCCGCCTCGGCGCCCGCAGCCATCGCCGCGGGCTCGCGGGCGGGTTACCTTCCTCGCGTGCGGGTGCTCATCGTCTCCCACTATTACGCAGATCCCCGGAACCGCGGCAAGCTCCACGCCCTCGCCGGGCTGGGCGTCGAGCTCGCCGTCGCACTGCCGGACGGGGCCGCGGGGCTCGACGGCGCGCTCCGGGTCGTCCCGATCCCGGTGCGCGGCAACTCGCACCGCCCCGACGCCCTCCGCTGGGGCGGGCGCGCCCTCCGCCGCGCCATCTCCGACCTCCATCCCGACCTGGTGCAGATCGAGGAGACGCCGGGCACCCCGGGCGCGGCTTCGGCCGCCGCCGCGGCCCGCCAGCTCAGGGTCCCCTACATCGTCTTCAGCGAGGAGAGTGTCTCCCTCAGGCGGGGGGTGCTGCAGGCTCTGCGCTATCGCGCCACGCTGCGCACCGCGGCCGGCGTCATCGGCAGCAACCGCCTCGCCGAGCGCCTGCTCGCCGCGGACGCGCCCCAGGCGCGCGCGGCGGTCCTGCCGCGGACCGGGGTCGTCCCCCTCGCGGTCCAGCCGCGCGAAGCGGAGCGGAAGGGGCTCGCCATCGGTTTCATCGGACGCCTGGTCCCGGAACGCGGCGGCGAAACCCTGCTCCGCGCCTGCGGGCAGCTGCTCGGCCCCTGGACCCTGACGGTCGTGGGAACCGGGCCGGAGCAGGAGGCGCTCGAGCGCCTGGCCGAGCGCCGGGGGCTCTCCTCGCGCATCCGCTGGATGGGGGGACTTCCCCGCCCGGCGCTCGACCAGCTCTGGGTGGAGCTCGACTGCCTGGTCGTCCCGTCGCACGATACGCCGACCTGGGTGGACCGCGCCTCGCCGATGCTGCTCGAGGCGATGGCTCGCGGCATCGCCCCCCTGGTCACGCCGGCCGGCGCTCTCCCCGAACTGGTCGGCGACGCCGGCCTCGTGGTCCCGGACACCGACGCGCTGGCCGTCGCGCTGCAGGGGCTGCTCGCCGAGCCGGCGCGCGCCCGCGCGCTGGGCCAGCGGGCGCGGCAGCGCATTTTCGAGGACTTCACCGACAGCGCCGTGGCGCGGCGCACGCTGGCGTTCTGGCGGGAGGTGCTCGAGGGAAGGAGCTAGTGCCGTTCCGGCGATCCGTCCCAGTGCCTCACCAGGGCAGAACAAGTTGGAACGGCACTAGTACTCGAGCGGCAGCGCCACCCGGCGGCCGTCGCGCGCCGAGAGATACGTGGCGATCAGGATCTCGAGGGAGTGGAGCCCTTCGCGCCCGTCGGTGTCCGGCACGGCCTTGCCCCGAAGCGACTCGATGACGTTCTGGTAGTACCGCACGTGCCCATGCCCGTACACCGAGGTCGTCTCGTAGCTGGCGCGCTCCACCAGGGCGTCCATCGGGTCCGGCTCGGCGAACTCCCAGTGCTCGATCTGGTTCACCGCGACACCGCCCACCCGCACCGTCCCCCGCTCGCCCAGCACGGTGACGCTGCCTTCGTGGTTCCGGGGAAAGGTGAGCATCGTCACGTTGACCGACCCCAGGGTGCCGGCCCGCCACCGGAGCGCGAGCACGCCGGTGTCCTCCACCTCGATCGTCCGCCCCAGCGTCGCGGTGTAGGCCTGCACGCTTTGCACCGGGCCGATCAGCCAGTCGAGCATGTCCACGTAGTGGCTCGCCTGGTTCATGAACGCCCCGCCGTCGAACTCCCAGGTGCCCCGCCAGGCCGCGCTGTCGTAGTACGACTGGGGCCGGTTCCAGAAGACGTTCACGGTCACCAGGTGGATCCGGCCGAACCGCCGCGCCAGCACCGCGCGCTTGACGAGCTGCAGCGTCGGGTTGGTGCGGTTCTGCTTGACCACGAACAGGTGCACGCCGGCTTCGTCGCAGGCCTGCACCATCGCCTTGCCGTCCTGCCAGCGGGTTGCCATCGGCTTTTCGGTCATGACGTGGCGGCCGGCTTCCGCCACCAGCATCGCCTGCCCGGCGTGGAGCCCGCTCGGCGTGGCGAGAATGACCAGATCGGGGTCGACGCCGCTGAGGAGCGTCTCGAGCGAGGGGAAGCCGGGCGCGGTGGTCGCCGCGGCGGCGCGCGCCCGCGCCGCCGGGTCGATGTCGGCCACGCCCACCAGCTCGGCGTCCGCGGGGTAGGCGGCGATCGCCTCGACATGCTTGGCCGAGATCCGCCCGCACCCCACCAGGGCGAACCGGATCTTCCGGCCGGTGACGACCGGCTTGGGCACAAAGACGCCCGGGGCCTCGCTCACGCCGCGCCGTCGGTGAGGCTGAGCCGGCGGGCCTGCCACCCCTCCATGCGCACGGTGAGCACGACGCCCTCGGGGGTTTCCTCGCGCGCCAGCACCTCGCCGGCGCGATAGACCGCGGCGATCCGGGCGCCGTCGCCGGCGGGCACCACCAGCCGGAGCGTCGGCCGCCCGGCCCGCACCCGCTCCCGGAGCGCCGCCTTCACCGCGTCCACGCCGTCGGTCCGCATCGTCGTCGCGAACACGGCGCTCCCCTCCGGATGCATCGGCCCGATCCGTCCCGCGAACGCGGTGGCGTCGGGCAGCAGATCGATCTTGTTGAAGACCAGCACCACCGGCCGCTCGGCGAGGTCCAGCTCGCCCAGCACCTGCTCCACGACTTCCGCCTGCGCCTCCCACTCCGGGTGGCTCGCGTCAATGACGTGGAGCAGCACGTCCGTCTCCCGCGCCTCCTCGAGGGTGGCCCGGAAGCTCGCCACCAGATGGTGGGGGAGCTTCCGGATGAATCCGACGGTGTCGGTCACCCGCACCCGGATCCCTTCGCCCGCGTCCACTTCGCGGGTGAGGGTGTCCAGGGTGGCGAACAGACGGTCCTCCACCACGATCTCGTTATCGCCGGTGAGGGAGCGGAGCACGCTCGACTTGCCGGCGTTGGTATACCCCACCAGCGCCGCGTGGAGCAGCTTCTGGCGGCCGCCGCGGATCGTTTCGCGATGCCGCTCCACGCCGCGCAGCTTGCCGCGGTGGTGCTGGATCTTCTGGCGGATCATCCGGCGGTCGGTTTCCAGCTGGGTTTCGCCGGGGCCCCGGAGTCCGATACCGCCGCGGATGCGCGACAAGTGGGTCCACATCCGGGTGAGTCGGGGCAGCAGGTACTCCAGCTGCGCGAGCTCGACCTGCAGCTTGGACTCCGCGGAGCGCGCCCGGGTGGAGAAGATGTCGAGGATGACCTCGGCGCGGTCCATGACCCGGACCTTGAGCTCGCGCTCCAACGTCACCCCCTGCACCGGGGTGAGCTCCTCGTCGAAGATCGCGAGGGTGGCGCCGAGCTCGGCGACCAGCGCCTTGAGCTCTTCGACCTTCCCTTCGCCGAGCAGCGTGGTGGGATTGGGTGCCGCGACCTGCTGGGTCAGCTGGCCGACGACCTGCGCGCCCGCCGTGTCCACCAGCTGGGCCAGCTCGTCCAGGTGCTCCTGCACTTCATCGGCGGCGCGGGTCCCTTTTCGCGAGACCGCCACCAGCACGGCGCGCTCGACGGGCGACTGGACGGTGATCAGCTCTCGGATAATCGGCCTCGGGATTGAGGGAACGCGGCCCGCGCGATACCCAGGCCCAAAGATAATCTAGGAATCGTTCCCGCCTCCTCCCTCACCACCGGCACCGCCCGCTTCCCCCCGCTCGCCCAGCCGGCGCCACCACGCCAGCCGCTCCGCCACCCGCTTTTCGTATCCGAGCGAGCCGGGCACATAGGGCTCCCGGCCCGCAAGCGGTTCCGGAAGGTACGCCTGCTTCACGAAATGGCCTGGAAAATCGTGGGCGTAGCGGTAGGTCTCCCCGTACCCCAGCTCCCTCATGAGCCCGGTCGGCGCGTTGCGGAGATGGAGCGGCACCGGCACCGCCGGCGTCTCCCGCGCCAGCTCCAGCGCCGCGCCCAGCGCCTTGACCACGCTGTTCGACTTGGGCGCGGTGGCGAGGTAGATCGTCATCTGCGCCAGGGGGAGGTAGCCCTCCGGAGGACCGAGCTGCCGCCAGGCCTCCCGCGCCGCCACCGCGAGCGGCAGCGCCTGGGGGTCGGCGAGGCCGATGTCCTCCGCCGCCATCGCGATCGCCCTGCGGAAGAGCACCAGCGGGTCCTCGCCGCCCTCGACCATGCGGGCCATCCAGTAGAGCGCCGCCTGCGGATCGCTGCCGCGGAGCGACTTGTGGTACGCCGAGAGCAGGTTGTAGTGCTCCTCGCCCGACTGGTCGTAGTGCGGCACCCGCCTGGCGAACGCGTCCGCCATCGCCTCCGTCGAGATCCTTCCCCCCTGCCCCGCCTGCCCCGCCGCGGCCTCCAGCGCGTTGAGAGCGCGGCGGGCGTCGCCGTCCGCCTGCCCGGCGAGCCAGGCGATCGCCTCGTCCGCCACCAGGAGCCGGAGCCCGCCGAGACCCCGCTCGGTGTCGGCGAGCGCCGCGCGCACCACCCGGACCACCGCCTCCTTCGTAAGCGGCTCGAGCACGAACACCTGAGCGCGGGAGAGGAGCGCCGCGTTCAGGCTGAAGCTCGGGTTCTCGGTGGTGGCGCCGATCAGAGCGATGGTGCCCCGCTCCACGTGGGGAAGGAATGCGTCCTGCTGCGCCCGGTTGAACCGGTGGATCTCGTCGCAGAAGAGGATCGTCCCCCGCCCCGTGTGGCGGCGCTCCTCGGCCTCCCGGATGATCTCCCGGACCCGCTGCACCCCCTCGGTCACGGCGCTGAATCCGATGAAGGCGCGGCCGGTGTGCTCCGCGATGAGATAGGCGAGCGAGGTCTTGCCGCTCCCCGGGGGACCCCAGAGGATGGCGCTGCCAAGGTCGCCGCGGCGGAGCGCATCGCCAAGCGCGTGGCCCTGCGCAAGCAGGTGCTCCTGCCCCACAAACTCCTCGAGCGTCCGGGGCCGCATCCGCGCCGCGAGCGGCGCCGGGGTGGAGAAGAGCTCCGGGGCGTCGTCCACCGGCCCGCTCAGAGCGCCGCTCCCCCGAGCGAGCGGAGCAGGAGGAGCGCCGCCGCGCCGCCCAGAAACGCGGCGGTCATCCGGGCGCCCCTGCTCGCCTGGAACTCGGGCACCAGGTTCGACGCCGCTACGTACAGCGTGACGCCGGCCGCGATGGCGAGTCCGTACCGCGCGAGCGACGCCACCGCCTCGGTGAGCAGCACGCCCGCGATGGTCGCCACGCCGAGCACCAGGCCGGCGCCCAGCGCCCGCCGCCGGCTCAGGCCGCCCGCCAGCATCAGGCTCGCGATCGTCACTCCTTCCGGAAGCTTGTGGAGCATCACCGCGAGAAAGAAGAGCACGCCCAGGTTCCAGGACACCAGGAACCCGGCGGCGATCGCCACGCCGTCGAAGAAGGCGTGCAGCGAGAGGCCCACCAGCGCGCTATAGCCGGCCCGCGCGGTGACGGCGTGGGTCTCCTCGCCGAAGTGGAAGTGGGGCGTGATGACGTGCTGCGCCACGTGGACGATCAGGTAGCCGAGCAGCACCAGGACGCCGGCCGCGACGTGACCCTCCGGGGCGGCGAACACCTCGGGGAGGACGCCCACGAGTACCAGCGCAAGCATGAACCCCGCCCCCATTGCGAGGCAGGTCTGGATGAAGGCGAGGCTCCGCCGCTCCTCCCACACCACGGCGAGGGCGCCAGCCACGTTGCCGGCCGCGGCGGCCAGGCCGAAGAGCAGCGGACTCAGCGCCACGACCGGACCAGCTCGAGCAGTCCCTCCCGGGTATTCCGCGCCGGATCGGTCAGCACCGCGTCGAGCAGGCGCTCCAGCAGCCGGCCCATTTCGGGGCCGGGCTGCACGCCGGCCGCCGCGAGGTCGTCGCCGGTAAGGGCGAGCTGCTTTCGAGAGGTGGCCTCGCCCCGTCGGCGAATCTCCGCGACCGCGTCCGCCCACGGCGGCGCGACACCCCGCCGGTAGCGCGCCAGGAGCAGGAGATCGTCGGCCGCACCGCCCGCCGCGGCGAGCCAGCGGCGCACCGCGGCCGCGTCGCCGGCCTCCCCCTCCCCCGCGGGCTCCGGCGGGCCGGCGCTCATTGCCTGGGCCCGCGCCACCTCCTCGTTCGAGGCCCGGAGCCGGCCCAGCACCAAGGCGGGATCCCGGCACAATCCGGCGGTGAGCACCACCGGGTCGCGCACCGCGGGTGCGTCATCCGCGAACGGCGAAGCATCCGCCAGCTCGGCCAGCCAGATTGCCGCCGCGCCGACCTCCCGCCAGAGCGTGACGAGGCGCCGGATCGAGCGGGTGGTCGCCAGCCCCTTGAACCATTCCTGCCGGACCCGCTCCGCCGAGAGGTCCGGAAGCCCGGCGGCGCCCGCCCGCGCCTCCTCCCAGGTGGCCGGATCAATCTCGAATCCCAGCCGCGCGGCGAAGCGGATCATGCGGAGAATCCGCAGGTAATCCTCGGCGAAGCGCCGGGCCGGATCGCCCACGGCGCGAACCACCCGCCGCTCCAGGAGATCGGCCAGGCCCCCGAAGGGATCCCGCCACTCCCGGCGGATGGGATGGTAGGCGAGCGCGTTGATCGTGAAGTCGCGCCGGGCGAGATCCTCCTCGAGCGACACGCCGAACTCCACCACCGCGTGCCGCCCGTCGGTGACGACATCCTTGCGGAACGTGGTCACCTCGTGGAGCACGCGGTGGCGGTCCAGCACGCCGACGGTGCCGTGCTTCTCGCCCACCGCCACCGTGCGGCGGAACAGCCGGCGGACGTCCTCCGGCCGGGCGGCCGTGGCCAGGTCCACGTCCAGGTCGGCCTCGCCGAGCAGACGGTCGCGGAGCGCGCCCCCCACGCACCAGGTCTCGTAACCCGCTTCCTCGAGCCGCCGGAGGATCTCCACGATCTCCCCGGGGAGCGCCAGCTCCGCAGGCAGCCGGGCCGGGCTCATGCCGGACCGGGGCCCCCGTACGGCGCGCCCGCCGAGAGACAGAGCGCGAGCTCGAGCCGTGCCTGCGCCGGGGTCCGCGGCCCCGCCGCGATCACGCCCATCCGGAGCAGCTGGCCGCCGCCGCCGTCGAAGGCGTACTCGCCGCCGGCTTCGCCGAAGGGGCAACGGGAGGCGAGCACCACCGGCTTTCCCGCGTCCTGCCAGCGGCGGATGGCCGGCACCACGCCCGGCGGCACGTTGCCCCGCCCGAAGCCCTGGAGCACCGCTCCGTCGAAGCCCGGGCGCGCGCAATCGAGGAGCGCACCGTCGTCCCCGAGCACCAAAGGGATCATCGCCACCCGCGCGGAGAGCGAAGCCGGCGAGAGCAGCGGCTGGTCGCGCCGCACAACCCGCGAGAAGCGCACCCCCCCGCCGTCCACGGCGCCGAGCGGCGTCCCGTGGGGTGCGCCGAATGCATCCGGTGAGAACGCGTCGAGCTTGGTCGCTTCGCGGCCGTCGAGAATCTTTCCCGCGAAGACCACCATCGCGCCCCGGCCCCGGCTCCCCGCGTCCGCGGCCACCCGCACCGCGTCGCGCAGATTCCGCGGGCCGTCCCAGTCGGCGTCGCTCGAGGTGCGCATCGCCCCGGTGAGCACCACCGGTACCGCGGGCGGGACGGTGCGCGCGAGGAGGTAGGCCGCCTCCTCGAGGGTGTCGGTGCCGTGGGTGATCACGATGCCCGCCGGCGGAGGCGCCTCGGCGACCAGCGCCGCGACGCGGCCGCGGAGCGCCCAGAGCTCCGCGGGCCCGCGATGCACCGCCGGACTCCGGTCCCAGTCCTCCACCCGGACCGTTGCGGCGGCGCCCAGGTCGCCGATGATCGCCACCAGCCCGCGGCCGTCCAGCGCGGGGACGTTCCCGCCCGCCTCGGCGCTTCGCTGCATCGCGATGGTGCCGCCGGCGGCGAGAAGGTGGAGGACCGTCAACGGTTGACGCGGTTCACCCGCACAGCACGCTCCCTCCGTTCACGTTCAGGACCTCGCCGGTGATGTGGCGCGCCAGCGGGCTGCACAGAAACAGGATCGGCCCCGCGATTTCCTCGGCCGGGGCGATCCGCCGGAGCGGGATCGTCGCCGCGATCCGCTCCCGCCCGCCGCCGGCGAACGGCCGGGCGCTCATCTCGGTGTCCACCCACCCCGGGGCCACGCAGTTGACCGTGATCCCCGGGGCGCACTCGATCGCCAGCGACTTGGTCATCGAGATCAGCGCGCCCTTGGCGGCAGCGTAGTCGGCGTGGAACGCTTCGCCCCGCTGGCCCGCGGTGCTCGAGACCAGCACCACGCACCCGCCCGGCTTCATCAGGGCCAGCGCGGCGCGGGTGGTGAGGAATACCGCGTCGAGGTTCTGCGCCATCGTCGAGCGCCAGCGGCTCTCCTCCAGGCGGGCCAGCGGGACGTCGTCCGCCGGCCAGGTTCCGGCGTTGGCCACGAAGCAGTCGAGCCCGCCGAACGCCGCCTTGCACTCGCGGAACACCCGGATCACCACCTGCGGATCGGAAAGCTCGCCCCCGGAGATGAAGGTGCGCCGGCCCATGCCGCGGACCTCCTTGGCCACCGCTTCGGCATCCGCGGTGCGGTGGTGGTAGGTGACCCCCACGTCGGCGCCCGCCCGGGCGAAGAGCAGCGCCGTGGCTCGACCGATCCCTCGTGACCCCCCGGTGATCAGCGCCTTCTGCCCGGCCAGCGAGATCATCGCTCCGCTCCTCCCCCCTTCGCCAGCTCGTCCTCGACCAGTTCCACGATGAGATGCTCCAGGGCGAGGTGAATCTCCTGAATCCGGCTGGTGTCGTCCGACGGGACCACCACCGCGAGGTCGGCCAGGGCGCGGAGCGCCCCGCCGCCACTTCCGAGCAGGGCCGCCACCGTCACGCCGGCCGAGCGCGCCGCCCGGGCCGCCGCGCAGAGGTTCGCGCTCGCTCCGCTCGTGCTGTGCAGCACCAGCAGGTCGCCCGGGCGGCCGAGCGCCTCCACCTGGCGGGCGAAGATCTGCTCGAAGCCGAGGTCGTTGCCCGCCGCCGTGAGCAGCGAGCTGTCGGTCGTGAGGGCCACCGCCCGGAAGGCGCGGCGCCGGGCCCGGAGCCGGACGACGTACTCGGTGGCGATATGCTGGGCATCGGCGGCGCTCCCGCCGTTGCCGGCGAAGAAGATCGTCCCCCCGTCGCGAAGAGTGGCCGCGCATCGCGCCGCGAGGCGCTCCACCGCCGGGATCTCCGAGGCGGTTTCGGCCGCCGTGCGCGCGAGCGAGGCGAGGCCGGCGCGGATCCGCTCGGCCGGGCTCATTCCTCCTCGCCCAGGATCTGCTTCAGCCGGTCCAGCAGGCCGGTCTTGATGGCGAGCGGCGGCACCGGCTCGAGCGCGAGGCCCTCGAGGATGGCGCCGGGGTTCCGCCGGGCGAGGAGATCGGCTTGGAGCACCCCGCCCTGCTCCGCGAGAAACCGATAGGCCGTTCCGATCATCCGATCGTCCCCATGGTTGTCCGCGGCCATGATGTCGGCCAGCCCGTGCGCCAGGAGCTCGCGCGCCCGCCGGCCCCGCCCCGATTGCGCCGACAGGAGCGTCGTGGCGTCCACCTGCATCACCGCGCCGGTGGTCTTCCAGTGCGCCACGGCCTCGGGGGTGCAGGCGCGGTAGCGCTCCGGATGGGCGAGCACGGGAATGAGACCGAGCTGGGCGACCTGGTGGAGCGCCGTCCCTACCGCCGCCAGGGACACCAGCCGGGGAAACTCCACCAGAATGTACCTGGTGCCGGCCAGGGTCAGCCCCGGCTGCGCGACGAATCGGGCGGTCACCGGCCGGTCGAGCATCAGCTCGACTCCGCGGAGGAGCCGGATGCCCTCCGGGGCGCGAGCGCGGAGCACGCCGAACTGGCTGTCGTGGGCCGCCGGGATGCCGCTCCCGAGCCGGCCCACCCGGTGATGGGGGGTGAGACACACCGCCGCCACCCCCGCCTCCTGCATCGCCCGGAGCACCTCCACCGATCGCTCCACGTTCGGAGAGCCGTCGTCCACGCCGGGGAGGAGATGGCAGTGGAGGTCAATCATCGGGCCGCTGCCCGCCCGCGGCGCCCCCCCCCAGCGCAAAAGCGAATTCGGCGAGTCCCTCGGGCCACTCCACCGCCCGGGCCTTGAGCGCCAGCGTCACCAGGGCGTCCGCGGCCAGCAGATCGAGGGCGGCGGCGCGGTCCTTCGGCTGTTCCAGCGCCGCGGCGAGCGCGGCTGCCGCCGCCCGGGCAAGATCCTCCGCGAGGTCCTCCGTCGCCGGGCGGAGCGCGAGGAAGCGCGCCGCCCGCTCACGGAGCGCGGGCGGAGCCCCGGCGCACTCGCGCTCGAACCAGTCCGCGGGCGCGCTCACCCCGTGGCCAGCCATTCATCCACGAGGCGCGGCGCCGCCGCCCGGGCGAGCGGCAGCCGGGCCGAGTCGCCCGCGCTCCCCGAAGCGAACGCCGGCCGGCCACCGCCGCGCCCGCCGCTCAACGCGGCGATGCGGTTGAGCAGATCACCCGCCTTGAGGCCCCGCTGCACGAGGTCATCGGTCAGCACGACGTGGAGCGCCCCACGGCCGTCGGCGCCGAAGAGAATCAGCACGGCCCGGCTCCGCCCCCCGCGAAACCGATCGGCCACCCGGGCGACCTCGTCCCGCTCCTCGAGGCGGGTCTCGGCCAGCGTCACCGAGACGCCGCGGATCTCGATCCGCTCGCCCTCGCGGCCGGACGCGCCGCCTCCTGCTGCCCCCCCGTCCCCCTCCCCCTCCCCCTCCCCCTCCCCCCGGCGCAGCATGTCCCTGACCCGGGCCTCGAGCTTTTCCCGCTCGGCGATCAGCTGCTCGATCCGCCGAGCGACGTGCTCGGGTTGCGCCTTGAGCAGCTCCCCAGCCCGGCGAAGCCGCTCCTCGGTCTGGTCGAGCACGGCGTAGGCGCCGGGGCCGGTGACCGCCTCGATCCGGCGCACCCCGGCCGCGACCCCGCCCTGGGCGGTGAAGCGGAAGAGCCCGAGCGCGCCGGTGGTGGCGACGTGGGTGCCGCCGCAGAGCTCGATCGAATCCCCCATCTGCACCACCCGCACCACGTCGCCGTACTTATCCGCGAAAAACGCCATGGCGCCGAGGGCGAGCGCCTCGAGGTACGGGAGCTGCCGGGTGGAGACGGCGTGGTTCGCCCAGATCTGCTCGTTCACGTCGAGCTCGATCCGCTCCAGCGCCGCCGGCTCGATCGGTCCGTGATGGGAAAAGTCGAACCGCAGCCGCTCCGGCGCCACCAGCGAGCCCTGCTGGCGTACGTGGCCGCCGAGGTGGCGCCGGAGCGCCAGGTGCACCAGGTGAGTGGCGCTGTGATTCCGCTCGATGTTGCGCCGCCGGGCGGCGTCCACCACCGCGACGAGGGAGGTGGGCTCGAACCGGTCACCGAACCGGGCGGCGACGACCGTGCCGCGCGGATCCTTGCGGACCTCTTCCACCGCGAGGGTCCACCCCTCTCCCCGCACCAGGCCGGTGTCGCTCACCTGGCCGCCCGATTCGACGTAGAACGGGTTCTGGTGCAGCACCAGCTCCACCCGGTCGCCCTCCTGGCGGAAGGCGAGGGGCTCGGTCTCGGCCTCCGTCGTCTCGTAGCCGACGAATTTCTGCCGGCCCCGCTTGACGACCTGCCACTTGGGCTTTTTCCCCGCGAGGACCGCGGGGCCCCTGACCCCTGACCCCTGATCCCTGGCCCCTCTCGCGTTGCGCGACCGCGCCCGCTGCTCCTCGAGCGCACCCTCGAAGCCCGCCGTATCCACCGCCACCCCGCGCTCCCCCGCGATGAGCCCGGTGAGGTCCACCGGAAAGCCGAAGGTGTCGTAGAGCCGAAACGCCTCCTCCCCGGGAATCAGCTTGACCCCGGTCCCGAACAGCTGCTCCAGCCGCTCGAGGCCGCCAGCGATGGTCTCGAGGAAGCGGACCTCTTCGGCCTCGGTCCAGCGTTGGATCTCCGCGGCGGCCGCGGTGAGCTCGGGGTAGATCCCGCCCATCTGCCCCACGACCAGCTGGGTGAGCGGCGCCAGCGTCGGCTCCCGCCGGCCCAGCAGCCAGGCATGTCGCACCGCGCGGCGGAGGATGCGGCGAAGCACGTAGCCCCGGCCGTCGTTGCTCGGCACGACCCCGTCCGCGAGCAGGAACGCGACCGCGCGGGCGTGATCCGCCAGGACGCGATAGGAGGCGCCGCTGCCTTCCATCGAGCGCGGGTACGGGGCGCCGACCAGCTCGCCTACCTTCTCGAGCAGCGGGAAGAAGAGATCGGAGTGGAAGCTGTCGTCTTCGCCCTGGAGCAGCGCCGCGAGCCGGTCGAGCCCGGCCCCGGTGTCCACCGACGGCCGGGGCAGCGGGGTGAGCGTCCCGTCCGCGGAGCGGTCGAACTGCATGAAGACGAGGTTCCAGATTTCCAGGAACCGCCCCGCCTCGGCCTCGACCTCGAACTCCTCCCGGGTCATACCTTCCGCCGGTCCGCCGGTCCGCCTGTCGGCCTCGAGATCGACATAGACCTCGCTGCACGGCCCGCACGGCCCGGTGTCCGCCATCTGCCAGAAGTTGTCCTTGTCGCTCAGACCGTAAATGCGGTCGTCGGGGAGGCCCGCGACCTCCCGCCAGAGCGCGCGGGCTTCGTCGTCGGCGTGATGGACGCTCACCCGGATGCGCTCGGGGGTGAGGCCCAGGAACTCCGCTGAGGTGACGAACTCCCAGGCGTACGCGATCGCCTCGCGCTTGAGTAGTCGCCGAAGGAGAAATTGCCCAGCATCTCGAAGAAGGTGTGGTGCCGCCTGGTGTGGCCCACCTGCTCGAGATCGTTGTGCTTGCCGCCGGCCCGGACGCATTTCTGGCAGGTCGTCGCGCGGTTGTAGTCGCGCTGCTCCTGGCCCTGGAAAGTGCGCTTGAACTGGACCATCCCGGCGTTGGTGAACAGCAGGGTCGGATCGTCGCGGGGCGCGAGCGGCGACGAGGGCACCTCGCGGTGCCCCCGGGCGACGAAAAAGTCGAGGAAGAGACGGCGGATGCGACTGGATTCCATGGGGGGAATATATCCCCGCGCCGGGCCGGCCCCAGAGCGCGGAAACCGCGTCAACAGTCTACAGTCAACGATTCACCCCTTTCCCGCCAGCAGCTCCCGCACCATGCGGCTTATCGCCTCGCCCGCGAAGCCGCGGCGGGCGAGAAACGCGAGCACCCGCCGCCGCTGCGCCTGCCGAGGGAGCCCGGCCAACTGGCCCAGTCGCCGCCGCGCCAGCGCGTCGGCGCGAGGGGCCTCGACGCCGTCGGGCCCGAACGCTTCCGCCAGGGCGTTGTCGGCGATCCCCCGCTCCACGCCGAGCGCAGCGAGGTCGCGCCGGAGCCGGAGCGGCCCGCGTCCTCGCGCCGCGCGGGTCTCGATGTAGTGGAGGGAGAAGCGCGCATCGTCCACCAGCCCGGCCCGCCGCAGCCGCGCCAGCGCTGCGTCCACCGCCTCGGGCGGATGCCCCTTCATGACCAGGCGCCGGGCCAGATCGCGCTCCGCAAAGGGGCGGCGCTCCAGGAACCGGAGCGCGGTCCGGTGGGCGCCCTCCTCGTCCGCCGCCGCGCAGAGCCGCGCGTAGACCCGGTCGCTGAGCGTGGCGCCCGTCGCGAGGCACTCCGCCTCCACCACCTCACGCGACAGGGTGAGAAACGGGCGCCCGTGGACCATCACCCGCACGGTGCCCGGCCGCTTGGGATCGGGCACCACCGCCCCGATCACCCGGCCGGGCCCCGGCTCACTCGCCGTCGCCGTCATCGGCCGCCACGGCTCCCTGCGCCCGCACGCCGAGGAACTCCTTGACCCGGTGCTCCACCTCCGTCATCAGGGCCGGATTGTCCTTGAGGAAGAGCTTGGCGTTTTCCCGGCCCTGGCCGATGCGTTGATCCCCGTAGGAGTACCACGCCCCGGACTTCTGGATGATGTTCGCCTCGGTGGCCAGGTCCACCACCAGGCCGGCGTGGCTGATGCCTTCGTCGAACATCACGTCGAACTCCGCCTGCTTGAAGGGTGGCGCCACCTTGTTCTTCACCACCTTGACCCGGACCCGGTTGCCGATGATCGCCTCGCGCTCCTTGACCGGGCCGATCCGCCGGATGTCGAGCCGGAGCGAGGCGTAGAACTTGAGCGCCTTGCCACCGGTGGTGGTCTCGGGGTTGCCGAACATCACCCCGATCTTCTCCCGCAGCTGGTTGATGAAGACCACCGCGCAGTTGGAGCGGTTGATGGCGCCGGCGAGCTTCCGGAGCGCCTGGCTCATGAGCCGGGCCTGGAGGCCCATGTGGCTGTCGCCCATTTCGCCCTCGATCTCCGCCTTGGGCACCAGCGCGGCAACCGAGTCTATCGCCACCAGGTCTACCGCCCCCGAGCGCACCAGGATCTCGACGATCTCGAGCGCCTGCTCCCCGGTGTCGGGCTGGGAGACCAGCAGGTTGTCCACGTCCACGCCGAGCTTCTTGGCGTACTCGATGTCCAGCGCGTGCTCCGCGTCCACGTAGGCCGCGACCCCGCCCGCCCGCTGCACGTTGGCGGCGAGGTGCAGGGTGAGGGTGGTCTTGCCCGAGGATTCCGGCCCGTAGATCTCCGTGATCCGGCCCCGCGGCACGCCCCCGACGCCGGTGGCGGCGTCGAGGTTGATCGCGCCGGTGGAGATAGCCACGACCCGCTCCCGCGGTGCATCGGTCCCCATGCGCATGATGGAGCCCTTCCCCAATTGCTTCTCGATCTGGGTGATCGCCAGATTCAGCGCCTTGCGGCGCTCGGCGTCGAGTTTGCCCTCTTTGACGTCCGGCACGGCCATGGCATCCCCGTTGGTAATATTGTGGTTGTTTTTGCTACACTCACCTATTCGTAACAATCTACTGCCGAACATTAGCCGAAGCAAGATGGCACTTTTTCACCTTTCCACACCAGCCCATGCTCCCTCGATGTGGGTCAGGTGTGGAGTTGTGGAGCCAGCCACCCCCCCGGCCGCCCCGTCCTCCACCGCGATCAGATCGAACCGGTAGCGGTCGCTCGGCCGCCCGAACCGCACCCGCCAGAGTTCCGCCAACCGGAGCAGCACCGCGCGTTTCCGCGGACCCACTGCTTCCGCCGCCAGACCGAACCGGCGCGAGCGCCGGGCTTTCACCTCGACGAACGCGACCAGGTCGCCCCGCCGAGCGATCAGGTCCAGGTCGTGGTGGCCGAGACGGAAGCGATGGGCTTCGATCCGCCAGCCCTGCCCGAGCAGGTATGCCATGGCAGCGCGCTCCCCGGCATAGCCGCGACGGTGCCGCGGGTCGGACCATTGGGAGACCGGCTTGGGCGGGCGAGCGGTGGGCATACCCGACGGTATCGCCGAACCTCCGCGGCGATGAAACCGGAAGTACGCGGTGCCGGGCGGAACAAACGCGCGAGGGGTGGCCGGACGGGCGGAGGACCTGCTTCCGGCGGTTTCTTCTTACATCGCGGCGTTCGCCGGGTTTGCCAGGGCGCCGATCTGCTGGAGCAGTCCGGCCTGATCCCAGTTGGCCCAGCTCTCGACGATCTTGCCGTTGGCGACCCGGAAGACGCTCAGGCCGGTGATAGTCACCGCCCGGTGGCTCGGCGGAAAACCACCGAGGGGGCCGGTATGGCGCCCGGTCACGGTCCACCGCACCACCACCTTGTCCCCCGCGACCAGGGTCTCCTCCAGGGTGAACCGATGGTCGGGGAACGCTGCGCTGTACACCCGGACGGTTTCCATCACGCCCTGCGGGCCGGGTGGCAGCTCGGGTGCGGTCGAATCGTGATTGGTGTAGTCCGCCGAGAAGCACTCCTCCGCGGCTGCCCGGTCCTGCTTTTCCCAGACGTCCCGGAACACCCGCCTCACCACCGTCACCGCCTGCGAGTCGGTGGACGACCCGTTGGTGTAGGCACGCTCGCGGAGCAGGCCCCGAAGGTCCTCCGCCGTAAAGCCGGCGTCGGGATGCACTGTGGCGGCGTGAGCCTCCGCCTCCCGGAGGAGGGCTTCATCGGACTCGGCCATGAGCTGGTGGCCGCAGGTGCAGTCGATAATGCGTGACACCTCGAGATCTCCCCTGTTCGAAGAAACGTCGCCCTGACCGCCCCCCCAGCTCGGAAGCCTCCCTCCCCCCATGGGGCCCTGAGGCAGCGGCCGGACCCCGCACGTCCCCTTTCCCGCCTCGCATCGGGAATCGTTGCTGTCGAGGGAGTATACGGTGCTAGAGTATGGAGCGGGAAGGCCTTCGTCAAGAGATCATATTGCTCCATACAGTCATGTACAGTACTCGTTCAGCTGGGAGAGGCCGATGAGCACCTCCCTCGGCTTGCTGCCGTCCGGCGGTCCGAGGATCCCGGCGGCGTGGAGCTGATCGATGATCCGCGCGGCTCGCCCGTACCCGATCCGCAGCTTGCGCTGGAGCAGGGAGGTCGAGCCGCCCTGATGCTGGATGCAGGTCTCGGCGGCCTCGCGGAAGAGGATGTCCCGCTCGCCGGCTTCCACCTCGTCCTCGTCCCCCTCCTCCTCGCTCTCCTGGGCGCGCATGACCGCGAGGATGTCCTCTTCGGCGCGTGCAGCCACCGCGGCCGACTCCTGGCGCGACTTGAACCACGCCATCAGCCGCTCGGTTTCCTCGGTGCCGATGAACGCGCCCTGAATCCGCTGGGGCTCGCTCTTGCCCGGCGGCAGAAAGAGCATGTCGCCGTTGCCGAGTAGCGCCTCGGCCCCATTGCCGTCGAGAATCGTCCGGCTGTCCACCTTCGAAGCCACCCGGAAGGCGATCCGGCTCGGGAAATTCGCCTTGATGAGACCGGTGATGACGTTTACCGAGGGCCGCTGGGTCGCAAGGATCAGATGGATGCCGATCGCCCGGGCCTTCTGGGCCAGCATGGCGAGCGGCGTCTCGACTTCGGCGGCGACCGTCATCATCAGATCGGCCAGCTCGTCCACGATGATGACCAGGTGGGGGAGCCGTCCGTCGGCATAGACGTCGGCCGCCGGTGGCGGGGGCGGCGTCGTCTCCGCCTCGGCGCTGATCACAGCGAGGGTCGGCGCCGACCGGCTGGGGTGCCGCAGCGGCTTCCCGTCCTCGACCTTCCGGTTGAAATCGGTGAGGTTGCGCGCGCCGTTGGCGTGGAGCAGCTCGTAGCGGCGGTTCATCTCGTGCACCGCCCACTTGAGCACCCGCGCGGCATCGCGGTTGTCGGTCACCACCGCATGCCGGAGGTGTGGCAGGGCGTTGTACATCGAGAGCTCGACCATCTTGGGATCGATCATCAGCAGCCGGAGGTCGTCCGGGGTGTAGCGGTAGATGAGCCCGGTGATGATCGTGTTGATGGCGACGGACTTCCCCGACCCCGTCGCGCCCGCGATGAGCAGGTGGGGCATCCGGGCGAGGTCGGTCACCACCGGCTTGCCCTCGAGGTCCCGCCCCAGCGCCATCGGCATCACGGCGTGGGCACGGCCCCATTCGTCGGTCTCCAGCAATTCCCGGAGCGTCACCATCCGCGCGGTGGGATTGGGCACTTCCACCCCGACGGCGCCCCGACCCGGAATCGGGGCCACCCGGATGCTCATCGCGCGCATGGTGATGGCGAGGTCATCGGCGAGCGCGATGATCCGTCCCGCCTTGACGCCCGGCGCGGGGACGATTTCGAACTGGGTCACCACCGGCCCGCTGGTCCGCCCCGCGATCGTGCCGTCGACCTTGAAGGTGCGCAGCGTGTCGAGGAGCGCCTGGCCCAGCCGGTCGAGCTGGGCGGTGTCCGCGGCGACGTCATGGGGCCGGGGCGGGTTGAGCAGGTCGAGCGGCGGGAAGACGTCCGGCGCGGCGGGTTTGCCAACGCCGCGCTTCTCGCGCCGCTCTCTGGGGATTTCGGCCTTCGCCTTGGGAGACCGCCTGGTCCAGGCGGCAGGCCCCGACGCCTCGGCCTCCGCATCCGGGTCGGCGGGAGGGACCGAGCCGGGCCGCCGCGCCGCTTCCGTCGTTCCGTCTTTCCGTTCGTCCGCCTTCTTCTCCAGCCGGTGCAGCGGATGCCAGGCGAGCGTGGCGAGCGTGAGGGCGGAGAGCGCGAGGAAGCCGAGCAGCAGCCCGCCCGGCTGGCCGATGCCCTCGGTGACCCCGCGCGCGGCGAAGCCCGGCAGGAGCCCGGTGAACCGCGCGGCCAGGCCCCACTCGAAGAGCGGCGGGTCGAACGCCGCCGCCGGCACGTCGGCGATGACGCCGATGGTGAACGGCACCAGCAGCGCGAGGCCGCCGAGCAGGAAGCCCATCCGCTTCATGTCGAGCCGCGGTACTCGATCGAAGCCCGCGAGGGCGAGGCCGAATCCGAGCAGGGGCAACCCCACCGCGCCGCAGCCAAGCACCCGCCAGAGCAGCTCCCCGAGGATCCGGCCCACCGGACCGGTCGGAACCTCCGGCACCAGGGCGAGCCCGAAGAACACGCCCAGCACCAGCGCGGCGATCGCTCCGAGGCGGCGGCGGTCCTCCGGTCTCATTCGGACGGGGCGGGCGCGAGCGGAGTCGGAGGCGGCGGAGACGAGGTCGCCGCCGGCGGCGACTCCGCGGCGGCCACGGTGATCCGGCGATCGTGAAAGACGGGCAGGACCGGATACGCATTCTCCCGCGCCGCATCGGCGACGTCGGTCCCCATCCCCAGCGCGACGAGCTGCCGTCCGGCGGCGGAATGCATCAGGGGACGCTCCCAGTTCTCCCCATAGCGCCGGACCAGGTCCACGGCGGCGAGCGCGCCGTCGTTGAGCCCTCTCCGCCGCCTCCGGCCCTCCAGCGCCGCCATGACGAGCCGCCCCGCGGCGTAGGCGTCGTCCAGCCCGAATCGGGATTCCTTCCCGCCGCAGAGGATGAGCAGGTCCTTGTGGCGATGCAGGAGGTCCCGCGCCCGCGCGCCGGCCACCGTGAGATTCACCGCCCCGGCCAGATACACTTCGGCCGCGCCCTGCGCCGCCAGGATCGCCCGGGTGCCGTTGGTGGTCGTCATGACGAGGGTCTTGCCCCGCACCGCCAGCTCGGTCATCTCCAGGGGGCTGTTCCCGAGCGCGAAGCCCGGAATTGGCTCCGAGTTCCGCTCGCCGGCCGTGACCACGTCGTCCGGGCCGAGACTCTGAGCCATCCGCGCCGCTTCCTCCGGGGTCGCCACCGGGACGACCCCGCGGGCGCCGTGGTGGAGCGCGGCGCAGATCACGGTGCTGGCGCGGAGCACGTCGATCACGAACACGGGCCGGCCCGCGACCTCCGGAGGGGTGAGGCCCGCGGGCGAGAAGAGCACGTCGATCTTCATGCGTCGAGTTTGAGCAGGCGGCTCTCGCGCTCGAGGAAGCGGGTGTCCACCCTCCCGGCGACGAAATCGGGATGGTGAATGACGCGGTTGAGAAAGGGGATCGTGGTGGTGACTCCCTCGAGAATGAAGCTGTCCAGCGCCTGCCCCATCCGCGCCAGCGCCTCGGCGCGGTCCCGGCCGTGCACGATGACCTTGGCCAGGAGCGAGTCATAGTACGGCGGGACGGTGTAGCCGGCGTAAATGTGGGTGTCCACCCGGACGCCCGGTCCTCCGGGGGGATGATAGGCGGAGATGTGTCCCGGGGAAGGCTGGAAGTTCCGGTAGGGATCTTCCGCGTTGACCCGGCATTCGATGGCGTGGCCGCGGAGGCCGTTCAGTTCGCAGGGAAGGCTCAACCGCTCTTCCGCGGCGACCCGGATCTGCTCCTTGACCAGGTCCACCCCGGTGACCATCTCGGTGACCGGGTGCTCCACCTGGATCCGGGTGTTCATCTCCATGAAGTAGAAGTCGCCGTCGCCGGTGAGCAGGAACTCCATCGTCCCGGCCCCGACGTAGCCGATCGCGCTCGCCAGCGCCACCGCCGCCTCGCCCATGCTGGCGCGGAGCTCAGGGGTGAGTCCCGGGCTCGGGCTCTCCTCGATCAACTTCTGGTGGCGGCGCTGCACCGAGCAGTCGCGCTCGCCGAGATGGACCACCCGGCCCTGACTGTCGCCCAGGACCTGGAATTCGACATGGCGCGGCCGGTCGAGATACTTCTCGAGGTACACGTCGCCGTTCCCAAAGGCGGCGAGCGCCTCGTTCTGAGCCAGCGAGAAGAGCTGGCCGAACGGCTCGGCGTCGTGGGCGATCCGCATCCCCTTCCCGCCCCCGCCGGCCGTCGCCTTGATGATGACCGGAAAGCCGAGCGCTTCGGCCGCCGCCACCGCATCCTCGACGCTCTGCAGCACGCCGTCCGAGCCCGGCACGGTCGGGACCCCGGCCTCCCGCGCCAGCCGCCGCGCCGAAGCCTTGTCGCCCATGGCCCGAATCTGTTCCGCCGTCGGGCCGATGAAGCTGATGTTCGAGGCCCGGCAGATCTCGGCGAACTCGGCGTTCTCGGCCAGAAACCCGTAACCGGGGTGGATCGCGTCCGCCCCGGTGATTTCGGCGGCGGCGATGATCCGGGGAATGTTGAGGTAGGAGGAGCGGCTGGGGGGGGGGCCGATGCAGACGTCGTCATCGGCGAAGCGCACATGGAGCGATTCGCGGTCCGCCTCGCTGTAGACCGCGACGGTCTGGATGCCGAGCTCCCGGCATGCACGAATCACCCGCAGCGCAATCTCGCCGCGGTTGGCGATGAGCACTTTCTCGAACATTCAGCGGAATCGCCTTCCTCGGGCGCGCACGGCGCCCCCTCGGGTGGCGATGAGCACTTTCTCGAACATTCAGCGGAATTCGAACATTCAGGGAAGCGCGTCCCGCGTCAGCCCCTGCGGCGCACCCGTGACGGGTTCATCCGGCGCGTCGAAGGTCCGGTCGGAGGCGGCGGTCACGCCGGCGGCCCGGAGCGCGAACTCGCTGGGATTGGTCGCGGCCTGCATCGCGCTTTCGTAGCTGATGACGCCGGCCTTGTACCAGGTCATCAGCGACTGGTCGAACAGCTGCATCCGGTAGGACATCGAGCCGTCGGCGATCAGATCCGGAATGGCGAGCGACTTCTCGATGCTCCGGATGTTCTCCGCCACCGCGGCGGTATTGATGAGCACCTCGGCCGCGGGCACCCGGCCCCTTCCGTCGGCGCGTGGCACCAGGCGCAGGCTCACGATCGCCGTGAGCGCGGTGGACAGCAGCCCGCGAATCTCGGCCTGCTGGTGCGGCGGGTAGAACGACAGCATCCGGCTGATGGACTGGGTGGCGTCGGTGGTGTGCAGGGTCGAGAAAACCAGGTGTCCGGTGTCCGCCGCCTTGAGCGCCGTGTCCAGCGTCTCCAGGTCGCGGATCTCGCCCAGCAGGATCACATCGGGGTCCTGGCGCAGCACGTGCCGGAGCGCCGTCCCGAAGGACAGGGTGTCGCTTCCCACCTCGCGCTGGGCGATATTCGCCATCGAGTCCCGGTGCAGGAACTCGATCGGATCCTCGATGGTGATGACGTTCACCCGGCGATGGCGGTTGATGTGGTTGATCATCGCCGCCAGCGCGGTGGACTTGCCCGAGCCGGTGATCCCGGTCACCAGCACGAGCCCGCGCGGCTTGAGCGCGATGGCCTCCAGCACCTCGGGCAGATTGAGCTCCTTGATGGAGTGGACTTCGTAGGGGATCGCCCGGAGCGCGAACGCCAGGGTACCGCGCTGCTGGTAGATGTTGGTCCGGAAGCGCCCCACGCCGGGCACCCCGATGGCGAAATCCGCCTCCTTCTTCTCCGAGAACTCCTTCACCTGCCTCGGGGTCATGATCTGCTCGGCCAGGTGTTTCAGGTCTTCGGGCCGCACCGGCTGCATCGGCAGGGAGTGGAGGTCGCCGTTCACCCGCACCGTCGGCGGCCGGCCCACCTTGAGGTGCAGGTCGGAGCCGGCCCGCTGGACCATCTGCGAAATCGCCTGCTTGAAGTTGAACGGGGCAGCGGTAGGTGCGCCCTCGAGCCCGGGGACATCAGCCATGGGGATCCACGCGGAAAAGGACTTGGCCGAACTCGACCGGCTGGGCATCCTCCACAGAGACTTCACGGATGACGCCGGCGAACTCCGCCTCGATCTCGTTCATGATTTTCATCGCCTCGATGATGCATACCGTCTGCCCCGCGGAGACCCGCGCCCCAACCTTCATGTACGGCTCGGCGCCCGGTTCCGGCGCCGCGTAGAAGGTTCCGACCATCGGCGACTTGATCTCCTTGAGCGCCGAGACGGCCGCGGCGCGGGGCGCTTCGGCCCCATCGCCCGGCCCGGCGGCCGGGGCCAACCGCACCGGGCCCGGCAAGGCGACCGCGTGCCCGCCGGTGCGGGTGATTACCACCCCGGTCCCGAACAACCCCTTGAGCTCGATCGAGCCGATCTCCGGCGATTCGAGCAACAAGTCGGCCAGCCGCTTGACCTCCTTGAACTCGATGCCCTTCAGGCCCGGCACCTTCTGCAGCAGCAGAGCCAGCTCCTTCATCTCGTCCGGTTTCATGGGTGTACGCGTTGGCCCCGACCCGTGGAGACGTGGAGGTTATGAATCAATGAAGTTCCAGGAGGTCGGTGCGCCCGTCACTCAGGCACCGCGGACCGGTGGAAGCGAGATGAATGTCATCCTCCAGTCGGACGCCTCCCCAGCCCGTAAGATAGATGCCCGGCTCGACCGTGACCACCGCGCCGGCCGGCAGGCTGGCCTCCGAGGTCTGGGAGAGGCGGGGGGCTTCGTGCACCTCGAGGCCGATCCCGTGGCCCAGCGAGTGGCCGAACGCCTCGCCGAAGCCCGCCTCGGCGATGAGATCGCGGGCCAGGGAATCGGCGCTCCGTCCGGTCATCCCCGCCCGGATCCCCTCGCGCGCCGCGAGCTGCGCGCGCCGCACCGCCTCGTAGACTTCGCGCTGGCGGGCGTCGGCCGGGGCGCCGACCACGACGGTCCGGGTCAGATCGGCGCAATAGCCGCCCAGCTGCGCCCCGAAATCGAGCAGCAGCCATTCGCCTCGCCCGATCGGGCGGGAGCTGGAGCGGGCGTGCGGGAACGCCGCCCTGGGTCCCGAGGCAACGATAGTCTGGAACGGATGCCACTCGCTTCCGCGGAGCCGGAGCCGGTGCTCCAAGCCCGCCGCCACCTCCTGCTCCGTCTGCCCCACCCGGACCGTCGGCAGCAGCTCGGCGAGCGCGGCCTGGGCCAGCTCCGCCGCGGCGCGGAGCGCTTCGACCTCATCCGGGTCCTTCACCGCCCGAAGACCTTCCACCAGATCGCTGGTCGGCACCGGCTCCGAGCCTTCGAGCCGGTTGAGCCGCTCGGCGCTTCGCACCGACAGGTGGTCTTGCTCGAACCCGAGCCGGAGCCTGGGCCCGGACTCCGCCAGCTTCCGCAGCGATTCCCAGAGGTCGCTCCGCTCGATGACCACGTCCGCGGAGGCGCCGGTTTCCTCGGGCGCCTGCTCGGCGTAGCGGAAATCGGTGATCAGGACGGTCCGCCCGGCAGTGACGAGCAGCAAGGCCGCCGAGCCGCTGAAGCCGGTCAGGTAGCGGACGTTAGGCGCGTGGGAGGTGAGGAGGGCATCGAGCCCCTGGTCGGCGAGCAGCCGTCGCAGGGCGGTTTGCCGGCCCTCGCGGCGGTCACTTCCCACCGAGCCGCCCGTAGAGGGCCCGCAGGGCGCGGCGATATCCCTCGGGACCGAGTCCGGTAATCAGCTCTACCGCGAGGTCGGCGAAGACCAGTCGGCGCCGGGCCTCTTCCCGTTTCGAGGGATCGGTGAGGTGCACTTCCACGAAGGGTATTTTCACGCAGAGGAGCGCGTCGCGTATGGCGAGACTGGTGTGGGAGTACGCTCCCGCGTTGAGAATCAGGCCGTCGGCGGTCCCGGGGAGGGCCTGGATCTCGTCCACCAGCCCGCCCTCGTGGTTCGTCTGCACGAACCGGATCGAGACGCCGAGCCGGTTTCCCTCCTCCCGGACCAGGGTCTCGATCCCCGCGAGCGTCATGGTACCGTAGATCTCCGGCTCGCGGGTGCCCAGCAGGTTCAGGTTCGGGCCGTTGAGGACCGTGACCCGCATTCAGCGCTTGAGGCCGCGGAGCCAGGCATTGAACTGCTCGAGGTCTTCGGGCGCGGCAGGAGGAGCGGCCGATCCGATCGGGGGCGCCTTGGGGAGGTCCTGTTCTGCGGACGCTTCGACCGGTCCCGAGTAGAACTCGTCGAAGCTCGGCTCCCCTTCCCCGGAGACGGCCGGGCCACCGGTCGCCGGAGCCGGCGCCGGCGCCTCACCGAAGACCGAGCTCAGGCTGAGCGACTCCTGCGCGGGCCGGGTCGGCTCGCCGGCGGGAGGGCGGGCCGCTTCGAACGCCGGTGGATGCACCGTCCTGGCGACGGCGGGGCGCCCGGTCGAAAGCAGCGACGAGAAGAGCTGTTCGACCGAGCGGCCGCCGGTGCTCGCGGCCCCGAATTCCGGCGCGGGTGCCGGCGGAGGGAGCGGATCAGCCGGCGGCGAAGCGGGCTCGGGCCGGAGCTCGGCGAGGGCGGCCGCCACTCGCGCATCAGACGGATCGCGTTCGGCGAGCTGGATGTACACCGCCCGGGCAAGCTCCCGGTAGCCCTGGCGGAGAAACACTTCCGCCATGGAAGTCGTCACAACGAGCTCCGGCTCCACCGGCTCGGCGGCTGGCTCGCGCACGGGCTCCGGCTCCGCCCTGGCTTGAAGGGGCTCGGGCACCGGCGGGAGGGGAGGCGCCACTGCGATTTCCTCCTCGGCGGGCTCTGGCGGAGGAGGCAGGAACGCCTCTTCCAGGACCGCGAGGGGAGGAAGCGGCGGGGGCGGAAGGAAAGTCTCGTCCTCCGCGACGGCAGGGGGCGGCGGCGGCACGACGTCCACGATGGGCGGCCCTGCCTCGACGACGTCCGGCTCCGATACCCACACCCTATCGCCGGGCGGCTCGGGGTAGGCCCAGGGCTCCTCGGAGGCCGCGGCATCGAGCGGCGCGTCCGTCAGCTCGGGGAGCTCGACGTCCTGGACACCGGAGAAGGCGTGGGACTGATCCCCCGCGGATTCGTCCTGGTACTCGAGCTCGTGGGGGGACTCCTGGGCCGAGCGGAGCGACTCCGCGTCGTTGGGGACCTCGAACTCCTGCAGCTGCGCCGCCGCGGGCGCCGGCCCCTTCAAATCCAGCGCGCTCAGGTCCAGCAACGAGGGTTCGTTGAACTCCTCGTCCCCGGGCGCCTCCGCAGCCATCATCTCGGGCGTGCTGCCGGCCGTCCAGCTCTCCGGGCTGGGCATCGCCACCGGCTCGGCGGTGGGGAGCGGCGCGGGCGGCGCGGGCGGCGCGGGCGGCGGCGGAGGGACCGGCGCCGACTGCAGCTCGAGGACGCGGTCGAGCTGTCCTCTGGCGTCGTCGTTGCCCCGGTCCACATCGAGCAACTGCTTCAGGCGCTGCACGGCCTCGGCCAGGCGCCCCGAACGCTCGGCGATCTCCGCGAGCCCCCTGAGGGCGATCACGTTCTCGGGATCGAGCTCGGTCACCCGGAGAAACGCCTGCTCGGCGGGCC
>DASYRI010000071.1:0-10231 GCA_036004545.1 Gemmatimonadales bacterium
GGGCTTGACCTCCGCGCAGAGGTCCGTCTCCGGCGCGATGTAGAACGGCGCGTGCAGGTCCCGGAGGGACATGCCCGGGCAGAGGTCGTCGAGGCCCGTCACCTTGTCGGATCGGTCGAACCGGTAGTAGCCGTTCCACTCGTTGATGACGTCGTGGTGCTCGGTGTACAGCCAGCCGGCGAGCTTCGGGTGGCGGCGGAACGCGTCGATGGCGCGGTGGTAGTCCCAACTCCAGTCCACGTCGCCGGTGCTCCCCTCGTAGCCCCAGACGTTGCCGAATTCCGAGTTGAGCATCGGCTGGCGGCCCTGCCGCCACGGCGACTCGAAGTTCCAGGTCGAGCCGGGGAAGGTGCTGTCGCTCGCCCGCTGGACCTGCGCCTCCCACCGCCAGCCGGGGAGGTACTCGTGCCACGAATTGAGGTCGGTCTCGGTGTGGCCGCGGCCGCAGCACGGCGAGTTGTCCTCCACCAGGCGGGTGGCGTCGAGCGATTTCGCGAGGCGGTAGAGGGCCGCGACCTTCTGCCGGGTCTCGGGGAGGTAGCGATTGCGGTTCTCCACCTTCGTCGTGAGGCCCCAGGTCTCGTTGAACAGCACCCAGGCGAAGACCGCCGGGTGGTTGTAGTCGCGCTCGATCATGCCGCGGAGCGCGACCTCGTGCTCGCGGAACTCGGCGGAGTCCGGCGGCCCCCACCAGTTCGGCACGTCGGCCATGATGAGCACGCCGAGCCGGTCGGCCCAGTACAGTTTGCGCGGCGTCTCGATCTTGATGTGCTCGCGCAGCCCGTTGAGCCCGATCTGGCGGGCGCGTAGAATCTCCTCGCGCAGCGCGCTATCGGTGGGAAAGGTGTAGTAGCCTTCCGGATGGTACGCCTGATCGAGCGCCAGCTGGAGGAAGACCGGCGTGCCGTTGATGGCGACGTAGGGGTAGGTCGTGCCCGGCAGGTCCACCACGCCGATGGTGCGCATGCCGAAATAGGTCCGCACCCGATCCTCGGCGACACCCGTGCTTTCGACGCTCACGACGACGTCGTGCAGGAAGGGATCGTCGAGCGACCAGCGGCGCGCGTTCGGCAGCGGCACGTCGAGGTGCGCGGTGGCCGCACCGCGCGGGATGCGCCGCGTGACGACTGAGTCGCCCTCGCGGTTGGTGAACGCCAGGCGCAGCGTGAGGTCCTCCGGCGCCGGCTCCAGCAGCCGGACGTCCACTCCGACCCCGGCGAGGTCGGCCCTCGGCGTGAAGTGTACGGACTCCAGAGGGTCTCCGCCCCGCGCCTCGAGATAGACGGTCTGCCACATTCCACGCGCCTTCCCGTAGCCCTGCTTGCCCTCGAGCTTGAATGGGTGCGGCGTGTCGTCCACCCGCACGACGAGCCGCTGCGGCCGGCCAGGGCGCAGGAAGGACGTCAACTCGAACGAGAACGGGGTGTAGCCGCCCTGGTGCTCGCCCAGCTGCCTGCCGTCGAGCCAGGCCGTCGTCTGCCAGTCGCTCGCACCGAAAACGACGAACACCCGCCGACCGCGCCATGCGTCCGGCACGGTGATGGGGCGGGAGTACCAGCCGATGTCGGCGCTATCGGGAGCCCCGGAGAGCGGTGCGCCCCACGAGAACGGCACCAGGATCTCGCGGGTGCCGGGCAGGTCGCCGCTGGTCCAGCCGGACCGGACGCCCTCATTGCCGGCGTCGAATGCAAAGCGCCAGCGGCCGTTCAGGTTGAGCCACTCCGCGCGCTCGAAATCGGGACGGGGGTGCTCCGGGAGGGGGAGAGGAATCGGCGGAGGCGGTGGGGTCTGGGCGTCGAGCGCGCTCACCAGGAGGGTCAGGAAGCTCAGCGCTTGCCGGGCAGCCAGAACGTAGCCGACTCGCATGGGGTTCTGGGCCTGGGGCGCCATGGGATCACCTCCCGGAGGCGGGGCCGGCCGCCGGCCGGCGGGTCAGCGCGCCCACGGACGCCGGACGGTGTACACGGGGATCGCGGTGATGCTCTCGCGCTGGACCCCGAGCAGCCGCCTCTTGGACAGCCAGCGCAGGGCCTCCTGCACTGCGCGCTTGGAGAGCCCGGTTCCCGTGGCGAGGTCGAGCAGGCTCAGCTGGGCCGCCGGCGCGCCCGCGCCGTGGGTGTGCCGCCAGAGATGGAGATACACGAGAAAAGCGCTCGGCTGGCGGTCGTGCCCCACCAGGTCGGCCATGAGCGTATCCAGGACGTAGCCGTCCACCTCGATGCCGGCCATCCACCCTCCCGAGCCTATGGCAAGGAGTGCCATAGTAACGTCTGCCCGCCTTGCGCCGCCAGCGCGGCATCCCAGTATTGGTCCCGCCCGGCGGTACGACTCGGCAACCCTCATCGAGGAGGTCACGTGATCAAGGCCATCAAGTTCGTCGGCGTTCCCGTGGCGGACCAGCAGCGCGCCCTGGAATTCTTCACCGGGCAGCTGGGATTCCGCGTCATCACCGATCAGCCGTTCGACGACGCCCAGCGGTGGATCGAGCTCGGCATCGGCCGCGCGGGAACCGGCATCACCCTCTTCACGCCGGCCGGACAAGAGAACCGGATCGGCACCTTCACCGGGATCGCGTTCGTGGCTGACGACGTGATGGGAACCTGCCGCGAGCTGGCGGCGAAGGGAGTGAAGTTCGTCCAGCAGCCGAAGCAGGCGGATTGGGGCACCTCCGCCATCTTCGCCGACCCGGACGGAAACCAGTTCGTCATCGGCTCACCCTGATGCGGGCGCGCCGCGCCGGGCCGGTGGGGCTAGCGCTTCTCCCAGATGACCACGTAGCTGGTGCCGGCATTCTGGCTGGTGATCCGCCCGCGGCCGGCCATGATGCTCCGCGGGACGTTACGGGTTCGGCCCGAGCACCAGGTCCTGAGGTTCGTCATCAGCAGGTGCACAAGAGTCTGGGTGACGTCGCGGCAGACGTCCCTTCCGAATTCCACCAGCTCCACTTCGTCGGCGCGCCAGGAGCAGAGTGACGAGACGTCGAAATCGGGAATCACCGTCTGCCCGTTGAGGATGAGCGTCGTCGTGGCGCCGACCTCCGATCGGAGGCGGGGCACGTCGCAGAGCCCGCCCGATCCGTAGCGCGTGAGATCCTTCCCGGCGAGGCGCTCCCGCTCGAAGCCGCGCGCCAGGCGGGAGCCGAGGTCCTGGATGGCCCCCCCATCGCCGGGCGATTCCGATCCCGGCGCCGGGACGAGCATCACGGCGAGCTCGCGTCCCTCGCCCGGCTTGATCTCCACCAGCACCCGGCGCTCGGTGTAGCCGCGATAGGTCACCCGGACCATGTAGGGCCCGCGATCGGCGTGGGGAAACGCGAACCGGCCCATGCTGTCGGTCAGCGCCTCGCCCCCCTGGGAACCCGACACCTGGACCCGGGCCCCGACGGCGGCGCGGAATCCGGTGTCCCCGACTGCACCGTAGATGCCGGTCCGCCGCCCCTCCACCACGACGGTGGGCAACAGGAGCGGCGCCGGGGTGAGCAGGTACTCGAGCTCCGCCGGCTCGGTCTCCAGCACGGCGATCCGCGAGCGGAGGGGGGCGAAGCCAGGGAGGCGGATGGTGACGGCGTATCGACCGGGAGGAACGCTGTCGAATCGGAAGAGGCCTTGCGGGTCGGTGAGCGTCTCTCGCGCGCCGAGGAAAACGCCCGCGCCGCCCAGCGGCGCCCCGGCGGCATCCCGAACGACGCCGCGGACCGACTGGCGCGGCTGCTGGGCGGAGGCGAAGCCGCTCACGGCTGTCAGGAGGAGGAGCAACGGGGCGACTGCGCGCACGGGGGGTCCTCCGGGGAAGGTGCGGTCACCGAGCGGCGTGGCCGCCGGCGCGCGAATACCTGAGTAAGGAAGAGCTAAGTTGGCGTCCCAACGGGCGGCGCGCCAGCGTACCGGCTCGAGGGCTGCCGCGGGCCACGGAAGCGCCCTCCAGCTCGCCATGGGGAGTCGGTCTGCGCTGCTCCCTGGCGGGACCACCGGCAACCCTACCCGCGGCACGGCGGCCGCACCGCAGGGCTCCTATTGACATTCGATACGAGTCGCCCCATCTTCATATCGAATCTCTGTAGGAGAGCGACCCGTGGCGCAGCAATCGGAGCTCCTCCGAGGCACCCTCGACCTGCTCATCCTCAAGGCGCTCATGCTCGGCCCCCGCCATGGGCTCGGCGTCGCCCGCCGGGTCGAGCAGCTCGCCGGAGGCACCTTCCAGGTCAAGCCCGGCTCCCTCTTCCCCGCCCTCCACCGCCTGGAGGAGAAGGGCTGGTTGAGCTCGGAATGGGGGGTCTCCGACACCAACCGCCGCGCCAGGTACTACCAGCTCACCAAGGCCGGCAAACGGCAATTCGGGCGCGAAGTCGCGACCTGGGGCCGGGTCGCCTTCGCGATCAACCGCTCGCTCGAGTCGACCGGCTGAGGATCCGCCATGTTCCGACGCCTGACCCGTGCCGTCGGCAACCTGCTCCACAAAGGGGCCGTCGACCGCGATCTCAACGAAGAGATCGCCTCCTACGAAGACCTGCTCGCCGCCGAGCACCATGCCGGCGGCCTGCCCCCCGAGGCCGCCCGCCGCGCGGCCCGGCTGGATCTCGGCGGCGCCGATACCGTGAAGGAGGCCGTCCGCGACGTCCGGGCCGGCGCCGCCTTCGAGACGCTCGGCCGCGACCTGCGCTACGCCGTTCGCACGCTGCGCCGGAGTCCCGGTTTTACTGTCTTTGCGCTGCTCACCTTCGCGATCGCGCTGGGCGGCCTGACCGTCATCTTCAGCTTCGTCAATGCGCTGCTGCTCAAGCCGCTGCCCTATCTCCAATCCGACCGCCTCGTCATGGTCCTCGAGACCGACAGCCGGAGCCTGGTCGGCGGCTACACGGTCGCGGCGCCGAACTACCTCGATTGGCAAAAGGAGAACCGGGTCTTCTCCTCCATGGCGCTGTACGAGTACCTCGGCAGCAACCTCTCCGACGGCGCCGAGCCGGAACAGGTGGGCGCCCTGCGCGCTACCGGCGGCATCTTCGAGGTGCTTGGGGTTGCCCCGCTGCTGGGCCGCGGGCTGGTTCCCTCGGACGATGCGCCCGGCGCCCGGGTCGTGGTGCTGAGCCACCGCCTCTGGCAGCGCCGGTACGGGGCCGACTCCTCGCTGGTGGGAAAGACCATCCGGATCAACGGCCAGCCCT
The DNA here is from genome assembly GCA_036004545.1 of Gemmatimonadales bacterium. Lineage (GTDB taxonomy): Bacteria > Gemmatimonadota > Gemmatimonadetes > Gemmatimonadales > GWC2-71-9 > JABFSM01. Next base: position 5,162 of record DASYRI010000071.1, read on the forward strand.
CACAGGTCGTCGGGGTCATGCCCAGGGGCTTTGCCTTCCCGAGCGCCGACCAGCAGCTCTGGCTGCCGATCGGCTTGAACGCGGAAGATCAGGGTCGCGCCTCGCACTCGTTCTTTGCCATCGCGCGGCTCAAGGACGGAGTGACCCTGGCGCGGGCCCGTGGCGAGCTTCGCGCGATCGGCGACCGGCTGGCCAGATCCTACCCCGCCACCAATGCCAATGAGAGCGCCAACGTCTTCCCCATGCGGGACCTCTGGGTGCAGGGCGTCCGGGGCATCCTCCAGACCCTGCTCGCCGCCGTGACCCTGGTGCTGCTCATCGCGTCGGCGAACGTCGCGAGCCTCCTGGTGGCACGGGGCGTCGCCCGCCGCCGGGAGATCGCTACCCGTATGGGCCTGGGCGGGAGCCGCGCGCGCATCGTCCGGCAGCTGGTCACCGAGAGCGTCGTGCTTTCCCTCGGCGGCGCCGCCCTCGGGATCGGCCTTGCCGCGCTCGGCACCAGGGCGCTGCTCGCGGTATTTCCCCAAAGCCTGCACAACCTGCCCTTCCGCGATCTCAGCAGCATCCCACTCGATGCCACCGTCGTCGGCGTGGGGGTGCTGCTGGCACTGGTCGCGGGCATCGCCGCCGGCCTTGCCCCGGCGCTCACGGCGCTCCCGGCCGAGCCCGCCGAGCTGCTGCGCGATGCCGGGGCCCGGAGCACCACCGCGCGACATACCCGCCGTCTCAAGAGCGTGCTGGTAGGGGTGGAGGTGGCGCTCGCCATGCTCGTCCTGGTCGGGGCCGGGCTCCTCATCGCGAGCATAAGCCGGCTCCAGCGGGTGGCCCCGGGGCTCGATCCCGTCAACGTGATCGCGTTCCGGATGGCGCTTCCGCAGGCCGATTTCTACGGCCCCGCGGAGCGGGTGAGTCTCTGCGGCGATTTGTCGCGCGAGGTCGGCGCCGTGCCGGGCGTCGTGTCGGTGAGCGCCGTGAGCCACGTGCCGCTGTCCGGCGCGAGCGCCGGTCGCAGCTTCGTGCTCGAGGGTGCGCCGGATCCCGGCCCGTCCAACCTGCCGAGCGCCTCCTATGGGGTGGCTTGTCCGGGATACTTCCGCACGCTGGGAATTCCGGTGCTCGCGGGACGCGACTTCAGCCCGGCCGACCGCGCTTCGGCACCGCCCGTGATGGTCATCAACGAAGCCCTGGGGCGGCGCTGGTTTCCCGACGAAAACCCCGTGGGCAAGCGGATCAAGCTGGGCCGCTTCGAGACCCAGGGGCCATGGATCACGATCATCGGCGTGGTCGGGAACGTCCGGCACGGCGGACTGGCGGAGCCCGCCCGGCCCTACCTCTACGCGCCGTACGCCCAGGGCGCGTGGCCGCAGCTGACCGTGATGATTCGCACCGCGACGCCTCCCGCCGGTTTTTCCCCGCTCCGGGAGGCGCTGCGCCGGGCCGCACCCGCTGAGCCGATCGGCGATCCCTTCACCATGGCGCAGGTGGTCGAGGGCTCGCTCGGCCATCTCCGGTTCCCGATGATCCTGTTCAGCGTTTTCGCGGCGATGGCGCTCGCCCTGGCCGCAACCGGGTGCTTCGGCATCGCCAGCCAGGCCGTGGTGCAACGGCGCCGCGAGCTCGGCATTCGCATCGCGCTCGGCGCGCGCGCCGGGGAGGTCTATCGCCTGGTGGTCGGTCAGACGATGCTCCCGGTCGTGATTGGTCTGGGTTTCGGAGTAGTCGGTGCTCTCGCCTTCACCCGCGTGCTGCGGACGCTGCTCTACGACATTGCGCCCGGCGATCCGGTCACGCTCCTGCTGGGCTCGGCGGTGCTGGGCGTGGTGACCGTCACGGCCTGCTTCTTCCCCGCGCGCCGAGCTGCGAGGGTGGATCCGGTGGTGGTTCTCCGGGATGAATGACCCGTGCCCGCCTGGTGACATCCGGGGGCCCCCGGGTCAGCGGGCGGTTCGCTCCGGGCGAGCCTCCCCCGAATCCCGCAGTATCTCCCCCAGCACCCGGGTCGCCTCGAGCAGGCGCCGTGCGGTTGAGCCGCCGAACCCCAGCAGCAATCCGCTCCGGCGCGCCGGCCCCGCATAGCAGGTCGAGAGCGCCGTCGCCGTCAAACCGCGGCCGGCCATGCGGCGGACGACGTCCGCATCCTCGACCCCGGCGGGGAGCAGCACCGCCACGTGCAGACCGGCGTCGGCGTTGTAAACGCTAACCCGGTCTCCGCAGTGCCGGGCCAGTCCGCCGAGCAGCGCGTCGCGCCGTTCCAGGTACACCGCCCGCATCCGGCGCAGATGCCGGTCAAAGTGCCCCTCGCGCAGGAACTCGGCGAGCGCCAGCTGGTACAGCGTGGGAGAAAAGAGATCGAAGGCTTCCCGCGCCTCCACGAAACGGGGCTGGAGCGAGGGCGGCACGACCAGGTACCCCACCCGCAGGGCGGGAAAGAGCACCTTGCTGAAGGTGCCGATGTAGATCACCCGCTCGTGGGCATCCATCCCCTGGAGCGCGCCGAGCGGTCGGCTCACGTAGCGATACTCGCTGTCGTAGTCGTCCTCCAGCACCCACGCCCCCCGGCGAAAGGCCCAGTCCAGCAGCGCGAACCGGCGGGCCGCGGTCATCGAGGTGCCGAGCGGATACTGGTGCGACGGAGTGACGTACGCCGCGCGGAGCGGGCCACCGCGCCTGCGGAGCGATGCCACGCTGATGCCTTCGTCGTCCACCGGCACCGCCACCAGCTCCGCCCCGTTCGCACCCAGCGCGGCCCGCGCCCCGGGATAGCCCGGCTCCTCCACCGCCACCCGGTCGCCTCGCGAAAGGAGCACCGCCGTGGCCAGGCCGAGCGCCGCCTGCGACCCGGACACGATGAGTATCTGCTCTGCTTCGCAGCGGACGGCCCGCGCCGCGCGCAGATGCTCCGCGATAGCCGCGCGGAGCGGAACCAGCCCGGCCGGATCGCCATAGGCCATCTGGGCATGGGTCAGCGCGTGGGCGTGCCGGGCCACCAGCCTGGCCCACAGGGCGTGGGGAAACTGGTCCAGCGCCGGGAGGCTCATCCGGAACGGGCCCAGTCCGCCTTCGTCGCGCGATTTGGGCAGCGGACGCGGAACTCGGCGAGCCGCGGAGCCGAGCAGATCGTCGGGGAGCGAGGCACCGACGAAGGTGCCCGACCCCACCCGGCCCTCGAGGTAGCCCTCGTGAAGCAGCTGATCGTACGCCGTGAGCACCGGCAGGCGCGACACCTCCAGCTCCAATGCCAGGGCCCGGGTCGAGGGGACCCGCTGGCGGGGGCGGAGCCGGCCGGCGAGGATGGCCCGGCGGAGTCCTTCGTAGATCTGGCGGTGGAGGGGAACAGCGGAGGAGCGGTCTATGGGGAGGTGCAAAGTGGTCATGGCCGTAATATACGAATTGGCGATGGCGACAGTACCGCCTTGCGGCGACTATTCAGGCTCCCTCGCGCCCGGGAGCGTTCCTCTTGCACTCGAGCCTCTGGCAGATCGGGAGCAGCATGGTGCTCGCGCTTCCCCCCACGTCCCCTCCGCCGGCCGTCTGTTGTCCGGTGGTGGAGCTGCGGCAGTATGCGCTCCATCCGGGCCGGCGCGAGGCGCTGATCGCGCTCTTCGACCGCGAGTTCGTCGAGACCCAGGAAGCGACCGGCATGCGGGTGATCGCCCAGTTCCGGGACATCGACCGGCCGGACGTATTCACCTGGCTGCGAGGCTTTCCCGACTTGGCCTCGCGCGCCGCCTCGCTGGGCGCCTTCTACGGCGGGGGCGTGTGGGCCGCGCACCGGGACGCGGCGAACGCCACCATGGTCAGCTCGGACAACGTCCGCCTGCTGCGCCCCGCTCGCCCTGGCTCAGGCTTCGAGCCGGGTGAGCGCCCCGGTCCCGGCGCCACTGCCCCGGGGCTGATCGTCGCCACGATCTACACCCTCACCGCGCCGGCGGCGCGGGGATTCACCGAGACATTCGAGCGGGTCATCGTGCCGGAGCTGGCGGCGAGCGGGGTGCGCCCCTTCGCCGCATTCGAAACGGAGCCGGCCCCGAACAACTTTCCCCGGCTCCCGGTACGCGAGGGGGAGCACGCCTTCGTCTGGTTCGTGCGATTCGCCGACGCGGGCGAGTACGACCGGTGGAAGGCGAGGCTCGATGGCTCGCCGGGATGGCGGGAGGCGGTGGGTCCGGTGCTCGAGAAGGCATTCCGCGCGCCGGTCGAGGTCTGGCGGCTGGTTCCCACGGCGCGCTCCCGGTCGCTCGGCTTGCCTCAAGCGGTCCAGCAACGAGACGGGCAACACGATTTCGACTTCGAGATCGGGACGTGGACCACCCGCCTCCGGCGCTTGGTCCGTCCCCTGACCGGCTCCACCACCTGGGTCGAGTATGCGGGCACCACGGTGGTCCGGAAGGTGTGGAACGGGCGCGCCAATCTGGTCGAGCTCGAGGTGGATGGGCCGGCGGGTCATCTCGAAGGTCTGAGCCTGCGGCTCTACAACCCGGAAGCCCGCCAGTGGAGCCTCAACTTTTCCAACAGCAGCGGCGGGACCCTGAGCCCGCCCGCGATCGGCGAATTCCGCAACGGGCGGGGCGAGTTCTTTTCCCAGGAGACGCTGAACGGCCGAGCCATCCTGGTCCGGTTCGTCATCTCCGACATCACGCCCACGTCGGCCCGCTTCGAGCAGTCGTTCTCGGCCGACGGGGGCAAGACCTGGGAAGTGAACTGGATCGCGACGGATACCAGGGTGAAAGCCGAACCGGACCGGTAGACTCGCGCGGCCTGGGTGAGGGTGAGTTCGTCGGCACTCCGCGCCCCGTGCGCGGAGCAGAAGAGCTGGTCGGCCGCACCGACGAAGGCCGTCGCTAGGACTACGACGGCGTCGGCATTCGCCCCGCTCCGACACTGCGACCAGCAGCGACCTCGGCCTCCCGCTGGGCCTCTGCGAGTCGGCTCAAGTCCTCGCCGATGACGCGCGCGGCGTCCATCAGTGTGGTGAGCGGCGCCAGGTCGCTTGCGTTGGCGTGCAGGCGAAGGAGGTCGAGCCGGATGCTTTCCAGGGCGGCAACGCTCTCGGCGAGCCGCGCCGTCGCC
>DASYRI010000072.1:0-24371 GCA_036004545.1 Gemmatimonadales bacterium
ATCATGACCTCGTGGTTGCCGCGCCGTGCGCCGAAGGTGTTCCAGTCCGGCTGCTCGACCCCGTGCTCCCGCAGGTATTTCGCCGCGGGGCCGTTCCTGGGGATCGCTCCCGCGGGGGAGATGTGATCGGTGGTCACCGAATCGCCGAGCGAGACGAGGACCCTGGCTCCGGTGATGTCGCCGGGCGGCACCGGGTCAGCGCCGAGGCCCTGGAAGAAGGGCGGCTCCTGGATGTAGGTGGAGGCCGGGTCCCAGGCATAGCGATCGCCCGTGGGGACCGCCAGCGCGCGCCACTCCTCGTCGCCCTCGAACACGGAGGCGTAGCGCTGGGTGAAGAGCTCCGGCTTGAGCGACGCCGCCATGGTGGCGCGGATCTCCTCGGCGGAGGGCCAGAGGTCGCGCAGGAAGACCGGCTTCCCGCCGGCGCCGGTGCCCAGCGGCTCGGTGGCCAGGTCGATGTCCACCCGCCCCGCCAGCGCGAACGCCACCACCAGCATCGGGGAGGCGAGATAATTGGCCCGGACCTGAGGATGCACCCGCGCCTCGAAATTCCGGTTGCCGGAGAGCACCGCGGCCGTGACCAGCTGGTGCTGCTCGATCGCCTCGGCGATCGGCTCCGGCAGCGGGCCGCTGTTGCCGATGCAGGTGGTGCAGCCGTAGCCGACGACGTTGAAGCCCAGCCGCTCGAGGTACGGCATCAGCCGGGCGCCCTCGAGGTAAGCCGTCACCACCCGGGAGCCGGGAGCCATGCTGGTCTTGACCCACGGCCGGCTCGAGAGGCCCTGCTCCACCGCCTTCTTGGCGAGGAGGCCGGCGCCCACCATCACGGACGGATTCGAGGTGTTGGTGCAGCTGGTGATGGCCGCGATGACCACGGCGCCGTCGGTGAGCGCGAAGTCGCTGCCGTTGAGGGAGCAGGCGATCTCGGGCGGCGCTTCGAGCGCGACCGCCGTGCCCCCGCCCCCGCCGCCTTCGTTCACCCAGCGGGAATAGTTCGCATCGGCCACCGAGCGGCGGTCAGCCGGCGCGCCCGCCGGCAGGAGACCCGGCAGGGACACCGCGAAGTTCTTCTTGAGCTCCCGGAGCGGCACCAGGTCCTGGGGGCGGCGCGGCCCGGCGAGGCTGGGCTCGATCGAGCCCAGCTCGAGCGCCAGCGACGCGGTGAATTCCGGGTCCGGCGTGGCGTCGGTGCGGAACAGGCCGACTTCCTTGCAGTAGCGCTCGGCGCGCAGGGCCTCGCGGGTCCGCCCGGTGCGCCGCAGGTACTCGATCGCCTCCGCGTCCACCGGGAAGAAGCCGACGGTGGCGCCGTACTCCGGCGCCATGTTCGCGATGGTGGCGCGGTCGGCGAGGCCCAGGCGGGAGAGGCCGGGTCCGTGGAACTCGACGAACTTGTCCACGACGCCGTGCCGGCGGAGCAGCTGGGTGACCCGGAGCACCAGATCGGTGGCCGTGGTGCCGATCGGCAGATCGCCGGTGAGCTTCACCCCGACGACGTGGGGGAGCAGCATGAAATAGGGCTGCCCCAGCATGACCGCTTCCGCCTCGATGCCGCCCACGCCCCAGCCCAGCACCCCCAGCCCGTTGATCATGGTGGTGTGGGAATCGGTGCCGACGAGGGTGTCGGGGTAGGCGGTGAGCTCGCCGAACTGGGACCGGAGCTGCACCAGCGGGGCCAGATACTCGAGGTTCACCTGGTGCACGATGCCGGTGCCCGGCGGGACCACGCGAAAATCGCGGAACGCGCGTTGGGCGAACTTCAGCAGTTGATAGCGCTCGGCGTTGCGCTCAAATTCCAGCGCGACGTTCTGGCGGAAGGCCCCCGCGGTGCCGTAGTGGTCCACCTGCACCGAGTGATCGATCACCAGATCGCAGGGGACCACCGGGTTGATCCGCGCGGGATCGCCGCCCATCCGGGCCATCGCGTCCCGCATCGCGGCCAGGTCCACCACGCACGGCACGCCGGTGAAATCCTGGAGGATGACCCGGGCGGGCAGGAAGGGGATCTCGAACCCCGCGGCGGGCGCTGGACGGTAGCGCGCCAGGGCGGCGACGTGCTCCTCGGTGACGAAGCCGCGCCCGGTGTGGCGCAGGGCGTTCTCCAGCAGTACCCGGATGGAGAAGGGCAGCCGGTCGAGCCCGCCCATGCCCTTGCGCTCCAGCTCGGAGAGGCGGAAGATCACCGCTGGCCCGTCGTCGGTGGTCAGCTCGGCGCGGGTGCCGAATGGGTTGTGGGGAGTGGCGGCCATCGGGGGTCGGCTCCTTCGGAAGTCGCAGCGTGTCGCAGGTCCTGTAACATACATGCGCGCGTTCGGCGTGCGGGGCGGGAGGAGATCGGAGGCTGACCGTGCCGAATCCGCTCCCGGTGGCGATCACCCGGCGCGACGACGGGGTGCTGATCGAGTGGGACGCCGCGGGGCACCGGGCGCTGTTCCCGGCGCGTGCGCTCCGGCTCAGCTGTCCTTGCGCCGAGTGCGTGGAGGAGATGAGCGGGCGGGCGCTGCTCGACCCAGCCGCGATTCCGGATGACGTGCGGCCGCTCGAGCTGCACCTGGTGGGAGCATACGGGCTCCGGGTCGGCTGGAGCGACGGGCACGGCACCGGCATCTACACTTTTGACCGGCTGCGCCGGCAGTGTCCCTGCGCGCGCTGCGAGGCGGACCGGGCGGGGTGAGGAGCCAGGATGGTGATCGGCCGGCGGGTGTGGATCGGGATCTGGTACGGCATCCTGCTCCTCGGGGTGCTTGGCCTCTGGTCGTCCATCTACTGGGGCAGGCAAGCGCATTGGAAGAACCTCGACGAAGTCCTTCGTTCGGTCGGCACCATCCTGGTGTCGGCGGGAATGCTGCTGCTCCTCTACGGGGTGGCCGTCGGGGCGGGTCAGCTGCTCCTGGTGGCGTCATTGCTCTGTTTCCTGTTCGCGCTGGTGTGGGGACGCAAGCATCCCCTCCCGGCCGCGCCCCCGGAGGAGGCCGACGAGGAGCCGCTCTCCCAACCCCGGAACGGCGCGTGAGGGCCTCGCGCTTCCGCACTCTCCGCCGGGCGCTCCCGCTCCTGCTCGCCCTGCTGGCGCCGCACGGTCTCGGCGGGCAGCAGGCGATGGGGCCGGGCACCGGGGGCGTCGTGGCGCTCCGCCAGGCCGAGCGGATGCTCGGTCACACCAAGCGGGTGCTGATGATCGCGGCCCACCCCGACGACGAGGATACCGAGCTCCTCACCGTACTGGTCCGCGGCCAGGGCGCCGAGGCGGCGTATCTCTCCCTCTCCCGCGGGGAGGGCGGCCAGAACCTCATCGGCGCCGAGCTGGGCGAGGAGCTGGGCCTGATCCGCACCGAGGAGCTCCTCGGCGCCCGCGCGCTGGACGGCGCGCGCCAGTACTTCACGCGCGCTTTTGATTTCGGGTTCTCCAAGACGCTGGAGGAGACCGCCCGCTTCTGGCCCCGCGATTCGGTGCTCAAGGACGTGGTGCGGGTGGTGCGGCGGTTCCGGCCCCAGATCGTCGTTTCGATCTTCTCGGGAACGCCGCGGGACGGCCATGGCCAGCACCAGATGGCGGGCTGGGCCGCCCAGGAGGCCTTCAAGGCGGCGGGGGATCCCGTCCGCTTCCCGGATCTCTCGGACCGGGAGGGCCTGGCCCCGTGGACGCCGCTCAAGCTCTACCGCAGCGCGCGCTTCGACGGCACCGGCGCCTCCCTGAGCCTCGACGGCGGCGTGCTCGACCCCGATGTCGGCCAATCCTACCGCCAGATCGCGAGCCGCGGCCGGAGCCTCCACCGCTCCCAGGACATGGGGATGTTGCAGGAGCCGGGTCCGTCCACGATCCGGCTCGCGCTGCTCGCCGATCGCACCGGCGAGAACGGAGGGGGAGGGGCGGGCGGGGGAGCGAGAGGGGGAAACGAAAGCCTCTGGAGCGGCATTGACACCGCGGCCGCGCCGCTCGACGGGAGCGGCATCGAATCCAGCGACCTTCGCCGCCACGCCGACGATGCCGCGGCGATCCGCGCCGGGCTGGTGGCGGACGGCGCCACCGCCGATGGCCGGATCGTTCCGGGTCAGCGGGTGCCGGTGCGCCTGACGGTGTGGAACGCTGGCACCCGCCCGGCCGCGGCGGAAATGGCGGTCGTCGCGCCGGCCGGTTGGGCGGTGACGCCCTGTGTCGCGGCTCCAGCAACCGTTCAACCGGGAGCGCTCGCCGCCTGCGTCGCCGAGGTGACCGTTCCGGAGGACGCGCCCTTCACCACGCCGTATTTCCTCCGCGCCCCGCGCGATGGCGGGCTCTACCACTGGAGCGGGGAGCCGTCCGACTGGGGTGAGCCGTTCGAGCCGCCGGCGCTCCGTGCCCGCTTCATCCTCACCCCCGAGGGCGGGCGGGCCCTTACCCAGGTGCGGGAAGTGGTTCACCGCTACCGCGACCAGGCGGTGGGCGAGGTGCGCCACCCGGTGCTGGTGGTGCCGCTGGTGGACGTGAGGCTCGAGCCGGCGGAGAAGGTCTGGCCCACCGGGGTCCGGGCGCCGCAGAGCTTCACCGTGACGCTGCAGCACGGCGCCGCCCTGCCGACCGCCGGCACGGTGGAGCTGGAGGTCCCTTCCGGGTGGCCCGCGGTGCCGGCCCAGCGCTACGGGCTCGGCCGCGAGGAGGAGCGCGAGACGCTGGTCTTCCAGGTCCGCCCGCCGGTCGCGCTCACCGCTGGAGCCTACGAGCTGCGCGCGGTGGCGCACGATCAGGCGGGCCGGCGGTACGCGTCCGGGATGACGACCGTGGACTACCCCCACATCCGGCTCAGGGCGCTGGCGCGCCCGGCGGTGAGCGTGGTGCACGCCGCGCCGATCGCGCTCCCCGCGGTGCGGCACGTGGCCTACATCCGTGGTGCCTCCGATCGGGTGCCCGAGGCGCTCCTCGGGGTCGGGCTTCCGCTCGAGCTCCTGGACGGCGCGGCCCTGGAGCGCGCCGATCTCGCCCACTACGACGTCATCGTGGTGGGAAGCCGGGCCTACGAGACCGACCCCGCGCTGCTGGAGAACAACACCCGCCTGCTCGAGTACGCGAAGGGCGGAGGGCGGGTCGTGGTGCAGTACCAGCAGCAGCCGTTTTTCAACGGCGGCTTTGCCCCCGCCCCGCTCACCGTAGGACAGCCACACGACCGGGTGACCGACGAGACGGCGCCGGTCAAGCTGCTCCACCCCGAGAGCCCCGCCTTCGCCCGCCCCAACCGGATCGGCGCAGCCGACTGGGCCGGCTGGGTCCAGGAGCGCGGGCTCTACTTCGCCCACACCTGGGACCGCTCGTACACGCCCCTGCTCGAGCTCGCCGACCATGGGGAGGAGCCGCTCCGCGGCGGGCTCCTGGTTCGCCCGCTAGGCAAGGGCATGTACGTCTACACCGGGCTCTCCTTTTTCCGGCAGCTCCCCGCCGGGGTCCCCGGCGCGCTCCGGCTCTTCCTCAATCTTCTCGACCTTCGTGCCACGCCGCCCGTTCCCTGACCCGGCTCTCCTCGCGGCCGTCCTGTGCGCACTGGCGGGGTGTACGCGGGGGGAACGGCGCACCCCGGTCGTGCTGTACTCCCCCCACGGACCCGACCAGCTGGGCATCCTCGAGAAGGCATTCGAGACCCACCATCCGGAGATTGACGTCCGCTGGCTCGACATGGGGAGCCAGGAGGTGTTTGACCGGCTGCGCTCGGAGCGTGCCAATCCGCAGGCCGACGTCTGGTTCGGCGGGCCGACCACGATCTTCGATCGCGGAATCAGCGACTCGCTCCTGCAGCCCTACCGGCCGTCGTGGGCGGCGAAGGTCGGTCCCCGAGGCGTCGGGCCGGCGGACCTGTACTGGCCGGTCTATCGGACTCCCGCGGTGATCGCGTTCAACGCGAAGGCGGTGCCCCGCGATTCCGCGCCCCAGGACTGGGACGAGATCCTGCTGCCCAGGTGGAAGGACAAGGTGCTGATCAGGGACCCGATGGCGTCGGGGACGATGCGCGCCATCTGGGGCCTGATTCTCTACCGCAGCGTCAAGGCGACGGGCGACACCGCACAGGGGATGGCCTGGCTTCGCCGGCTCGACGGCCAGACCCGGGCCTACGTGCTGAGCCCGCTGCTGCTCACCGAGAAACTGGCCAGGCAGGAGGGCCTGGTCACCCTCTGGGACCTTCCCGACGTGCTGATTGACCGGGGCCGCGGGCTCCCGCTCGACTACACCCTGCCGAAAAGCGGAACGGTGGTGATTGACGACGCGATCGGACTGGTGGCAGGCGCCCGGCACGCGGAGGCGGCAAAGCGCTTCATCGACTGGGCCGGCGGCGACGAGGCGCTGCTGCTCGCCGCGCGCGGTGTGTATCGCCTGCCCGCGCGGGCGGATCTCCCGCCGGATTCGCTTCCCCCGTGGGTGGCGGACGTGGAGCGCCGGTTGCACGAGGCGGACATGGACTGGGGACTCCTCGCGCGGGAGGGCGCCGGGTGGATGGCGTACTGGGACCAGCGGGTGCGGAACACCGGCAAGCGATGACGGAGGTGAACCGCGTCAACTGTCACCCGCCAGAGGGCGTCAGCCAACGCTCAACGGTCAACCGGGGCGCATGAGCCAGGCCCCGTTTCTCGTGCTGGAGCGGCTGACCAAGCGGTTCGGCGGGGTGGCCGCGGTGGACGGCATCAGTCTTCAGGTCGCGCGCGGCGATCTGCTGGCGCTGCTCGGGCCCAGCGGAAGCGGGAAGACGACGACCCTCCGGCTGCTCGCCGGGTTCGAAACGCCCGACGGAGGACGCATCGCGGTGGACGGCGAGGAGGTCACTTCCACGCCGCCCGCGGGCCGGCGCTTCGGAATGGTCTTCCAGCACTACGCGCTCTTCCCCCACCTCGACGTGGGAGCGAACGTCGCCTTCGGCCTGGAGAGCCAGGACGTGCCCGCTGCGGATCGCCTGCGCCGCGTGGCCGAGGCGCTCGCCCTGGTCGAGCTCCCCGGGCTCGAGCGGCGCCGGGTCAACGCGCTCTCCGGCGGGCAGCAGCAGCGGGTGGCGCTCGCCCGGGCGCTCGCGCCCGAGCCGCGGGTACTCCTGCTCGACGAGCCCCTCAGCAACCTCGACCCCGGGCTCCGGGAGCGGACCCGGCGCGAGCTCCGGGCGCTCATCGGGCGGATCGGCATCACCACGATCCTCGTCACCCACGAGCAGGAGGAGGCCTTCGATCTCGCCGACCACGTGGCGCTGCTGCAGCGGGGCCGGCTGGAGCAGGTCGGCACACCCGAGGCGTTGTACAACGCCCCGGCCACCGCCTTCGTCGCCGGCTTCATCGGGCGCACCAGCGCGGTGCCGGTGCGGGTGATCGCCCACGAGCAGCGGGTGGCGCGGGTGCGGATCGCCGATTCCACCATAGAGTGGGAAGTGCCGGGCGAAGCTCCCCTGACCGGCGCTCAGCGGCTCTTTGTCCGTCCCGAGGCGCTCCGCATTGTCCCGGCCTCCGAGACGGTGCTCACCGGCCTGGTGACCGAGCGCCGGTTCCTCGGCGCCACGACGCTGTTCACCGTCCGGCTCGGCTGCGGGAGCACCCTCGAAGTCCAGGGTGGGCCCGGCTCGGCTCGCTCCGGAGACCGCGTGGGCCTGGTGCCGGACGGGGCCGGGGCGGGACTCCATCTCCTCCCCTGGGAAGCGGGGCCGGGATGAAGGCCGCGGTGCGCCGGGAGGCGCTCGGACTGCTGCTTGTCCTCCTGCTCGGCTGGCTGGTCGTCTACCCCCTCGTGCTGGTGCTCTCCGAGTCGGTTGGGGGGCCCGGCCGGTGGACCCTGGAAGCGGTGGGGCGCTTCGCCCGGGAGCGGAACGAGTGGCGCGCGCTCGGCGCGAGCCTCGGGCTCTCGCTCGCCAGCGCGGCCGGCGCGGCGCTGGTCGGCATCCCACTCGGGTTCCTCACCACGCGGGTGGCCTTTCCCGGACGCCGCCTCGTGGCCACGCTCCTCGGCCTGCCCGCTGTGCTCCCGCCGCTGGTCGGGGTGCTCGCGTTCATGTTCCTGTACGGGGAGACCGGGTTCGTCGCCCACCTGGTGCGCCGACTCCTGGGACTCTCCGAGGCGCCCTGGCGGCTGCAGGGGCCGGTGGCGGTGCTGCTGGTCCACGTCGCCACGATGTACGTGTACTTCTACCTGTTCACCCGGGCCGGGCTCGCGGGGCTCGATCCCTCCCTGGGCGAGGCCGCCGCGTCGCTCGGGGCCGACCAGTGGCGCAGCTTCCGGCGGGTGACGCTGCCGCTTCTCCGCCCGGCCCTCGCCGGGGCGGGGCTCCTCGTGTTCATGACCTCGCTCGCGTCCTTCAGCGCGCCCTACATCTTCGGCGGGGCCTTCCGGGTGATGACGACCCAGATCATGGCGACCAGGCTCAACGGCGACGACCGGCTCGCGATGGTGGAGACTGCGGCGCTGCTCCTGCTCGCCCTCTCGGGGCTCGCGCTCCTCCGCCGCACCGAGGGCCGGGCCGACGTGGTGGGAGCGCGAAAGGGGGTGGGGCCCGCCCCGGCGCGGGTGGTGGGGCCGCTGACACGGCTGGGTGCCGCGGGCCTCGGCTGGGGGCTGGGCCTCCTGCTCACCCTTCCGCTCGCGGTGCTCGTGCTGGTGTCCTTCGTGCCGCGCTCCACCTGGACGATCGAGGCGTTGCCGCCGGTCTATTCCCTGGTCAATTACGCCGCCATGGTCACCGATCCCGCGCGGCTCAAGCCGCTGCTCACCAGCCTCTGGATGGCCTCCGCCGCCACCGGGGCGGCGGTGGCGCTGGCGCTTGCGGTTGCGGTGGGCAGCCGGCGCGCCCGGGTCCGCACCGGCGGCCTGCTCGAAGGGCTGCTCGTGCTTCCCTGGGCGGTGCCCGGCACCGTATTCGCCATCGCGCTCGCCACCACGTTCAGCGTGAACGCCCCCTGGGCCGGGCGGGTCGTCCTGGTCGGCACCGCCTGGATTCTGCCGCTCGCCTACCTGGTGCGGAACCTGCCGGTCGCCGGGCGGGCGGTCCTCGCGGGAGTGCGCCAGCTCGATCCTTCGCTCGAGGAAGCCGGGGCCTCCCTCGGGGCGGGGAAGGCCCGGGTGCTCCGCCGCGTCACGCTCCCGCTCCTCCGCCCCGCGCTCGCCGCCGGCGCGAGCCTGGCGTTCGTCACCGCCTTCGGGGACTTCGTGACCTCGATCCTGCTCTACACCTACGACACCCGGCCCCTTTCCCTCCAGATCCTCGCGGGGCTCCGCGAGGCGGACCTGGGGCAGGCGGCCGCGTTCGGGGTCATCCTCATGCTGGTGAGCTCGGCGGTCTTCTTCCTGGCCGGCGAGGGGACGTCCGAGGGAGCGTCCGGATGAATCCCGCCGCCCGCGCCGGCCAGCGGGACCAGCTCAAGCGGCTCTCCGTACTCATCGCGGTGGCCGGCGTGGACATGCTTGGCTTCGCGATGGTGCTCCCGCTGCTCCCGTTCTACGCGCTCAAGCTCCACGCCACCCCGGAGACGATCGGGGCGATCACCGCCTCCTACTCGGTGGCGCAGCTGCTCGCGGCGCCGCTCTGGGGCCGGGTCTCGGATCAGTACGGCCGGCGCCCGGCGCTGCTCGCCGGGCTGCTTGCCTCCGCGGCGGCCTTCGCGATCTTCGGCCTCGCGAGCGCGGTCTGGCTCTTCTTCGCGATGCGGCTGATTCAGGGGGCGGGTGGCGGCACCACCGGGGTGGCGCAGGCCTATGTCGCGGACACCGTGGGGCCGGGTCACCGCGCCCAGGCGCTGGGCTGGCTCTCCTCAGCCACCGCCGTCGGCTTCATGCTCGGCCCGGTCATCGGGTCGCTCGCCGCCCGCTTCGGCCAGGTGGCCCCGGGGATGGTCGCGGCGGCGCTCTGCCTGCTCAACGCGGGGTTCGCGTGGAAGTGGCTGCCGGAATCGAAGCAGCCGCCCAAGCAGGGGGAGAGGCCGGTGCGCCGCCCGGTCTGGCACGGCGCCTGGCAGGTGGTCCGCCACCCGAGGGGCCCGGTGCCCCGGCTGATCTGGATCTACGCTGCGGGGATGCTCGGCTTCACCGCGATGACCTCGGTGCTGGCGCTCTACCTCGACAAGGAGTTCGGCGTCACCGAGAAGAGCATCGGCTGGGTGTTCCTCTACGTGGCGACCCTCTCGCTGGTCATGCGCTCGCTCCTGCTCGGCTCGATCGTCCGCCGCCTGGGCGAGCCGGGCACGATGCGGCTGGGGACGATCTGTCTCACCCTCGGCCTGGTGCTCTACCCGATCACCCACTCGATGTGGGTCCTGGCCCCGATCATGGCGCTGGTTCCCATCGGCACGGCGCTCCTCTTTCCCGCCACCACCGCGCTCATGTCCCACGCCTCGGAGAAGGCCGAGGTCGGCACCACGATGGGCGTGGCGCAGACCTTCGCGGGCCTCTCCCGCGTGGTAGCCCCGCTCATCGCGACCTCCGCCTTCCAGCGGTTCGGGAGCCCGGCGCCGTTCTATCTCGCCGGCGCGATCGTGCTGCTGGTGGGCGCGATGGCTTTCCGCCTCGACGTGGCGCCGCACGCGCTCCGGGAGAGCGACGCCGCGTGAGGCTCCCCGCCGGCTCGGAGGCGCTCGCCGGGGCGACCTGGGCCGAGTTCCTCGGGTACTTCGAGGAGCTGGCCCGTGCCCCGCTGGACCCCGGCACGCTCGAGGCGTGGCTCCGCGACTGGTCGCGGTTGGAGGAGCTCCTGAGCGAGAGCGCCTCGCTGGCGATGATCGCCTATACCTCCGACACCACCGATCCCCGGAAAGAAGCCGCCTACCTGCGCTTCGCGACCGAGATCGTGCCCAGGGCCGAAGAGCAGAGCGTGCGCCTGGCGCGGCGGCTGGTGGAGGTGGGCGTAGTGCCGGCGGGGCTGGAGACCACCGTCGCCCGGTTCCGGACATCGATTGAGATCTTTCGCGAGGCGAACGTTCCCCTCTTCGCCGAGCTGGAGGAGCTCGCCGCCCGGTACCAGCGGATCACCGGCGGCATGCTGGCGGAGTGGGAGGGCGAGAAGCGCCCGATCCCGCAGCTCGCCCCCTTCCTGCAGGAGCAGGATCGCGCGGTCCGGGAGCGGGCCTACCGGGCGATGGTCGCGCCCTACCTCGGCCAGCGTCCGGCCCTGGCGGAACTCTTCGGCCAGATGCACGAGCTCCGCCAGCGGGTGGCCCGGCAGGCCGATTTCGGCGACTACCTGTCGTTCTCCTTCCGGGCCAAGCACCGGTTCGACTACACTCCCGGCGACTGCGCCCGGTTCCACGACGCGGTGGAATCGGTGGTCGTTCCGGCCCAGGCGAGGGTCATGGCGGCGCGGCGGGAGCGCCTTGGCCTCGACGTCCTCCGCCCCTGGGATCTGGGCGTCAACCCCTATCGCACCGAACCGCTCCGCCCCTTCCGCGACGGGACCGAGCTGGCGAACCAGGCCGAGCGGCTGATGACCAGCCTGGACCCGCTCCTGGGGCGGGAGATGCGGCTGATGATCGACGAGGGGTTGCTCGATCTCGACAGCCGGAAGGGCAAGGCGCCGGGCGGGTACTGTGACACGCTGCACGTGCGGGGCCGGCCGTTCATCTTCATGAACGCCGCCGGTCTCCTCGAGGACGTGGTGACGCTGCTCCACGAGGCGGGGCACGCCTTCCACGCGTTCGCCGCCCATGACCTGCCTTACGTCTGGCAGCGACATCCCGGGGCCGAGGCGGCGGAGCTCGCCTCGATGGGCATGGAGCTCCTGGCCGCGGCGCACCTGGGCCCGCCCGCGGGGATGCTGGATGAGCGGGACGCGGCGATCGCCCGGCTCGATCACCTGGAGCGCTCCTTGTCTGCGCTCGCGCACGTCGCGTCGGTGGATGCGTTCCAGGCCTGGCTCTACACCAGTCCCGACGCCGGGGACGCCGCGGCCCGGGATGCCGCCTGGCTCCGGATCCGGGCCCGGTTCGAGCAGGGCGTGGACTGGACCGGGCTCGCCGGCGAGCGGGCCGCGCGCTGGTACCGGCAGCTGCACATTTTCCTGTATCCGCTCTACTACATCGAGTACGGCCTCGCCCAGCTGGGCGCGCTCCAGATCTGGCGCAACCACCGGCGGGACGGGCCGGCGGCGCTCGAGGCCTACCGCCGTTTCCTCGCGCTCGGGGCCACCCGGCCGCTCCCCGAGCTCTACCAGGCCGCCGGAGCCGTCCTGGTCTTCGACGCGGCCGGGATGGGGCCGCTGGTGGATCTGGTCGAGGAAGAGCTGGACCGGCTCCGGGCGATCGCTACTGGATAGTGGCCAGAGGGCAGGGGGCCGGGGGGACGGCGATGTCGGTTGCGCCCGCTGCGCCAGGCGGTGACATTTCTCCCCGAGCGGCACTCCCGCCGCGGGGTGCGCTGTTCCGAATCAAATGGAGACCGGATGGCGAAGGAAGAGGGGATCGAGATGGAGGGCGTCGTTCAGGAGGTCCTGCCGGACCGGAACTACCGGGTCCTGCTGGAGAACGGCCACACGATCCTGGCCTACGCCGCCGGCAAGATGAGCAAGTTCAAGATCCGGGTGCTCGAGGGCGACCGGGTGAGCGTGGTGCTCTCTCCGTACGACCTGACTCGCGGACGGGTGATCTACCGCCACAAGTGAGCGCCGCCGGCGCCCCGGACCCCGGAAACACGACGGGCCGCCCATCGGGCGGCCCGCCGTGCTTTTTTCCGGCCAGCAGCTCAGCTGCTGGCCTTGGTGACGTTCTCGGCTGCCGGGCCCTTCGCGCCCTGGACGATGTCGAACTCCACCCGCTCACCCTCAGCGAGGCTGCGGAAGCCATCCATTCGGATTGCCGAATGATGGACGAAGCAGTCCTTTTCGCCGTTCTCCGGGGTAATAAAGCCAAACCCCTTCGCGTCGTTGAACCACTTCACGGTACCGGTCACACGAGCCATGTTGCCCCACTCCTTGAGTTTTGTTGCATCACCGAGGCAGACGCACCATTGCGCTGCTCCGGCCCTTCGTGAACGCGAGCCCATCTCGCGCCACAAACGAATAAAAGACCCGAGGCGACTGGCCCGGGTCTGTCGGAATCAATCTGTCTCGGTAACGAGATGAGATGCCACGTGCCCTGCAATAAAGCGCCGATTAAAACTGCGACTTGGCGGCCGAAAAGTCAAGATTTTGGCCGCTTCATCATCCGGGACACCGTTTGAATCCACGCCGGCTGCGGGGGGCGGGTATCCCGCTTGGCCGCCCGGTTGAGCGCGGCGAGGAATTCCCCCGCGGTCGGATATCGGGCATTGATGTCGGACCGGATGGCGCGAATCAGGACCTTTTCGACCTCCAGGCCGACGTCCGGCCGGGCGTCCCTGAGGCTCGGCGGTACCCCGGTGGTCTGCCGCGCCAGGACCTGGACCGGGGTGGTCCCCTCGAATGGCGGTTTCCCGAGCAGGGCGAAGTACCCCACCGCGGCCAGGCTGTAGAGGTCCGATCGGCCGTCCACCCGCTCGCCGAGGAGCTGCTCCGGGCTGGCGAAGCGGGGGGTGCCGCTCTGGCTGGAGGCGCCCCCGAACTTCCCCTGGCCCCGGAGCGCGATGGCCAGTCCGAAGTCGGAGATGCGCAGCGTCCCATCCCGCTCGAAGAGCAGGTTCTCGGGCTTGACGTCGCGGTGCACCAGCCCGGTGGCGTGGGCCTGGGAGAGTGCCGAAAGCCCCTCGCGGAGGAGCCGGAGCACCCGGGCCAGCGGGAGCGGGCCTTCGCGCTCCACCAGCTGGGCGACATTGGGGCCATCCACGAATTCCATCGTGTACCAGAGCAGTCCCGCGCGGCCGCCGATGTCGAAGATGCTGACCAGATTGGGGTGGTTGATCCGCGCCGCCAGAGAGGCCTCGCGGCGGAATCGCTCGACCACCACGGGGTCCTGAATCAGGAGGGGATGGAGGACCTTGAGAGCCACGATCCGCTCCAGGTGCAGGTCGCGCGCCCGGTACACCCGGCCGAAGCCGCCGGAGCCGAGCTCGCTCAGCAGCTCGTAGTCGTCCCCCAGAGCGCGGCGCAGCCGTTTCTCCCACTGGCGGGCGGAATCGTCGCCCAGAGCGAGGCCCGCCGTCTCCTCGAACAGCTTCGCCGTGGAGTGGTCGCCGGCTTCCGAGGCGAAGTCCTCCAGCATTTCGGTCGCGGTGAGGTACCGCTTGGCGGGCGCCGAGCGGAGCGAGCGCATCAGCACCCGCTCGAGCGCCTGGGGGCAGGCGGCGCGGAGCTGGGTGGGGGGGACGATCGTCTCCGGATCGGTGGGCGGCTCGACGCCGGTGATGGCGTAGTAGAGGACCGCGGCCGCCCCGTAGATGTCGCTCGCCTGATCGCCGGGCTGACCGTCACGCACCTCGGGCGCCATGAATTGCGGGCCGCTCGGCCGCTCGCCCTGGGGGATGACCGGCAGCGTGTGGCTGCAGAAGCGGAGGTCGGTCAGCGTCCCGCGCCCACCCGGGCTCAGCAGCAGGCCCGAAGGCACCAGCCGCCGCACCAGGATGCCGCGGCTGTGGGCGTGCTCCAGGCCGTTGAGCAGGTGGCGGGCTAGGTTGTGGACGTCGGGGATCGGCCGAGGGCCCCGCGCCACCGCCTCATGGAGCCCCTCGCCCTCGATCCAGTTGCCGATTCGGTAGGCGAGGTCTCCCGCCACCCCGATGTCGTAGACGTGCCGGATGGCCGGATGGTCGAGCCGGGCGAGCGCTTCGGCCTCGCGGAGAAACCAGACGCGGACCGCTTCGGTGGAGTAGAAATTGACCCGGATGCTCACCCGCCGGTCGAGCAGGGTGTCGTGCCCGGCGAAGAGCACCCGCTCGACGCTGACGGCGATGAGCCGCTCGAGCCGGAAGCGGCGGCCGAGCACGGCCTCGGTGGCCGGAAACAGCTCGGCGGGATCGGTGCCGATCACGTATCCGGGGCGATTTCCACCAGATTGCGTCCCCCCCGCTTCGCCGCGTAGAGGGCCGAGTCGGCCGCGGCGAGGATCGCCGTGGGAGAGCGTCCGTGGCGCGGGGCTTCCGCGATCCCGAAGCTCAGGGTGGCCACGCCGAACTCGGGATGCTGGGAGGCGAGCTCTTGCAGCCCGTTCTGCAGCCGGTTGATGAAGACCAGCGATTCGGTCGCGCTGGTCATCGGCAGGATCACCAGGAATTCATCGCCGCCCAGGCGCCCGACCACGTCGAGCGTGCGGACCTGCTTGAGGAGCATCTGGCCGATCAAGCCCAGGTACCGGTCGCCGGCCGCGTGGCCCAGCGTGTCGTTGATGAGCTTGAAATGGTCCACGTCGATCAGGATCACCGCCGTCTTGAGCTGGTGCCGGAAGCTGCGGGAGCTCTCGGCCTCGAGCCGTTCTTCGAGCGCGCGCCGGTTGAAGAGGCCGGTGAGCTCGTCCGTCGTCGCGGCGCTGTGCAGCCGCTCCACCAGCTCGCTGTTTTTCAGCGCCATCGCCGCGGCGAAGGAGAGCGTCCCCGCGAGGTCCCGCTCGGCGCGCCCGTAGACCAGCCGGTTCAGCCGGGGGCCCAGGAGGAGCAGGGCGATCCGTTCGCTGCCGGCGTCGAGCGGGATCACCAGCTCGGTGCCGGGCGGAAGGAGGCCGCCCATGGCCACCTCGCTCGCGTCGGTGACCGCACCGCCCGCCGGCAGCGCCTCGTCGAGCGGCTCCAGCGGAATCGGCTCCGGCACACCGGTCTGGTCGAGCGCGCGATAGCGCTTGGGTTTGTACTGCCCCTGCTCGGGACGGTACAGGCACGCCCACCAGGCGAAGAAGACCTCGGCGATGAAATCGAGCACCAGGTGCTCGGTCTCCTCGGTGGAGTGCACCGAGGAGAGCAGCCGGGCGACCTGGCGGAGCGCGCGGAGCTGGAAGATGGCGTCGTCGAGCGCCCCTTGCCGCTCCAGCAGCACGCTCCGGAGCTCGAGGACCGTGCTGATGCCGGTCGCCAGCGGCATCGCCACCGGCCGCATGGTGCGGGCGATGCTGGCCGCGGCGAGGATGACCAGCTCGGTCGGTCCACTGGTGCAGCGCCCGACCTCGACCGCCTCCTTGAATCCGTCGGCCGCGCCGAGGCGGCGGGCCGGCGCCCCGCCGTTGGACATCGAGAACCAGATGAGGTCGCTTCCGAAGCGCTGGACCAGGACGTCCCGGCAGCGCTCCAGCAGCTCGGAATCGGTTCGAGCCTGGCGGCAGGCGGCCGCGAAGGCGGGGGGCAGGGTGGAGATGGAGGGGATGACTTCGGCCGGCATGGTCAATAATAGTTGGGCGGGCGACGCAAGCCAGGGACCGGCGTCTCGCCAGGGCTCCTGATGACTTGCCCGGGTACAGGTTGAGGCTTTGGGAGGCCGCGAATACCGCCCGGAGAGCTAGCCGCGGCTTCCCGAAAGATAGGCCCCGACTTCGGACATCAGCATCCGGAGCTCCGCGAGGAGGCTGCCCCGCAGATCTCCGTGACGGGATGCGAGCACCTCGAGCATCGCGCTGTGCCACCACAGGAGCTCCTGCGGCGGGGCGGGGGCCACGCTCCGCGCGTATTCCACGCCGAGCCGACGCACGTCGGTGAGCACCATCCCGCACACGTGGATCTCGGTCGCCATCCACACGTCCGCCACCCGCCCGGACCCGCCGACGAGCCGGGCCAGCGCCTCGAACCGGGCCGCCTTCCAGGTGCGCTCCCGCCCCATCGGATCGAACCGCGGGTCGGCCGCCGCCTCGACCGCCGCCGAGACGAGCCCGCCGAACCGGACCGTGATGTTGTGCTGCAGCGGGGGGCGCTCCGCCGGCGCGCTCGCGTCCATCAGCTGCTTCAGAATCCCGGCCACGATCGTCGCGTCGTCGGCCTGGTGGCGGGAGAGGATCACGGCGATGTTCGCCGTCGAGAGCAGCGGATTGTGCCCGTCGTAGCGGGAGACCCGGCCGGGATGGTGCTTGGCGCAGAACGCCAGGGCGTGGTGGATGCTGTCCGAGTAGCCGTGGGGCTGCATCGGGGCTCAGCGAATCCCGAGGAGCTTGTGGGTCTGGAGCGAGAGCCGCCAGGCCGGGTGGGCCAGGCAGTAGGCCAGCGCGAGCCGGGTGTTGCGCTCGAGCTCCGGTCCGTCCATCGGCTGCAGGAAGAAGTGCCGGAAGGCGAGCCGCCGGTAGCGCTCCGGCTCGGCGCCCTCCTGCGGAAAGACCAGCTTGAGCTCGTCCCCCGAGGTGACCACGGTCGCGGCAAGCGCCTTGGGGCTCATGCAGAGCCAGTCAATGCCGCGGGGCGGCTCGATCGTGCCGTTGGTTTCCACGGCGACTTCGAAGCCGCGGGCGTGGAGCGCGTCGAGCAGTGGCCGATCGAGCTGGAGCAGCGGCTCCCCGCCGGTCAGCACCACGAAGCGTGACGTCCCATCCTCGCCGCTCCCCGGCCACGACCCTGCCACCGCACCGGCCAGCTCCGCCGGCCCCGCGAACTTGCCGCCGTCCGGGCCCTCGGTCCCGACAAAGTCGGTGTCGCAGAAGCGGCAGGTCGCCGTGGCCCGGTCCTCCTCGCGGCCGCTCCAGAGATTGCAGCCGGCGAATCGGCAGAACACCGCCGGCCGGCCGGCGTTGGCGCCTTCGCCCTGCAGGGTGTAGAAGATCTCTTTGACGGCGTATGGCATGACCTAAAATAGCGAGGAGGAGGTAGGAGGTAGCGAGAAGGGGTGTTGGGGGCGGCCCTTCTCCCTCCTCGCTACTCGCTACCTCCCCGTGACATACGGCACCGGATCCACCATGCCGGCCTCCCGAAACCCCTTGAGCCGGAGCGTACAGGCGTCGCATTCGCCGCAGCTCCGGCCGGCCGGGTCGAGCTGGTAGCAGCTCCGGGTCAGCGCGAAGTCCACGCCCAACGCCATCCCCCGGCGGATGATCTCGGACTTGGAGAGCTCGACCAGCGGGGTGTGGACGCGGAAGCGGGTCCGTCCCTCCACCCCGGCCTTCGTGGCCAGGGCGGCAAGCGCCTCGAAGGCCCGGATGAACTCGGGGCGGCAGTCGGGATAGCCGCTGTAATCCACCGCGTTGACGCCGATGAAGATGTCGGCGGCCCCCAGCGCTTCCGTGAAGCCGAGGGCCAATGAGAGAAAAATGGTATTGCGCGCCGGCACGTAGGTGACCGGAATCTCCCGGGCCATCTCCGCCTCCGAGCGCCCGATCGGGACCGGAAGGTCCGCGATGAGCGCCGAGCCGCCGAAGCTGGTGAGGTCGAGGTCGAGAATCTCGTGCCGCACCGCGCCGAGCTGCCGCGCGACCCGCCGCGCCGCGTCGAGCTCCCCGGCGTGGCGCTGCCCGTAGCGGAAGCTGAGCGCGTGCGGCACGAACCCTTCCGCGCGGGCGACCGCGAGGGTCGTGGCGGAGTCGAGCCCGCCGGAGAGCAGGACGACGCAACGACGCGACGACGCAAGCTGGGCAGACCCGGCCGGCGGCCGGTCAGGCGGACCGGAGGGCGGTGGGGTCATCGCGGGCGCAGGATAGCGGCGCTCATGCCGTCACTCCGAGCAAGTGAGCCAGCGCGGCCTCGAGCGTCGGGTGTCGGAACTGGTAGCCGGTCGCGGTGAGCACTTCGGGCAGCACCCGCGCGCTCGCGAGGATGGCCTCGTCCGCCATCCGGCCGAAGACGATCCGGAGCGCCGTCCTGGGCACCGGGATGAAGGCGGGCCGGTGGAGCACCGCTCCGAGCCTCCGGGTGAATACCGCGTTGGTCACCGGCTCCGGGCTCACCGCGTTCACCGGGCCGCGCACGCTCTCGTTGCTCAGGGCGTGCAGAACCGCGCCGATCAGGTCGTCCACGGAGATCCAGCTCATCCATTGGGCGCCCGAGCCCAGGCGCCCGCCGACGCCCAGGCGGAACGGCGGCAGCATCCGTCGGAGGAGCCCGCCGGCCGGCGTGAGCACCAGCCCGATGCGGAGCCGCACCACCCGAATTCCGGCGGCCAGCGCGGGACCGGTGCCCGCTTCCCAGGCCTGGGCGACGTCGGAAAGCACCCCGCGTCCCGGCGGGCTCGCTTCGGTGAGGACCCGGTCGCCGCAATCGCCGTAGAAGCCGATCGCGCTCGCGGAGACCAGCACCCGCGGTGCCGCCCCCCGGGGAGCGCCCGCGATCGCCTCGGCGAGGAGCCGGGTGCCGGTGCGGCGGCTCTCCAGTACCCGCCGCAGGTGGCTCGCGGTCCAGCGCGCTCCGACGATGGGCTCCCCGGCCAGGTGAATCACCGCCTCCACCCCGCCGAGCGCGGCGGGGTCGAGCCCCCGGCCCGCCGGATCCCAGGGAATCTCGCCCGGCCGGGGCGCGCCGCGCACCAGCCGCGTCACCCGGTGCCCGCCGGCCGTGAGCGCGGGCAGCAGGGAGGAGCCGATGAGCCCGCTCGCACCGGTTACGGCAACGTGCACGCGCGGCCTCCGGGCGGTCTGCTGCGCGACGAGGTCGGGGAATTCGCGGCGCGGACGCTTCTGTCGCACTCCCCCGGCGATTACAATTCAGGCGACGCACTTCCGCCTGGAGCCGACGATACCGAATCCCGCCTGGTCCATCAAGGACGCCGAGAAGCTCTACAACATGCGCGGCTGGGGCCTCGGCTATTTCCGGATCAACGCCGACGGTCACGTGGCCGTGCACCCCGACCAGTCGGGCGAGCGCTCCATTGATCTGTTCCGGCTGGCGCTCGACCTGAACGCCCAGGGGATCGGCCTGCCGCTGCTGCTCCGCTTCTCGGATATCCTCAAGGCCCGGATCGGCTCGCTGGCCAACGAATTCCGGCGCGCCATCGAGGAGAGCGGGTACGGGGGCAGCTACACCTCGGTCTACCCGATCAAGGTGAACCAGCAGCGCCACGTCATCGAGGAGATCGTCAGCTTCGGCGCGCCGTTCGGGGTGGGGCTCGAGTGCGGCAGCAAGCCGGAGCTCCAGGCGGTGCTCGGTCTCTCGGAACAGACCGATCACCTGATCGTCTGCAACGGGTACAAGGACGAGGAGTTCATGCGCCTCGCCCTGATGGGCCAGCGGCTCGGGCACCAGGTGTTCATCGTGCTGGAGCAGGTGGGCGAGCTGGAGACGGTGCTCCGGGTCGCCGGCGAGATGGGCGTGGTGCCCAACCTCGGAGTCCGGATCAAGCTCGCCACCGAGGGCTCGGGCCGCTGGGCCAAGAGCGGCGGCGAGCGCTCCAAGTTCGGGCTCGGCGCGGTGGAGCTGATGAAGCTCCTCGACCGGCTCGAGGCCGGCGGCCGGAAGGAGCTGCTCAAGCTGGTGCACTTCCACCTGGGCAGCCAGATCACCGACATCCGCTTCATCAAGGCGGGCCTCGAGGAGATCGGGCGCTATTACGTCGAGATCCGGAAGATGGGCTTCGAGCTCACCCACGTGGACGTGGGGGGCGGCCTCGGGGTGGACTACGAAGGCTCGCGCACCACCCGGCCGGCGAGCATGAACTACACCAATCGGGAATACGCCAACGACGTGGTCTACCTGCTGGGCTCGGTCTGCCGCCAGTTCGAGGCGCCGATGCCCCACATCATCTCGGAGTCGGGCCGGGCGCTCACGGCGCACCACGCCCTGCTCCTGATCAACGTGACCGACGTCGAGGCGCTCACCGAGCCGGTGATCCCCGCGCTCCGCGACGACCCGCCCGCGGTGCTGGTCGAGCTCAAGGAGAACCTCGAAGCGCTCTCGCTCGACCGGGTGGACGAGGTGTTCCACGACGCCGCCTTCGCCAAGGAGCGGCTCCAGGAGCTCTTCGCGTCCGACGCGATCACCCTCCGCGACATGGCCGACATCGAGCAGTACTACCTCGCCACCATGAACGCGATCGCCTCGCTCATCGCGAGCGACCGGGGGAGCTATTCCGAGATCGTCAACCACCTCGAGGCGGCCCTGGTGGACCGGTATTTCTGTAACTTCTCGGTCTTCCAGTCGCTGCCCGACAACTGGGCCATCGACCAGATCTTTCCCATCATGCCGGTGCACCGGCTGGACGAGGAGCCGATCCGGCGCGGCACCCTCCAGGACATCACCTGCGATTCGGACGGGGTGATCGACCGCTTCGGCGGCGGGCGCAAGGGGAAGCCGTGCCTCGAGCTCCACCCCTACCGCGAGGGGGAGCCGTACATCCTGGGGATCTTCCTCACCGGCGCCTACCAGGAGATCCTGGGCGACCTCCACAACCTCTTCGGCGACACCAACGCGGTGCACATCCGGGGCACCGACAAGGGCTACGAGATCACCGACCTGGTCCACGGCGACACGGTGACCGAGGTGCTCAACTACGTCCAGTTCAAGGCGTCCGACCTGCTCCAGGTATTCCGCCGCAAGGTCGCCAATGCGGGCGACCTGCCGCGCCAGGAGGCCAACGCCTTCATCGCCGACTACGTGGCGGGCCTCGAGGGGTACACCTACCTGGAGGGGGAGGTGCCGGTCGAAGTGGGGGCGACGGCGGGGAACGGGGGGAACGGGCTGACCGGAACCGCGTGAACGGTTGGCGGTGGTCGGTCGGTTCTCGGTGTCGCGTGCGGGTGGGCTCCTGCGAACCTGGGCGCTGCCAGCGCGATGAGACCGGCGTAGCGGGCGGCCGGTCACGAAGACCGACGCGCCGACCTACCGACAACCGCTCACCGCTTTTCTATCGGCACAAACTCCCGCTCCGCCGCCCCGGTGTAGATCTGTCTCGGCCGGGCGATCTTCTGCTCCTTGTCCTTGAGCATCTCCTCCCACTGCGCCAGCCAGCCCGGCAGGCGGCCCACCGAGAAGAGCACGGTGAAGTAGTCGGTGGGATACCCCATCGCCTGGTAGATCAGCCCCGAGTAGAAGTCCACGTTCGGATAGAGCTTCCGCTTGATGAAGTACTCGTCCGACAGGGCGATCCGTTCCAGCTCGAGCGCGATCTCGAGCTTCGGGTTGAGCCCGGTCTGCCTGAAGACATCGTCGGCCACCCGCTTGATGAGCTTGGCCCGCGGGTCGTACGACTTGTACACCCGGTGGCCGAAGCCCATCAGCCGTCCCTCCCCCTGCTTCACCTTCTCGATGAAGGCGGGGATGTTCTTCCGATCGCCGATCTCCGCCAGCATCTCCAGCACCGCTTCGTTGGCGCCGCCGTGGAGCGGGCCGTAGAGGGCCGCGATGCCCGCGGAGACCGCCGAGAACGGGTCCACGTGGGACGAGCCGACGCTGCGCACGGCGCTGGTGGAGCAGTTCTGCTCGTGGTCGGCGTGGAGGATCAGCAGGATCTCCAGCGCCCGCTGTAGCACCTGGTTGGGCACGTGCTTGCCGCCGATCGAGAACGTCATGTTGACGTAGTTCCCGATGTAGTCGAGGTCGTTGCGGGGGAACTCGTAGGGGAGCCCGCGCGAGTGCCGGAACGCGAAGGCGGCAATGGTCGGCATCTTGGCCATGAGCCGCACCCGCTGGATATAGCGGTTGCCCGGGTCCTCGATGTGCTTGGCGTCCGGATAGAACGTGGACAGGGCGCCGACCGCGCCCAGCAGCATGCCCATCGGGTGGGCATCGTAGCGAAAGCCCTCGAGGAACTTGATGACATTGGTGTGGACGTAGGTGTGGAACGTGATGTCGCGGGTCCACTTCTCCAGCTGGGAACCGGTCGGGAGCTCCCCCTCGGCCAGCAGGTAGGACACCTCGAGGAAACTGGCCCGCTCGGCCAGCTGCTCGATCGGATAGCCGCGGTAGCGCAGGACCCCCTTGTCCCCGTCGATGTAGGTGATGGCGCTCCGGCAGGCCGCGGTGTTCATGAACGCAGGGTCGTAGGTCATCAGGCCGAAGTCGTCCTCGCCGGTCCTGATCTGGCGGAGATCGGTCGCCTTGATCGTGCCCTCGCTGATCGGCAGCTCGTAGGCCTGGCCGGTGCGATTGTCGGTGATGGTGAGCGTATCGCGGGCCACGGGAGGGTTCCTTCCTTCACGAGCGCGGAGTTTCGCCGGGGGACGAGGCGCGTATAACATAGCGGGGTGCCACGAGCGGACCCAACCCTGCGGAGCCGGGCCCGGGGCGCCCTCCTGGCCCACGCCGCCGGCAACGCCCTGGGCGTCCCCACCGAATTTCTGGGGAGCGCCGAGGCGATCGCTCGCCGGTTTCCCGGCGGAGTTCGCGAGGTGATCCGCCACGATACCGCCGACTCCCCCTACGACGACGACGTGGCGATGGCCCTCCGGCTGGCGGAGGAGCTGCTGGAGCCGGAGCCGGACCTGGAGCACCTCGGCCGGCGGTGGATCGAGTGGGCTCGAACCGACGGACGCGGCATCGGCAACTGGACCCGCACCGCCCTCGACTACCTCGCCCGGAACGGCCGGGCCATCACCAACAGCCTCGGACAGGCGGGGAACGGGGCGGTGATGCGCTGCCTCCCCGTGGCGCTCGCGAGCTTCACCGACCCCGAGGTCGTGGTGCGCCGGGCCTGGGACACGGCGGTGCTCACCCATCCGGACCCGCGCGCGGCCTGGCCGGCGGTGGCGGTGAGCGTGGCCGCGGCGGGTTACCTGCGCGGAGACCGTGACGTCATCCCCGAGGTACTCGGAGTGCTGGGCGCCGGGGGAGCCCGCGACGAAGTGCTGGGCGCGGTGCGCCGGGTCCCCGCCGAGCGGCGGAAGGATCTGCCCATCACCGGCGCGGCGGCGGGATACGCCGTCCACTGCATGGAGATCGCCCTCTGGGCGGCCCACCACGAACCGTCGCTCGAGCAGGCGCTCATCTGGCTCGTCAACGCCGGGGGCGACACCGACACCAACGCGGCGGTGGCCGGCGGGTTGCTGGGCGCGCGGGATGGCGAGGAGGCGGTGCCGGAGCGGTGGATCGGGGCGCTGCCGGGTCCGGATTACTTGCGCATGCTCGCGGATCGTCTCATAGGACGTAGGAGGTAGCGAGGAGCGAGGAGGATGGGTGGGGCGGCCCTTCTCGCTACTCGCTACCTCCTGCCTCCTGGCTCGATGGTAGCGTCACACTGCACGTCGTCTCGAATCCGCCCCGCACGTTGTAGACGGTGCGGACGACGAGCTTTCGCGGCGCCAGCAGCCGGTAGAGGTCCTCGGCGATCCGGGCGGTGGCGTGCTCCTGGAAGATTCCCACGTTCCGGTAGCTCACGATGTAGTACTTGAGACTCTTGAGCTCGATGCACCGGGAGCCCGGCACGTAGCTGATGGTCAGCCTGGCGTAGTCCGGCAGTCCGCTATAGGGACAGACCGCGCTGAACTCGCTGGTCTCGGTCACGATTTCCTGTTCCGGCCCCTCGTACCCGAACGTTTCGAGTACGGCAACATCTATGGCTTCGGGGCCGGTGAAAGGGATCGTCCTGCCTTCTGCCACCGCCATGTCGGGGTCCTGGTCTGGGTCGATTCCAATTTAGCACGCCAGGGGCGAGTGAGAGACCTTGGGTGTGGACTGCGTTCCTTCCTGATATGACATCCGGCCAGGGAACCCGGCCCAGGCC
>DASYRI010000073.1:0-3376 GCA_036004545.1 Gemmatimonadales bacterium
CCGCACCTTGGACAACGTCACCTCCACGCCGCAGCGGTCGCAGATCACGCCGCGATAGCGGATCCGCTTGTACTTCCCGCAGTGGCATTCCCAGTCCTTGACCGGACCGAAGATGCGCTCGCAGAAGAGGCCGTCCCGCTCCGGCTTGAAGGAGCGGTAGTTGATCGTCTCGGGCTTGGTCACCTCGCCCCAGGACCACCAGGTGCGGAGGCCCTGCAGCTCCAGGCGCTCCCGCTCCTTGGGATCCCGGGGGCCGCGAATCTCCTCCGGGGAGGCGATCCGGATCGCGATGTAGTCGAAGCTCGAGCTCTTGGGCTCCCGCCCGCTGCGAAAATCGATCATTTACTCCTCGCCCTCGGCGGTGGCGCCGAGCGTGACCTTGAGTCCGAGCGCCTGCAGTTCCTTGACCAGCACGTTGAACGACTCCGGGATCCCCGGCTCGGGGAGATTCTGTCCTTTCACAATGGCCTCGTAGACCTTGCTGCGGCCGTTGACGTCGTCGGACTTGACAGTGAGCATCTCCTGGAGAAGATGCGCGGCGCCGTAGGCCTCCAGCGCCCACACCTCCATCTCGCCGAACCGCTGCCCGCCGAACTGGGCCTTGCCGGCCAGCGGCTGCTGGGTGACCAGGGAGTAGGGCCCGATCGAGCGGGCGTGGATCTTGTCGTCCACCAGGTGGGAGAGCTTGAGCATGTAGATCGCCCCCACCGTGACGTCGCTCTCGAACGGCTGCCCGGTGCGCCCGTCGCGGAGCCGCACCTTGCCGGCCGGCGTGAGGCCGGCAGCGCGGATCAGCTCGTCGGCCGCCGCGCTCACCGCCGGGGGCGTCACCTCGCCCCGGAGCAGCGCCGCGAGCCCGGGCCGGCCCAGGTCCACCAGCGTGTCCACCGGTCCCTGCCCCGCGAGCCGCTCCAGCTCCTTCACGGCCGCTTCCCGGCCTCGCGGGCCCGCCTCGGCCTGGTGAAAGGCCAGCTCCTGGCGTCGCTGGGCCACCTGCCGGGTGGCGAGCTGGCCCGCGGCCGCGGCGAGGAACACCTTGACCGCCTCGTACAGCCCCCGGGTGCGGGAGCCGCCGCGGGCCAGGTCCGCGATCCCGGCGGCGTCGAGGGTGATGCCCTCCTGGCCGAGCCGCTTGAGATCGGCCACGACTGCATCAATCAACGCCGCGTCGGGCGCCGGGGCGGGCGCGCTCAGCCGGAGGGCGTCGCTCGCCCAGCGGAGCCCGGCCAGCCGGAGCAGCACCCCGATCTCACCCTCGTCCGCGCCCCGGAAGACCGGGGTCTTCGCTTTGAACCCCAGGAGCTGGGCGCACCATCCGAGGTGGGTCTCCAGGATCTGGCCCACGTTCATCCGGCTGGGCACCCCCAGCGGGTTGAGCACGATGTCCACCGGGGTTCCGTCGGGGAGGAACGGCATGTCCTCCTCGGGGACGATGCGTGCCACGATCCCCTTGTTGCCGTGCCGCCCCGCCATCTTGTCGCCGACCGAGATCTTCCGCTTCTCGCCCAGGTACACCTTGACCAGCTGGATCACGCCCGGCGGGAGCTCGTCCGGCTGGAGGATCTTGTCGATCTGGTCCTCGGCCTTTTCCTCGACCCGGGCCCGCTCCCGCGCGGCGGCGTCAATGGTAGCGCGGATCCGGTCGTTGGCCGCGCGGTCCTGCACCCGGAGGGTCTTCAGGTCCACCTCGGTGAGGTCGAGGCTGGCCAGCCGGTCGGTGGTGAGGGTCGCGCCCGAGGGGATGAACTCCTCCACCGTGCCCGCCTTGAGCATCAGCGCCACGGTCTGCCGGGTGAGCAGTCCGGTGAGCTCGTTCAGCATGACCTCGTTGATGCGGTTCGTCTCGTCGTGCTCGATCCGGCGCACCTCGCCGATCCGCTCGCCGCGATCCTTCTCGACGACCTGGTCCTCGATCCGGCTGAAGATCTTGACGTCAATAACGGTGCCCTTCATGCCCGGCGGCACTTTCAGCGAGGAGTCCTTCACGTCCTTGGCCTTCTCGCCGAAGATCGCGGTGAGCAGCTTCTCCTCGGGGGAGAGCTCGGTTTCGCCCTTGGGGGTGATCTTGCCGACCAGGATGTCGCCCGGCTTGACGTGGGCCCCGATCCGGATGATGCCGCGCTCGTCCAGGTCCACCAGCGCCTCGTCGGAGACGTTGGGGATCTCGCGGGTGATCTCCTCCTGGCCCCGCTTGGTGTCGCGGACGTGGAGCTCGAGCTCCTGGATGTGGATGGACGAGTACACGTCGTCCTTGACCAGGCGCTCGGAGAGCACGATGGCGTCTTCGAAATTGTGCCCGTACCAGGGCATGAAGGCCACGGTGACGTTGCTGCCCAGGGCCAGCTCGCCGGCCTCGGTGGCGGCGCCGTCGGCCACGATCTGGCCGTCGCCCACCCGCTCCCCCTCGTGCACCAGGGGCCGCTGGTTGATGGCGGTGTCCTGGTTGGTGCGCCAGAACTTCTTCACCCGGTAGCGGTCCACCTGGGCGAGCCGCTGGAGCGGCTGCTCCCCCACCGGCGGCTCGCCGTCGCCGCTGTCGATGATGATCTCGTCCGCGGTCACCCGGGTGACCACGCCGCCCCGCCGGGCCGCGATGACGGAGCCCGAGTCGCGGGCCACCTTCTCCTCCAGCCCGGTGCCCACCAGCGGCGCTTCTGGAAACAACAACGGCACCGACTGCCGCTGCATGTTGGAGCCCATGAGCGCGCGGTTGGCGTCGTCGTGCTCCAGGAACGGGATCAGCGCCGCGGCGATCGAGACCAGCTGCTCCGGGCTAACGTCCATGAAATCAATCCGGCCCGGCGCCAGGAGCGGATAGTCGTCGCCCTTCCGGCAGAGGACCAGGCTGTCGGTAAATCGTCCCTCCCCGTCGAGGAGCGCGTTGGCCTGGGCCACGGTGTAGCCCTCTTCCTCGCTCGCCGAGAGCCAGCGGATCTCGTCGGTCACCCGGCCGTCCCGGGCGATCCGGTAGGGGGTCTCGATGAAGCCCAGGTCGTTGATCCGGGCGAAGGTCGAGAGGCTGGTGATGAGCCCGATGTTGGGCCCTTCCGGCGTCTCGATCGGGCACATCCGGCCGTACTGCGAGTAGTGGACGTCCCGGACCTCGAAGCCGGCGCGCTCGCGGGTTAGCCCGCCCGGCCCCAGCGCGGAGAGCCGCCGCTTGTTGGTGAGCTCGGCCAGCGGATTGGTCTGGTCCATGAACTGGGAGAGCTGGGACGACCCGAAGAACGCCTGGATCACCGCCGAGACGGTCCGCGCGTTGACCAGGTCGTCGAGCGAGATCTTCTCGGGATCGGAGTTGATGCTCATCCGCTCCTTCACCAGCCGCGCCATCCGCGAGAGGCCCACCGAGAACTGGTTCGCGATCAGCTCGCCC
>DASYRI010000074.1:0-26152 GCA_036004545.1 Gemmatimonadales bacterium
GTCATGACGGTGAGCGCCCGGGGGACGACTTCCGCGGTGAACGGCGTGGAGCCGGAGGGATCGCCGTCGCACTGCACCGGCAGCGAGGCGGCCGCTTCCACCGTGAAGCTGCTGCCGCGCGCGTAGCGGACGTACGGGGTCTCGCGGATGTCGCCCGCGGTGTTGAGCAGGACCCGCATCAGGCCGCGGATGCCCTGCCAGGGCGAGTCGGCCGCGATGGCGATGAGGTCGAGGAGCCCGTCCTCGGGGCTGATCTCGCGCCTAACCCGCAGGAGCGGCGGAATGATCTCGCCGCAGTTCATCACCATCACCATGGCAGCGGGCGTCTCGAGCGGGCGGCCGTCCACGGTGACGGTGCAGGCGGTGCTCCGGAGGTCGGGGAGGACCCGCAGCGTGGTCGCCATGTAGGCGCCGATCCCCCAGCGGCGCTTGTCCACCGTGGCCGTTTCGCCCATCACCCGCGCGTCAATCCCCGCGCCGCAGGCCACGCCGAAATAGTGGACGCCGTCGGACCTCGCCACCCGGCCGAGATCGATCACCCGGCGGCGCCCCGTGAGGATCACCCGGGCGGCGCGGAGCGGATCCGAGGGAATCCGGAGGTTGCCCGCCAGCAGGTTGCCGGTCCCGCCCGGAATGAGCGCGAGCGGGACCTGGGTCCCCACCAGGGCCGCCGCGGCCTGCATCGTGGTGCCGTCGCCGCCGAAGACCGCGATCACGTCCACCTCGGCCCGGACTCCCTCGGCCGCGAGCTCGCGCGCATCGCCCCGCGCCCGGGTGACGGCGATGTCGGTGCGCCACCCGGCGCGCTCCAGCACTCTCGCGACCCGGCGGCGGGTCGCCTCGTCGGTGCGCGCCGCCACCGGATTGGCGATGAGCAGAGCGCGCGCCACGCTCAGTAGTCCCGGTCCCAGCGGAGCTCGGCACCGAACTGATAGCGCTTCTGGGTCGCGAAGGCATCCACCCCGCGGGCGTAACAGGTCTGGATCGGCTCGGCGGCGATGAGGGCGCGGAGCTCGCGGCGGAAGCGGTACTCCAGGCTGGCCCCCAGGTTGCGGGCGCTGAACGACGATTGCCCCGGCTGGAAGCAGAAGCCGGCGTTCGCGGTGAGAAAAACCTTGCTGCTGAGGGCGCGCCCGATCGCCAGCTGGGTCGGTGTCCCGGTCGCGCCGCCGACCAGGCCGCTGGTGCCGACTCCCGGCCGGATCTCCACCATTTCGGCCACTCCGCTTTCGGCGATCACGCGCTGCAGCTGGGTTGAGAGCGCGATGGCCGCCACCGCGACGGCCGCCTGGGCCTGCTGCTGCCCGATACCGAACTGGGCGGCGGTGGAGACGTCGCTCGTGCCCAGCATGAGCAGCGAGATGAGTTGCGGCTCCGCCATCGGCGGGCGGTCGGGGGGGGTGGTGAGCGAGAGCTTGGGCACCTCGAGGGTCCCGGTGATGTGGGCGATCACCGGTATGTCGCTGCCGGCCCCCTGGGGCGTCTTGACGACGTGCCGGGCCTGGACGTCGAGCTCGGCGTTCAGGTCGCCGAAGTAGCGCACCGTGCCCCGCTCCACGGTGAAGGTCCGGTTGATCACCCCGCCCAGCTGGAGGGCGTAGGTGCCCCGCGGCGTGTCGAGTGTGCCGTCCATCCGGTACACCCGCCGCGACTTGTTGACCCGCACCCGGCCCTCCAGCTGAAAGTTGGCTTCGTGGGAGCGGAGCCAGACCGCCTCGCCGACCGTGAACTCCAGGTCGCGGATGGCGAGGGAGTCGAGGAACCGGCTCTGGAAGTTCGCCCCCAG
This sequence comes from Gemmatimonadales bacterium, assembly GCA_036004545.1. GTDB lineage: Bacteria > Gemmatimonadota > Gemmatimonadetes > Gemmatimonadales > GWC2-71-9 > JABFSM01. The sequence goes on from DASYRI010000074.1 coordinate 1,787, forward strand.
GTCCAGCTTGCGCAGGGCCAGCGTGTCCACCAGGTCGGCGTTGGCGGGATCCTCGAGATTCACGATGTCCTTGGTCACCAGGTCGGCGAAATAGATGACGCTGTTCGCGACCCGGGCCCGGCCGGTGAGAACCGGGTGTACCAGCGGCCCGGTGAGGCGCACCGCGCCGTGGGCGCGGAGCCGCAGGTAATCCGGCACGTCTATGAGCTCGAAGTCCCGGGCGGCCAGGTTGAGCCCGAGCACCGGGCTGGTGAGCCGTTCGAACCGAACCGACCCCGTCACGGTGAGGTCCCCGGTCTGGCCGCCGATCCGCACCGAGTCGGCCACCACCGAGTCGCCCGTGAGGCGGAGGGTGCCCACGATCGGCCCGTAGCGCACGCCCAGGCCGGGCAGGGTGGCCGAGCCTCCGGCGATCCGGACCCGACCGGCCAGCCGAGGCGTCTCCCACGTCCCCTCCACCCGTGCGTCCACGCTCATGAAGCCGGAGACCAGGCGGAGGTTGGGCGTGAACGCCTCGGCGACGGCCAGGTTGATGCTGTCACCCGTCGCCACGAGGCTAACCGGCCCGGGAAGCTGCCGCCTCGCCACCGGGGTGAGGGAAAGATCCAGGGGGAGGCTCGCGTCCACCTGCACGATCGGCTGACCGGTTCGCCAGAGGGTGAGATTCGAGCGGAGCAGCCGCTGCCGGTAGTCGAACGCCGCCCGGATGAGCGGGGCCTGGAAATCGCCGAAGCCGCCGCCGGTGAGCGCTCCGGTGCCGCGAAGCGTCGGCTCGGCCGCCGTTCCGCCCAGCCGCGCGTCGAGAGTCACCGCGCCCGCGATCCCAGCCGTATCGCGCTGGGCCAGAGCGTAGAGCTCCTGCAATTGAATACCCAGGGCGGTGACGGTGAGATCGCCGGGCGCCGTCCGCGGCAGTGCGCCCGCCAGCTCGACGCTGCCCGAACCGTCGCCGGTCACCAGGCGCACGGTGTCGATCACGATGAGCGAATCCCCGATTCGCGCCTCGAGCGGCTCGGTCAACATCCAGCGCCGTCCCAGGAGATCGAGATTCACGCTGTCGGCGTGGAGCATCCGCCCCTCCGGGCGCTCCTGGTACCGTCCGCCCGCGCCGAGCCGGAGCACCTCCGGCTCCCGACCCGAGGCCACCCACCGGAAGGCCTCCCGGCGGCCCGCCGCCCGGCCGGCGAGCTCGGTAAAGAGCAATTCGCCCACCCGGACCGAGTCCGCGGACAGGGTGGCGTCGAACGCGGAATCGGCGCTGGCCCAGGCCACCCGGGCGCCGAGATTCTTCGCCCGGTAACCGAGCCAGAGGAGCGAGTCCACCGCCGCGCTGCCGGAGAGGCGGAGCGCGCCGAGCGCACCGTCCAGCACCAGATCGGCCCGGCCACGGCCGCTCATCGGAGCGTAGGCGCTGGCGGTGTCGGCGCTCAGGCCGATCAGCTGCCGGGCGAGGGAGTCGAAGCCGGCGAGGTTGCGGGCGTCCAGGTGGAGCTGCATCCGGCCGGTCTTGGGCAGGGCCCACCCGATCGCGCCGCCGGCTTCGAAGCGCCCGCCATCCCAGTACACCCGTGCGGTGTCGAGCGAGATCAGGCTGTCGGCGGCATGGAGTGTGGCGGCGACTGAATCGAGCCCGACCTCCCGCACCCGGCTCGGGCCCAGGGTCAGGTCGAGACGGCCCCGCGGCGCCCTGGCGGAGTCCGCACTGCCGGTCACCACCAGCACGCCTTGCAGCCGGGTCGCCGGACCGCTCCCGGACAGCTGGGCCAGGTCGAGCCGGGAGAATCCGAGCCGGAGCGAGTCAGCCCCCCACCTGGGCGGCAGCAGCGTGGCGTGGCCGGTGGCCTCCACGCCGCCGAGCCCACCGCCCACCTGGGCGTCAATCGCGAGGCGGTCGAGCGTTCCCGCCAGCCTGACCCGCCCGCCGAGCGAGCCCTTCGTGGTGAGCCTCGGGAAGCTGGGACGGATTCCGTCGAACGAGAGCGAGTCGAGGGTCACGTCGGTTTCGAGTCCGAGCAGCGCGCCGCGGGTATCGAGCCGGGCGGTGCCGGACAGGCGGCTGGCCGGTCGGTCGCCATCCCGGTGCTCGGCGCTCCCCTCGAAGACCACGTTCTTCCACGGCCCGGTGAGGGAGCCGGCAAGGCCGAGACGCCCCGCGAGGCCCACCGCTGGCGCGACCAGCCGCACGGTCCGGAGATCGAGCTCCGCCCGGGACAGCCGCGCCGCATCGAAGAAGATTCCGGCTTCCCCGCCCAGCCGGAGCCCGCCGTCGAGCGCGATCCGGTTTTCGGCGCCGCCCGGGACCGCGGAATCCTCGAAGAGCCAGTCGAGCGAGACCGTCATCCCGGCGAAGAAGCCGTCCGCGGCGAGATGGCCGCTCAACCGGCCGTGAAACGGGAGCGAGTCGAGGTACGGGCGGACCACGTCGAGGTCGAAGTTCGCGAGCTCGAGGTCGAGGTTGCGGAACCCCAGCCCGCGGTGGGCGTCGGTGATCGCCACCAGGTGCCCCGTAACGCGGCTCCCCGAGTCGCCGGCCGTGAGGTCGCGAATGTCCCACTCGGTCCGCGTGCCGCTCAGCGACCTCGCCCGGAGCCTGGCCTTGCCGGTGAAATCGGGGAAGAAGGGAGACACGAAGCGGAGGTCTGCCAGAGCGAGGCGGGAGGCATCGAAGGAAAACCGGTACAGCAGAGTGTCCCGGGGCCAGTCGAGGCGGCCGGCAACCCGCCCCGCCGTTCCGGGCAGGACGGCGTGCTCGAGATCGAACACCAGGCTGTCGTCCTTGGTGTGCATCTCGCCCCGGAGCTCCCGGATATCCAGCAGCGGGTCGCTCAAGCGCGCCGCCAGGCGCTCGATCCGGAGCTGCACCGGCTGATGATCGGGTGTGGCCAGGCGCAGCTCGGGGAAGCTCGCCTGGAGGCCGTCAATGGTGCGAACATTGGTGAGCCCCTCGGCGCCGGACTCGATCCGTCGGCCCGGCTTGACCCGCTCCGCCGCGAGGGCGGAATCCAGCTGCCGCTCGGTGCGGAGCCGCCCGTCCGGATTCCACGGTACCCGGATGGTCACATGCCCGCTGTCCACCCGTACCTCGTGCAGCTCGATCAGCGGCGTGATCCCCCCCCCTCCGCCCTTGCCCTCGTTCAGGCGGAAGATCTCCTCGTAGTTGAGCCGGCCGGTGCGGTGCTTGATGATCTGCACCTCGGGTCGGACCAGCCTGGCCCGGCTCAGGACCAACCGGCCGGCGAGGAGGTTGACCAACCGGTATCCGACATCCACGCGCTCCAGCCGCGCGAGCAACACGCCCGCGGTATCGCGAATGACCACGTCCCTGAGGGTGAAGCCATCCACCCAACGGCCCGAAACCCGGCCGATCTGGAGCGTTCCGCGCACCAGTCGGGGGGCCTGGTCGGTGAGCAGCCGAGCCAGCAGGCCCCTCCCGGCGGGGGAATAGAGCAGCGCCGTGCCCACGCCGAGCGCGGTGGCCAGGGTGCCGACCAGGAGGACGAAGACGGCCCGCGCGGCGCGGCGGCGCATCAGAACGCCTGGCCCACGGAGAGCTGGAAGACCAGACCGCGGCCGGTCTTGGTCGGCCGCCGGTAGAAGTCCAGCAGCGGCACCAGATCGCCCCCGGTGCTCACCTTGTACAGCCGCCCGCCAGGAAGCCGACTCGGATTGTAGGCCACGTCCAACCGCGCGGGGCCCAGCAGTGTCAGGAAGCGAACGCCCACGCCCGGTGTGATCCGGAGCGACGGGCCGGCCCCCTCCGTCCCCCGTTCCCAGACCGACCCGGCGTCCACGAAGGCGGCGAGGCGGAGCCGGTCGGTTAGCACCGGCGCCGGCACCCGGACTTCCGCGTTGGCCACCAGGAGGGTGTTCCCGCCGGTCGCCGCGACCCGCACCAAGTCCTCGGGGATCGTGTCGCCCCGGAGCGCCGAATCCTGCACCACGTAGACCAGCGGCCCGAGCTGGTTCCGGTTGTATCCGCGCACATCGTTGGGCCCACCGGCGTAAAAGCGCTGCTCGGGGGGCACGAAGTTTACGGCTCCGCTCCCGAGGGAGAGCCGGGGCGAGATGACGAGGCCCCCGCGGGCGTGGAGGCCGATGACCGCCCCGCCCGCCGGCAGGTACCAGGCCGCATCGCCCACCAGCCGGGTGAACTGGGCGAACTCCGACGACCCGATCACTTTCGAGCTGTGGGTGGTCTCGAAGGAGAGGGCCGAGCCCCGCTCCGGATCGAGCGGGTTGTTCACCCGGGTCCGCTGCACCCCGAGCGCCAGGGTGGCGATCATGCGGCGCTCCCCCAGCTGGCGCACGTCGGTTTCGATGCAGGCGTTGAAGAAGGCGCAGAATGACACCGCTTTCGCCTTGGTGCCGCCGTAGGAGAGCCGGTAGGTGAGTGACACCGGGATCCGGCTCGCGGTCTCGCGGGTAAGGGTGATGCTCCCGCCCACGTCGTCGCGCAGATAGACCGCGTACTCGCCCCGTCGCTCGGAGAAGAGCGCGAAGGTGAGCACGTTGGCGGGGGAGATGAAGGCCGGCCGCCGGAACGACCCGGTGACGTTGTAGTTGACCTGGGCCGAGCCGACCGAATCGTCCGCCAGGGCGGAGCAGAGCGCCGTCTTCTCCAGGCCCGGCCCGAATGGAGTGCCCACGCCCAGCTTGGAGATCTGGCCCGAGGCATCGAAGATCTGCCCGTGGCCGAGCGCGTTGCGCGCCGCCCACCCCGCGCCCATCCGGAAACAGTCGTAGGTGCCGTAGCCCAGCGAGGCGCGGGCCCGGTGCAGCGGGCCCTCGGTGACCTGAATGGTGAGCGGCACGAACCCCGACTTGGGGCGGTAGTGGGCGGTGTCCAGGGTGACCGCGGCGTAGCGAAAGAGCTCGGACCGGTAGAGGTTGCGCTGACTCTCGGAGAGGTCGCGGGCGCTGAAGCGGCGCCCGGAGGCGGTGGCGAGGAGCGAGCGCACGAAGACCGAATCCACCGCGCTGGTCCCTTCCACGTGGATCTCGGCAATCGCCGCGGGCATGCCCGGGTCGACCACGAGGGAGATGTCCGCGGTACGCGCCTCGCGATCCACCTCTCGAAAGGGCAGCGCCGACGCCTCGGGATAGCCGTAGTCCTGCAGCCTCGACACCAGGGTGTCCGCGGTGGCGAGGAGGAGGATGCGGTCGGAGGGCCGGCCGACCCGCAGGGGCAGATCGCGCACCAGCCGGCTCCTGCCGGCGAGCGAGTCGAGCCCCTTCACTTCGAGGGAGCGTACCAGCACCGGCGGGCCTTCCTGGACCTGGAAGGTAATGTACACGTCGCGCTCGGTCCGGATCACCGTGGTGTCCACCCGCGCGTCAAGGAAGCCGTGGATCTGGTAGAAGAGCCGGAGCCGCGCCACGTCGCGCCGGAACTCCCGGTCGTTGAGCCGGCGCTTCTCCCCGAGTCCGAGCCAGCGGACCAGAGCGAAGCGGGCGAACCAGCTGGAGTTGCTGGTGGCGATCGCGGTCCCCAGGAGGTCGGGCTCGAACGCGTGATTCCCGCTGAAGCGGAGCTGGCGGACGACCAGACCCTCCCCCTCTTCGACCGCCTGCCCGGCGAGCGGGGCAACCCCCGCCCCGGGAAGCCCCGCCCCCAGCACGGCCAGGGCGAGCGCGGTCCGGAATGCCGGGGCGCAGAGCGGGCCGCGCGAGGCGGGGGAGCCCGCGGATTCGATTGACGCCACGCCACGAATCTATTTGTCTTTCACCGCGTGACGCCACCGCGGCCGGCTCCGGCCGCGCCTCCTCCGCCGCCCCGGATCCCATGCGCCGCTGCCTCGCCGCCGTGCTCCTCGCCACGCTTGCGCCGGCTTCCGTCCCCGCCCAGTCCCTCGCCAAACGGCTCGACCGGCTGCTCGACGCCGCCCCATTCGACCGGAATCACTGGGGCGTGGTGGTGATGGACACCACGGGCAGGGTGCTCTACCAGCGGAACGGCACCCGCCTCTTCGTGCCCGCCAGCAACACCAAGCTGGTCGTGACTGCGGCGGCCACGGCGCTGCTGCCGCTCGACTCCACCGTGGCCACCAGCCTCTTCGCCGCGGGCCCGGTGGAGGCGGGGATCCTCCACGGCGACCTGGTGCTCTACGGCCGCGGCGATCCCACGATGAGCCGGCGCTGCTTCGACGCCGACAGCACCAGACCCGGCGCCTGCGAGACCGATCCGGCGCGGCGCCTCAAGGAGCTCGCCGCCCAGCTCAAGGCCAGCGGGATCCGCGCGGTGTCCGGCGCCGTGGTGGGCGACGGGAGCTACTTCGAGCCCGCTCTGCTGCACGGCACCTGGGAGGCGGACGACCTGGTGTGGTGGTACGCGGCGCCGGTCTCCGGGCTCGCCTTCAACGACAACAGCCTCGACCTGCGCTGGGGGCCGGGCCCCGAGGCGGGCGCGCCCGGCCGGATCGGCTTCGAGCCGGATCTTGGCGACCTGACCATTGAGAACCGCACCATGACGGTGGCGGAGGTGGCACCGGGGGAAGGCGGGCTCGACGTCGGCCGCCTGGGCCCGCTCTCGCTCTGGGCTTCGGCCACGATCCCCGCCGGCGGACCCACCCGCACCAGCTACGTCGCGCTCCCCGATCCCGACCGCTACGCCGCGAGCGCGCTCCGCCTTGCGCTGGCGGACGCGGGAATCGCGGTGCTGGGCGGCACCGAGTCCACCACCGATTCCATGCGCTACGCGGCCGCGCGCCGGAGCCCGCCGCTGGCCGAGACGCGGTCGCGGCCGTTCCGGGAGTGGCTGGTCCCCATCCTGGGCCCGAGCCAGAACCTCTTCGCGGAGATGCTGCTCAAGCAGGTGGGCCGTCGGATTCTGGGCGAGGGGAGCTGGCGCTCGGGAACCGCGGTGGAGCAGCGCTTCCTCATAGATTCGGTGGGGGTGGACTCCACCCAGTTCTCCCTGCGCGACGGTTCGGGACTCTCGCACGTCAATGTGGTGAGCCCGCTCGCCTTCGCGAAGCTGCTGCTCTGGCTTCGCCGCCACCCCAATTTCCCGGTGGTGGAAGCGGCGCTGCCGGTGGCCGGTCGCTACGGCACCCTCCGGAACCGGATGGTAGGCACCGCGGTCGAGGGGCGGGTCAAGGCCAAGACTGGATCCATCTTCCGGGTGAACGCCCTCTCGGGCTACGTCACGCTGCCCAACGGCCGCACCCGGATCTTCTCCATCCAGACGAACAACCACGATCTGCGGGGCGGCGCGATGACGGCGCAGATGGACAGCGTGGTGGTGGAGATTGCGAGGAGATAGGGGTCAGGGGGCAGGGGGCAGGGAGCAGGGGCGGGGAACGGGGAACGGTCAACGGTGAGCACGCATTGATCAAATGGTGCCGCGGGTCAATTGGCGATGGATGCCGGATCGGCGCCCTGGTGGTGGCCGTGAAGCTCGCGGCCTGCGCGCCGAGTCCGGGGGCCTCGCCCGAGCGGCGGGCGGAAGTGCGCGCCCGGGGGGGCGCGGTGATGCCGTTCGATCTCTCGAAGACCCACCACGTCTTCGAGAAGCTCCCCGACGGCGGCCGCCAGACCGTCACCGCACTCGCGCCGGGGGACACCATCCAGATTCGCCTGATCCGGGAGCACCTGCAGGAAGAAGCGGCCAGGTTTTCCCGGGGGGATTTCGCCGATCCGATGGCGCTTCACGGCGACGCGATGCCGGGGCTCGCCGAGCTCCGGGCCGCCGCGCCACGCATCCAGGTGGAGTACGCGCCGCTCCCGGCAGGGGGCGGGATCCGGTACCGGACCACCGATCCCGCGCTGATCACGGCACTGCACCGCTGGTTCGACGCCCAGGTCTCGGATCATGGGACCGGCTAGGGGTCAGGGGTCAGGGGTTGGGGGTCAGGGGTCAGGGGTTGGGGGTTAGGGGTTAGGGGTTAGGGGTTAGGGGTTAGGGGTTAGGGGTTAGGGGTTAGGGGCGGCCCTAACCCGTAACCCCCAACCCCCAACCCCCAACCCCCAATCCCTGTCCCCTATCCGTGTTGCTGCGTCGCGAAGATCTTGAGCTCCGAGCTGTGGCCGGGGTTCACCTTCCGTTTGGGGTCGATGTAGTGCACCGCGTTGTTCACCGCGGTGCACGCTTCGGCCACGCCGGTCGCAATCAACTTGAGCTTCCCCTCGTAGCTCGCGATGTCCCCGGCGGCGTAGATGCCCGGAACGTTGGTGCGCATCACCCGGTCCACCTTGATATCCGCCTTGTCCGTGTCGAGCCCCCACTCCCTGATCGCGCCCAGGTCGGAGTGGAAGCCCAGCTGCGGGATCACCGCGTCCATCGGGAAGGTCTCCTCCGCTTTCGTCCTGGTGTCGAGCAGGGTGACCCGCTCCACCCGCTCGTTCCCGTGAATCGCCGTGATCTCGGCGAAGGTGCGCACGGCGCACTTGCCCTGCCGCTGCATCCGCTCCACCTGGCGCACCGTCGCCATGTGGGCCCGGAAAGCGTCGCGGCGGTGGATCAGCATGATGGACTCGGCGATCCCCTCGAGGTGCACCACCCAGTCGAAGGCGGAATCGCCGCCGCCCACGATGAGGACCCGCTTGCCCAGGAAGGCGCGGGGATTGAGCACCTTGTACTCGAGCCCCTTCCCCTCCCACCGCTCGACCCCGTCGGCGGGCAGCTTCCGCGGCTCGAAGGCGCCGACGCCCGCGGCGATGAGAATGGTCCGGGTGGAATACGCCGTCCGCTCGGTCTCCAGCACGAAGTGGCCGATGCCGGCCGCCTCGTCCACCCGGGAGAGGCCGGTTACCACCTCGTCGAGCCGCACCTCGCAGTCGAACTGCAGGGCCTGCTCCGCCATCTCCTTGACCAGGTCCTTGGCGAGCACCTGGCGGAATCCGGCGACGTCGAAGATGAATTTTTCCGGGTAGAGGGCCATGAGCTGGCCGCCCAGCGCGGGCAGGGCGTCGATGATCCGGCAGGTCGCGCCACGCATCCCGGCGTAGAAGGCGCCGAAGAGGCCGGTGGGACCGCCGCCGATGATGGTGATGTCGCAGGTGTTTGGCACCTGGGGAATATAGAGGGACAGAAAGGCGGACAGGCGGTCGGGCGGACTGGCGGACAGGCGCATTGACGGACTGACTGACTGGCGGACTGACTGACGGTATGGCCGACCGGTGCGCTACGATGGATCGGTCTGCCCGACCGGCTGTCCGCCTGTCCGCCCGGCGCTATCTTCTCCCACCATGCGCATCTACACCAAAACCGGCGACACCGGCCAGACCGGACTCTTCGGCGGCGGCCGGGTGGCGAAGGACCATCACCGGGTGAGCGCGTACGGCGACGTGGACGAGCTCAATTCGGCGATCGGCGCGGCGCGGAGCACAGCGCCCGCGGAGCTGTTCGACGCCGAGCTCGAGGCGATCCAGCGCGATCTGTTCGCGCTGGGTGGCCACCTGGCGACCCCCGACCCGACCAAGGTTCGCGCCGCACTGGAGAAGGCGGAGCTCTCCCTGGATCGGGTGACCGGGTTCGAGCGCGCGATGGATGCCGCAGAGGAGGAACTGCCTCCGCTCCGCGCGTTCGTGCTCCCCGCGGGGACCGCGAAGGCGGCGGCGCTGCATCTCGCGCGCACGATCTGCCGCCGCGCCGAGCGAAGCACCGTCCGGCTGGCGCACGAAGCGGAGGTGCCGGAGCTCTTCCTCGTCTACCTCAACCGGCTCTCCGACTACCTCTTCACCCTCGCCCGCCTCGCCAACCACCGCGCGGGACGGGGCGAAGTGACCTGGTAGCCGTGGAGCCCGTCGTCACCGTAACCCGCGCCCCCGCCGATCCCGGGTATCCCGTCTTCGTGGAGCCGGGCCTCACCGCGCGGCTCCCCGCGCTCGCGGCCGAGCTGCTGCCCGGGCGCCGGCTCGCGGTCATCACCGACCGCACGGTGGGGCGGGCCGTGCCGCACGGCATTGACACCCCCACGCTCGTCGTCGCACCCGGCGAGGGCTCCAAGACGCGGGCCCGCTGGAGCGCGCTCACCGACCGGATGCTCGAGCTGGGCTACGGGCGGGACTCGGCGGTGGTGGCGGTGGGCGGCGGCGTGGTGGGCGATCTCGCCGGCTTCGTCGCCGCCACCTTCCTCCGCGGGGTTCCCTGGCTCCAGGTGCCCACCTCGCTGCTCGCGATGGTGGACGCATCGGTGGGCGGCAAGACCGGCGTCAACACCGGCCAGGGGAAGAACCTGGTGGGCGCCTTTCACCCCCCGGTCGCGGTCCTCGCGGACCCGGCGGTGCTCCGCACCCTCCACGCCGAGCACCTGGGGGCGGGCCTGGTCGAGGCGCTCAAGCACGGCCTGGTGGCCGACGCGGCGTATTTCGCCTGGATCGGGGAGCACGCCCCCGCCCTGCTGGCCCGGGACGCCGCTCTGCTCGCCGAGCTGGTCGCCCGGAGCGTCCGGATCAAAGCTTCGGTCGTGAGCGAGGACGAGCGGGAGCGGGGGCGGCGCGCCATTCTCAACGCCGGCCACACCGTGGGCCACGCCATCGAGCTGATCACCGACTACACCATGCCCCACGGCGACGCGGTGGCGATCGGCCTGGTGGTGGAGGCGCTCCTCTCCCATCGTCTGGGGCTCGCCGAACGCGCGCTCGCGCCCACCATACGGCGCGCTCTCGAGCGGCTGGGGCGGCCCACCCTGCCCGACGCCAACTGGAATGACGACGCGCTCCTCGAAGCGATGGGCCACGACAAGAAGGTGCGCCGCACCACCTTGCGCCTCGCCCTTCCGATCCGGATCGGGGCAATGGCTGGCGCGGACAGCAACTGGACAGTGCCGGTCTCCCGTGACGTCATGCGAACCGTGCTTTCCACCGCGCGCACCTCGGCCACGCTCTTCTGATGTTTTCCACCAGACGCAGCCGGCGCTGAACCAATCAATCGTCTGCGATATATGATGTTATGAGGCTTTGCCACACCGGCGTTGAAAGCCCGGATGGGGACAAAGTTGAGGAAATACGGAACCGCTTATGCTGGAACGATTTGTGATGTGGAAGTTGTGCAGTCTATTGACAGTCAAAAAAACGTTCGTTACTTTCCCTTCGGTGGTTCGTCGTTCCCCAGCCCAATTCGACTCGCGCTGCGCGGGTGCCTTCGCCGAGAGTTGCCTAACCGCGGTCTCATCCCGTGAGAGGTGGCATGCCCCGCGTCCGCCAACGAGCCGCTCCCCCGCGGGCCCTCAACCGGGCCGCTCCCAACAACTCGTTCGACCAGTACCTGCTCGACATCCGCAAGCTGCCGATGATCGCGGACCCCAAGGAAGAGATCCGCCTGGCCCGGCGCGCCCGCAAGGGCGAGCAGGCCGCGATTGACCGGCTGGTCACCGCCAACCTCCGCTTCGTGATCTCCTATGTGAAGCGGTTTCAGGGCCACGGCCTCGATCTTTCGGAGCTGGTCGCGATCGGCAACGAGGGGCTGCTCAAGGCGGTGCGCAAGTTCGATCCGGCCCACGGGGTCAAGTTCATCAGCTACGCCGTCTGGTGGGTGCGCCAATGCGTGCTCAAGGCCCTCGCCGAGCAGACCCGCACGGTGCGCATCCCGCTCAACCAGAACGCGGCCCTCATGAAGATGGCCAAGGTCGAGAGCCTGCTCTCCCAGGAGCTGGGCCGCTCGCCGACCGACGCGGAAACCGCGCAGGTGCTCGACGAGGCGGTCGAGACCATCCGCCAGGCCCGGCTGGTCTCGACGATCGAGGTGTCGCTCGATGCTCCGGTGGAGCGGCACGACTCGGGCTCCGCCAGCTTCGGCGAGCGGGTGGCCGGCAACACCAACGGCGACATCGAGGACCTGGTGGATGCGGGGCTCCGAAAGGAGTTCCTCGCGGCGCTCTTCCACCGCTACCTCACGCCCCGCGAGCAGCGCATCCTGGCACTCTACTACGGGCTCGAGGAGGGGAGCGAGGCGCTCACCCTCGAGGGCATCGGCGCGATGCTCGGGGTGACCCGCGAGCGGGTGCGGCAGATCCGCGAGCGCGCGTTCGAAAAGCTCCGCAACGCGCCGGAAGTCAAGCACCTCCGCAATTCCCCGTCGGCGGCGGCGTAGGGGAGGGAGCCAGGGAGCCAGGGAGCTGGGGAGCTAGGGAACTAGGGAACTAGGGAGCGAGGGTGCTAGGTTGTTCCCTAGCCCCTAGCCCCCAAGCTCCCCAGCTCCCTGACATGCCCCGGCTCCCGCTCTTCCCGCTCAAGCTGGTCCTCTTTCCCGGCGCCCTCCTCCCGCTCCACATCTTCGAGCCCCGCTATCGCCAGCTCCTGGCCGACGTGGCGCTGGGCGACCACCGGTTCGGGCTCCTGCCGCCGGGTGAGAGCGGCGGGTTGCCGGCGCCGGGCACGGTGGGATGCGTGGCGCTGGTACGCGCGGTGCAGCCACTGGGGGACGGACGCTCCAACATCGTGGTGAGCGGTGAGCGGCGCTTCAGCTTCCTCGAGCCCGCCGCCGCGGGCACGCCCTATCACCAGGGGCTGGTCGAGTGGGTGGAGGACGCTCCGGACGTCCAGGTCCCCACCGCCGACGAGATCGCGCGGCTCCGCGCCCTGGGGGAGCGGTACGCGCGCGCCATCCATGCGCTCAACGATCAGGAGCTGGAGATCCGGCTTCCAGAGGACTACGCCGAACTCTCCTTCGAGGCGGCCGCTCCCCTCGAGTGGGAGTTCCAGGCCCGCCAGCGCTTCCTGGAGATCCGCTCCGCGACGGAGCGGGTGACCCGGCTGCTCCAGGCGCTGCCGGGGCTCGTCGCCGAGGCGGAGGCGCGGGCCGGGGTGCACGCGCGGGCACGGCGCAACGGGCGGGGGAGCATCGCTTGAGCGCGCGGCTCGCCGAGCTCCTCGCTGGCATCGTGGGGGTGCGCGGGCTGCGCCGGCGGCCCGCCGAGCTGCGCACCTTCGAGGCGGACGGCCTCCCGACCCACGCCGCGCGGCCCCGCCTGGTGGTGCTCCCCGGAACCCAGGCCGAGGTGATCGCGGTGGTCCAGGCACTCCACGCCGCGGCGGCCCCGTGGGTCGCCCGGGGGGCCGGCACCGGGCTCTCCGGCGGCGCGCTCGCCCAGGAAGACAGCGTCCTCGTCGTGCTCACCCGGCTCAACCGGATCCTGGCTCTCGACCCGGCGCGGCGGCGCGCGGTGGTGGAGCCGGGGGTGGTGAACGCCCAGCTCTCGGAGGCTGCCCTTCCGCACGGGCTGTTCTACGCACCCGATCCCTCGAGCCAATCCGCCTGCACGCTGGGCGGCAACGTCGCCGAAAACGCCGGCGGCCCCCACTGTCTCAAGTACGGAGTCACCACGAATCACGTCGTGTCACTTCTGGTCCTGCTGCCCGACGGCACCCTCGCCCGCCTGGGAAGCCCGCAGGGCGAGGCGTGGGGACCGGACCTCGTGGGCCTCTTCGTCGGAAGCGAGGGGATGTTCGGGATCGCGCTCGAGATCACCCTCCGCCTCACGCCGTTGCCGGCCGCGATCCGCACCCTGCTGGCCGACTTTCCAACCGTTCGCGCCGCGAGCGAGGCGGTGAGCGCCGTTATCGCCGCCGGGATCGTTCCGGCCGCGCTGGAGATGATGGACCAGGCCTGCATCCGGGCGGTGGAGGCCTCGATCTATGCCGCGGGCTACCCGGTGGACGCGGGGGCGATTCTGCTGGTCGAGCTCGACGGCGGGACGGCGGCGGTGGCGGGCGAGAGCGCCGCGGTCGAGGGGCTCTTGCGTGGTGCGGGGGCCCGCGGCGTGCGCGCCGCTTCCAGCGCCGAGGAGCGGGCCCGGCTCTGGCAGGGCCGCAAGAAGGCGTTCGGCGCGATGGGCCGGATCGCGCCCGATCTCGTGGTGCAGGATGCGGTGGTGCCCCGCTCGGCGCTCCCCGAGATTCTCGAGCGGATCGAGGGCATCGCCCGGGCCCACCGGATCACCGTGGCCAACGTCTTCCACGCCGGGGACGGCAACCTGCACCCCAACATCTGCTACGACGGCCGCGACCCGGATCTCGCCGAGCGGGTGCGTCGGGCCAGCCGGGAGATCATGGCCGTCTGCGTCGAGGCCGGCGGCTCGATCACCGGGGAGCACGGCGTCGGCTCCGACAAGCTGGACTACATGCCGCTCATCTTCGACGACCCGAGTCTGGCCGCGATGTGCGGCGTGCGCCGCGCCTTCGACCCGGACCAGCGCGCCAATCCGGGCAAGGTGATTCCGATGCACTACTGCCGCGAGTGGGGGCGGCTCGGTGCGGCGCCCGCTCCGGCCGCCTCGGTCCCGTCGCCCGGGGCAGCCGCGCGGTGAGCGACGCCATCCTGATGCGGCTGCGCCACGCGCTCGGCGAGGCGGCTGTCGAGCTGGCGGCGAACGGGCAGCCGCGGGCGACGCCCGACTCCTCCGACGGCATCGCGCTGGTATGCGGCCTGGCGCACGAGCAGGGATGGCGGGTGCGGGTCGAGGGCCAGGGCACCTGGATGCCGGGCGACGCCCCCGCCGACCTGGCGCTCAGCACCAGGGGCCTGGCCCGGATCGTGGACATCGCGCCGGCGGATCTCGTCGCCACGGTCGAGGCGGGGGTGCCGCTCGCGCTCCTCCAGCGGGAGCTCGACGCGCGGGGTGCGTGGCTCGCGCTGGATCCGCCCGGCCGGCCCGAGCGCTCGCTCGGCTCGGCCGTGGCCACCGGCACGGCGGGACCGCTCCGCCACGGCTTCGGCGGGGTGCGCGACCACATCCTGGGCGGCAGCATCGTCACCGGCGACGGGCGGGCGATCAAGGCCGGCGGGAGCGTAGTGAAGAACGTCGCGGGTTATGATCTCACCAAGCTGCAGGTCGGAGGGTTCGGCGCCTTCGGCGTCATCACCCAGCTCCATCTCCGGCTCCGCGCCCGGCCGGCCGAGCGGGTCACCCTCCTGGCCCGGGGCGAACGCGACCTGCTCAGCCACCAGGCCCGGACGCTGATGGAAAAGGGGGTGGCCGCGGCGGCGCTCGAGCTCCTCTCGCCCGCGCTCGCGGAGTTGCCCGAGTGGGTGCTCGCGCTCGAGATCGCGGGGACCGGGGCCGCGGTGGCCGCGGAAGTGGAGCGCACCACCGAATCGGCCGAGGTCGCGTGGACGGCGCTCCCGCCCGGCGCCGCCGGCGCCTTCTGGAGCGCGGCGGCCCGCGGACCAGAGAGCGGCGAGCTCACCTTTCGCCTCGGCGTGTTCCCCGACGGACTCGACGAGATGATCGACCTGCTCGCCGAGCGGCTCGATACCCGACTGGTGTCCGCGGGGCCGGGGCGAGGGCTCCTCCGCTGGAGCGGCACCGCATCGCTCGAGGCGCTCCGGACCCTCCGGCGCGTCGCGGCGGAGCGGGAGATCCCGCTCACCCTGGAGCGGGCGCCCTGGCCGCTCCGGCATGCCTTCGGCCATTTCGGGGCCTACCGCGAAGGGGTCGGCCGGCTGGTGGCGAAGCTCCGGAGCAGCTTCGATCCCGATCCGACCTTCGCGGTGGCGCTGGAAGGAACCGAGCATGGATAGGGGCGGATTCGAAGCGCTCGATCCCTGCGTGCACTGCGGCTTCTGCCTGCCCGCCTGCCCCACCTACCTCGCCACGGGCGACGAAAGCGACTCCCCGCGGGGCCGCATCCTCCTGATGCGCGCGCTCGAGCGCGGGGAGCTCCCCGCCGACGACCCCGCCGTGCGCGAGCATCTCGACGCCTGTCTGGGTTGCCGCGGCTGCGAGCCGGTCTGCCCCGCGGGTGTCGGTTACGGCCGCGGATTGGAAGCGGCGCGCGAGCGGCTCACTGCGGCGAACGGCCTCTCGGCGCGGGCGCGTGCCGTGCTCGGCGTGTTCCGGAGGAAGAGCCTCTGGCGGCCGATCCTCGCGGCGGCCCGCCTGGTCCGCGGGACCGGGGTGCCGAGCGCCTTCGCGGGAGGCGGCCGGCTGGGGTTCGCGATGGGGATGCTGGCGGCGAGTGGGAGACGGAAGGACGGAAGGACGGAAAGACGGAAGGACGGAAAGACGGAAGGGAGATCAGCCCCCGGATCGGCAACTCCAGATCACCTTCCGTCTTTTCGTCCTTCCGTCCGGCCTACGGTCGCCGTCTTCCGCGGCTGCGTGATGGATGCGCTCTTCGGGCACGTGCACGTCGCCACCCGGCGCACGCTCGAAGCCAACGGCTACCGGGTCGTCGAAGTGGCCGGGCAGGGCTGCTGCGGGGCGCTCCACGAACACGCCGGCGACCGGCCGGCGGCGCTCGCGCTCCTCCGCGCCAACGCGCTGGCGTTCGCCGGGCGGGCCGACCACGTCGTGGTGGACAGCGCGGGATGCGGTGCGATCCTCAAGGACGCGGCGCATTTCGGCGCCGGGCCGCCGATGCGGGAGCTCGCCGACCAGGTGCGCGACGTCTCGGAGCTGCTGGCCGCCGTGGGCCCTCGGGCAGGCGGCGCGCTCCCGCTCGAGATCGCCTACGATGCGCCGTGCCACCTGGAGCACGCCCAGGGCGTTCGCGACGCGCCGCTCGCCATGCTTGGCGCGGTCCCCGGGCTCCGGGTGCGCCGGCTTCCCGGCTCCGAGCGTTGCTGCGGCAGCGCCGGGATCTTCAGCCTCCTCAACCCGGCGATGTCGCGTGCGGTGCTCACGGACAAGCTCCGCTCCATCGCCGCGGCGAGCCCTCGCCCCACCCTGGTGGTCACCGGCAACCCGGGTTGCCTCATGCAGATCGGCGCCGGGCTCCGGGCGGCCCGGCTCCCCATCGGCGTTGCGCACCCGGTGGAGGTACTGGACTGGTCCTACTCGAAGGCGGGGGTCTACGGGTGAGCTGCGTCAACGGCTGAAAAGCGTCAACGGTCAGCGGTCAACGGTAATTGCCTTGCCCTGACGGCTGCTTCTGTCCGTCCGCCTGTCCGCCGGTCCGCCCGTAAGCCGGTCCGCCGGTCCGCCTTTGCGTCCCAGCGTCCTTGCGTCTCTGATCCGGTTACCTTCCCACCATGCAGTTGGACTTCGTCCTTCCTTCCTCCCGGCTTTCCTGCCTTCGGCGCGGCGCGGTGATGGTGTGCGACGCTCCGGCGCTCTTCCGGATTGAAGGACCCGGCGCGCTCGATTGCCTCCAGGGACTCCTGACCAGCGATCTCGTCTCGGCGGGCGACGGAAGCCTGTCGTTCGGCGCGCTCCTTACCCCCAAGGGCATGATCGTGGCGGATCTCTGGGTGGCGTCCGTGGGCGGACGATACACGCTCCTCACCGGTGCCGCGGCGCACCACCTGGTCGCCGACCAGCTCGCGCGCACGCTGCCCCCACGGCTCGCACGGGTCACCGATCTCACCGCCCGAGGGCGCGCGGCCTGGCTCTTGGGGGCCACCGCGCCGGAGCGGCTCGCCCGCGCCACCGGCAGGCCGGCGCCCGGCCCGGGCCGGGCCATCGCAGGGCCCACGGAGGAGGCGCCGCTGATCGCGAGCGGGACGGCCGCCGCGCCCTTCACCATGCTCCTGGTGGGCCCCGAGGCTGAAGTGGACGCCTCGCTCGTCCAGCTCGAGCAGGTGGGCGGCCACCCCGGCACCGAAGCTGACCTCGCCGCAACGCGGCTCCTCGCGGGATGGCCCACGCTGGGGCGCGAGATCGACGAGAAGACGCTGCCTCAGGAGGTCCGCTTCGACGAGATCGGGGGCGTGTCTTACGTCAAGGGATGCTACACCGGTCAGGAGACGGTAGCGCGGGTGCATTTCCGCGGCCACGTCAACCGCAGCTTGCGCGGGCTGGTCTTCGAGGGGCGCGAGGCACCGGCGGCGGGAGAGCGCCGGCTCCTGGCCGGGGGAAAGGAGGTCGGGACAGTCCGGACGACGCTGGCGCTGGATGACCGGGTGCTCGCGCTCGCGACGGTGCGCCGCGAGGTACCGGAGGGCGTCTCCGTCTCGGCGGGCGGACGGACCGGGCGGGTAGTTTCCCTTCCGTTCGATGCGGCGGAGACGGGGTTCTGAACGGCCAACGGGCCCCGGTCGACGTTCCGGGGCCCGCGGAGTGGTGCGTGGCGCTGCCCTAGTTCTTCTTGGCGGTGTCGCCGGCCACCTTGGTCGTGTCGGCCATCTTCGTCGTGTCGGCCGGTGCCGCCGCAGCGGGCGCGGGGGCGGCCATGGCTGCGCTGTCGGCGGCCGGAGTCTCGGCCTTTTTCTCGCCGCAGGCTGCCAGGGCGAGCACGGCGGCAACCACCAGATACCTCGACATTGGTGCTCCTTGCGTGTGCTTGGTACGTTGAGAATGGAGGCCCGGCATCGCGCGCCTCGACGGATGCCCATCAATATCAGCCGGCAAAGATACCCGGGATGCACTGCTTGTCAACAGTGGCAAAGACTTACGCCGCTTCGGCGTCACCAGGGAGAGGTGGTGGTCCGCGAGGCCGGAGATTCGATCCGCACCGAGCCGCCCCGCCGGGGTGATTCACACTAGGCCATGACCGAGCGATGAGTTTCCAGGAATCCCCCTGCGACCTCCCGACCACCCTTCGCGCGCTCCGGAAGAGTCCGTGGGGCGAGCCGCCCCTGCGCGGCCGCTCGGTGCGCGATGAGGTGCGGACCAATCTCCTCGCCGCGCTCGCCACGGGAGAGGAGCTCTTTCCGGGCATTCACGGCTACGACGACACCGTGCTGCCGCAGCTCACCAACGCGCTGCTGGCGCGGCACGACATCATCCTCCTCGGCCTGCGCGGCCAGGCCAAGAGCCGGATCCTGCGCGGCCTGACGCGCTTTCTCGACGAATGGCTGCCGATCGTCGCCGGGAGCGAGGTCAACGACGATCCGTTCGCGCCGATCAGCAAGTTCACCCGCGAGCGGCTCCAGGCGGAGGGCGAGGAGACGCCGATCGCCTGGGTGCACCGGAACGACCGCTACGTCGAGAAGCTCGCGACGCCCGACGTCACCATCGCGGATCTCATCGGGGATCTCGACCCCATCCGGGCCGCGCGCGGGGGCCACGTGCTCTCCGACGAGCTCACCATGCACTTCGGCCTTCTCCCCCGCGCCAATCGCGGGATCTTCGCCATCAACGAGCTGCCCGACCTCGCGGGCAAGATCCAGGTGGGCCTCTTCAACATCATGCAGGAGGGCGACGTCCAGCTGAAGGGCTACCCGGTGCGGCTCCCACTCGACGTGCTGCTCTGCTTCACCGCCAATCCGGAGGACTACACCGCGCGCGGGAAGATCATCACGCCGCTCAAGGACCGGATCGGCTCGGAGATCATCACCCACTATCCCCGCGCCGTCGAGCTCGGCATCGCGATCACCTGCCAGGAGGCGTGGACGGCGCGCGACGGCGAGGCGCCGAAGGCCCGGATCCCCGACCTGGTGCGGGAGGTGGTGGAGCGGGTCGCGTTCGAGGCCCGGGGCGACAAGCGGGTGGACCGCCGCTCGGGAGTGAGCCAGCGGCTGCCGATCAGCGTGCTGGAGCACGTGGTTTCGAGCGCGGAGCGGCGGGCGATCGCCCACGGCGAGCGCGAGGCGGTGCCGCGGATCAGCGACGTCTACGCGGCGCTCCCCTCGATCACCGGCAAGCTGGAGCTGGAGTACGAGGGCGAGCTGCAGGGGTCGGAGACGATCGCGAAGGAGCTGATCCGCCGCGCCGCGCTCCACACCTTCTTCGATCGCCTGGGCGACGAGGAGGACGAGCGGCTGGACCGGATCGTGGCGTGGTTCGACCAGGGCTCCGCGCTCAAGCTCGGCGCCGACGAGCGCGCGGCGGTGGCCGCGAAGGCCTTCGCGCTGGTCCCCGAGCTGCTGCCGCTGGTGCATGACCTCGGCTTCGCCGCGGCCAAGGACCCCCCCGCCGAGGTGGCCGCCTGCGAGCTGGTGCTGGAAGCCCTGGCGGCTCAGAAACGGATCAGCCGGAACGAGGAATACGGGTGGACCGCGGTGCGAGCCAAGAAGGGCGGCGAGCGCCGCGAGGGGCCCTAGCCGGTCACCTGGCGCCCGGCCAGCGCTGGCGGGCGCAGGCCACGATCAGCGCGGTGGCAGCGTCGAAGCCGAGCCGCCCGGTGTTGAGCACCACATCGTAGCCGGCCGGGTCGTTCCAGTCGCGGCCGTAGTGCTGACGGAGATAGCGGGAGCGCGCCGCATCGGTTTCCTGCAGCACCCGCTCCGCCTCGCGGGGCGCCGTGCCGAGCCGCTCGACCGCGATGCTCAGGCGGAAGGCCGGCGAGGCGACCAGCTTGACGTGCAGCGCGTCGTGCTCGCCGCTCAGCAGAGCGGCGGCGGCGCGGCCCACCATCACCACCCGGCCCTCCGCGGCGATCTCCGCGACCACCGTCTCGGTCACCCGCACCAGGGTCGCCTCCTCCGGCTCGGGCACTTTCTCCGCCGGCCGGGAAAACAGCTCCGGCGCCGAGCGGGTCAGGGCACGCGCCAGCCGCTCGACGAATCCCGGCGCCCGCTCCTCCATTCGCGCGACCTCCTCGGGCGGGAGCCCCGCCCGCGCGGCGACCCGGTCGATCAGCTCGTTGTCCACCACCCGCCAGCCGAGCGCGCCGGCGACCCGGCGGGCGACCTCGGAGCCGCCGGCGCCGAATTGCCGCGTGATGGTGATGATCATGGGCCTCCTCGGAGAAACTGCGTCAACAGTCAACGGTCAACGGGAACCGCCCCGGATTCCTGTGACGTTTCATCCTTCCGTCCTTCCGTCGTTCCGTCCCCTTGCGTCATTGCGTCGTTGCGTCTCTGCGTCCTCAGCATCCGCCACGCGGTCCACCCCGCCGCCATCAGGCACACCGACCCTCCCAGCAGCACCGCCGCCGGCGTCCCTACCCGTTCCGAGATCCAGCCGGCCTGCAGCGAGCCGAACGGGGCCATGCCCACGACGATGAACGAGTAGAAGCCCATCACCTGGCCCCGCAGATGATCGGGCGCCTCGGTCTGCAGCAGCGTGTTGGTCATGATCGAGTTGAGCGCCATGGCGAGCCCGGCCACCACCGCGAGCCCCAGCGCCACGCCGAGATGGTGGAGGAGGCCGAACGTGATCAGCGCCGCGCCGAGGACGACGCCCGCGAGCAGGGCGGTGGGCTCGCGGCGGAACCGGTGGCCCACGGCCGCAATCGACAGCGCGCCCGTCGCAGCTCCGACCCCGACCGCCGAGAGGACCGCGCCGTAGCCCCCCGCGCCGGTGTGCAGGACGTCCCGGGCGTACACCGGGAGGATCGCGATGAACGAGGCGCCGAACACGCTCAGCACGGCGCTGAGGCTCACCAGGGCGCGGGGCCACCGATTGCCGAAGACGTGGGCGACGCCTTCCCGAAGGCCCGCGTGGCGCTCCCTTTGCGCCGCGGCGAAGGCCGGGTCCGGACGAATCATCACCAGTCCGATCAGCACCGCGAGAAAGCTCGCGGCATTGAGAAAGAAGCAGGCCGCCGACCCCGCCGTCGCGATGAGCGTCCCGGCGATCGCGGGCCCCACCACGCGCGACAGGTTGAACGCCGAGGAATTGAGCGCGATGGCGTTCATCAGGTCGGCCTTGCCGACCAGCTCCACCTGGAACGACTGCCGGATCGGGATCTCGAAGGCGCTCACCAGCCCGCCCAGAAACGCGAGCCCGTAGACCAGCGGCATGCTGATCAGGTGGAGCGCGCTGAGGAAACCGAGCGCCAGGGCCTCCGCCAGGAGGAGCGATTCGAGGAGGATCAACGCGCGCCGCCGGTTCACCCGGTCCGCGATCACCCCGCCGTAGAGCGTGAACAGGAGCACCGGGAGCGCGCCCAGGGCGGTGACCAGACCCACCTTGAAGGCGGAATTGGAGAGCACCAGCGCGAGCCACCCGAGGGCCACCAGCTGCATCCAGGAGCCGCAGAGGGAAACGAATTGCCCGAAGATGAAGAGGCGGAAGTTCCGGTGGCGGAGGGCGCCGAAGGAGGCGCCGCTGGCGGGCATGTGCACATCATAACCGCGTCAACAGTCAACAGTGAACGGTCAACAGGTTGGGTCGCCGGGTCCCCGACCTCGGCGGAGGTTATCTTGGAAGGGTGGTTCCGGTTGACTGTTGACCGTTGACTGTTGACGGTGTCGCGACATGCGCTTCACGACCTACAGCAAATTCGTCCCCGGCCTCGCCGACGCCGTCAATCTCCAGGCGCTGCTCGACCAGCTGGGCGATTTCCTCCTCCAGTCGGGCTTCGCCGGCAGCCCCGGCGACTGGCCCTGGTGGGCCGACCCCGGCGAGGGCCAGGAGCGCTCGCTGGACGCGCTCAAGGACGCGATCCTCCGCGCCCTGATGGAATCCGACCAGCTCACCCCCGACATGGTGAAGTTCCTCCGGGGCGAATCCTCCGGCGACGCCGAGCGGGACCGCGAGCTCGAGCGGCAGCTGGGGGAGCTGCTCGACCGGATCATCGAGCGGCTCCGTGAGGAGGGTTATCTCAACGTCCAGGAAGCGCCCAAGGTGCCGGAGGGGTACACCCCGATGTTCGGGCCGGGCGGCATGGCCGAGTCGGCGGCGCGGCAGGTGCAGTTCAACCTGACCGAGAAGGGGATGGACTTCCTCGGCTACAAGACGCTGAAGAACCTGCTCGGCAGCATCGGGAAGTCGAGCATGGGCGCGCACGAAACGCCCCACCTCGCGACCGGCGTCGAGACCGAGGGCGCCAGCAAGCTCTACGAGTTCGGCGACGTGCTCAACCTCGACGTGCCCGCCACGCTCGCCAGTGCCCTGGCGCGGGAGGGGATCAAGGTCCCCCTCCCCCTGGACTACCGGGACCTCCAGGTGCACCAGTCGGAGTACCGCTCCTCCGCGGCGACGGTGCTGATGCTCGACTGCTCCCACTCGATGATCCTCTACGGCGAGGACCGCTTCACCCCGGCCAAGAAGGTGGCGCTCGCGCTCACCCACCTGATCCGTACCCAGTACCCGGGCGACACGCTCAAGGTGGTGCTGTTCCACGATTCGGCGGAGGAGATCCCGCTGGCGGCGCTGGCCAACGCGCAGGTGGGGCCGTATCACACCAACACGGCGGAGGGGCTCAAGCTGGCGCGGCGGATCCTCTCGGGGCAGAAGAAGGACATGAAGCAGGTGATCATGATCACCGACGGCAAGCCGTCGGCGCTCACCCTGCCCAACGGCCAGATCTACGTCAATTCGGTGGGGCTCGATCCGCGGATCCTGCAGGCGACCTACCGGGAGGTGGGGCTCTGCCGGCGGAGCGGGATCATGATCAACACCTTCATGCTCGCCCGCGAACGCTCGCTGGTGGAGTTCGTGAAGCAGGTGGCGCAGATCTGCCGGGGGAAGGCGTACTTTACCAACACGATGACGCTGGGGCAGTTCATCCTGATGGACTTCCTCAAGCGGCGGACGACGCGGTTGTAGGGCGACGGAAAGACGGAAGGATAGGCCGCTACTGGACCCGCTTTGCGACCGTCCCCGCGTTGAGCGTGCCCCCCTGCTCCACCCCGTTGAGCGCGGCGATGATTCGGAGGCTTACCGTCGAGGGATACCGCCGGTTGAATTCCTCCAGGGTCATCGCGCCGGAGAGCCGGACCAGCTGCAGGTGCTTCGGCTGTTTCCCGAGCGCCGCGGGGTCGGTGAGCCGGTCGAAGCTGCGCATCGCCTGGAGCAGCGCCCCGGCGTAGCCGTCGTACCGCGCCGCCGTCGCGAAGCCGATCAGCTGGTAAGTCGTCCCGTCGTAGCTCAGGTAGAGCACCCGGCCGGCGACGACATTTCCCTGGCCGTCCTTGGCGCGGAACTCCGCCGTGGCGGCTGCCAATCCGTTGACAGTTGACCGTTGACCGTTGACCGTCTCGACTCCCTGCTGGGTCGAGAACTTCACCAACAGCGCGTCGGGCGAGTCCTTGCCACTCAGCGCCAGCTGGAGGGCGGCGTCGCCCTGGGGGCTCGCGGCTGCGACCGCCTCGGGCCGGTTTTCGGTCTTCCATCCGGCCGGAAAGTCGATCCGGAAGCGAAGGCCCGGGTGGAGGAAGCGGCTGCCCTCGAAGTAGCCCTGCCGCGGGTCGGCGCCGAACACGATCCCATCAATGGCGCGGAAGTAGGCGTCGGCGTTGACGAGGGTTCCCCGAAGGCTGTCCGGCGGAACCGTGGCGACGCGCTGCTCCGCCCTGGCGAGCCGATCTTCCGGCGCGGGGTGGGTCGCCGCCCAGGTCGGAACCTTGCCGCCGCCCGACAGCTGCCCCACCCGCTCCAGCACCCGGAAGACGTTCGACATCTCGCGCGGGTCGTACCGGGCCCGGCGCACGTAGCGGAAGCCGAGCTCGTCGGCTTGCGACTCATTGCCCCGGCTGTAGCTCAGGAAGAGGAGCCCGAGCCCCTGCTGGATCGCCCCCGCGGCGGAGGCGATGCTCGACGAGGCGACCGAGCCCGCCACCAGCCCGATGCCGAAGAGCTGCTGGCGGGTGACCTGTTGCGCCGTATGCCGCGCCGTCACGTGGCCGATCTCGTGCCCCAGCACCCCCGCCAGCTC
>DASYRI010000075.1:0-3810 GCA_036004545.1 Gemmatimonadales bacterium
AGCCGGCCTCCGCGGTCATCACCTGCTTCACCCTCGCCCTCGGCATCGGGCTCTGCACCGTCGCTTTCAGCCTTCTCTATGGGGTGTTCTTCCGCGGACTCGACGTCCCGGAGCCCAACCGGTTGACCCTGATCGGCCGGACCAACCCGACCCGCGAGGTGGACTGGTCCTGGGTACCGATCCATGACTACTACGACTTCCGGGAGCAGCAGTCGTCCTTCAAATCGCTGGCGTATTTCACCACCGGCACCGTCAACCTCGCGGGGAGCGAAGGACCCGAGCGCTTTGACGGCGCCTTCGTCTCCGCCGGCGTGTTCGACGCCCTCAGAGTCCGTCCTGTTCTTGGCGGCACCTTCCGGCCCGGCGACGACGCGGCCGGAGCGCCCCTAACGGTCGTGCTTGGCTACCGGCTCTGGTCCACCCGCTATCGCTCCGACGCCGGCATCGTGGGCAAGCCGGTTATCGTCAATGGCGAGGCGGCGACGATTCTCGGCGTGATGGCCAGGGGGTTCCTGTTCCCGCAAAACCAGGAACTCTGGGTGGCGGCCCGCGACAACCGGGCGGCCACGCCGGATCGCAGCCGGGACCCCCGCGTCCTGGTCTTCGGACGGCTCAAGGACGGGGTCAGTCTCGATCGGGCTGCGCTCGACCTCTCGCTGATCGCGGAGCGGCTGGCGAAGGAGTACCCGGCGTCCAACGCCGGATTCACGACCCAATTCCGCAGCTTCGTGGAGGACGACACCGGGCCCGAGCTGGTCGCGGTGTTCGGCGCGATGCAGGTGGCCACCATCTTCGTCCTGCTCATCGCCATCGCCAACGTGGCCAATCTGCTCATGGCGCGCGCCACCCTGCGCACCCGGGAGGCGGCGGTGCGGAGCGCGCTGGGCGCCTCGCGCTTCCGGGTCGTGCTGCCCTTCTTCGCGGAGACGCTGGTGCTCGCGCTGGTGGGCGCTATGCTCGGCATCGCCATCGCGTACGCCGGGATCACGCTGTTCGATGGGGCGACCCAGAGCGTCGGCAAGCCCTATTACATGCAGTTCGCGCTCGACCTCCCCGTCCTCCTCTTCGTGCTCGGGGTAACGGCTCTCACCGCGCTCCTGGCCGGAGCGGCGCCCGCGTTCTACGTGCTCAAGACCGACGTGGCGGCGACGCTCAAGGACGAAGCGCGCGGGTCCGGGGTTCTGGGCGGCCGGCTCACCCGGGTGCTGGTCGCCGCCGAGATCGCGCTCTCCTGCGCGCTCCTGATCGGGGCCGGGCTCGAGGTCCGCAGCATCGTGAAGCTGCGCCATTTCGAGTACCCGTTCGCCACCGAGCAGATCTTCACCGCGCGGGTGGGGCTCTTCGAGACCGAGTATCCCGACTCCACCGCGCGCCGGGGCTTCTTCCGCGCCCTCGAGCAGCGGCTCTCCGGGCTCCCCGGCGCGCGCTCGGTGGCGATCACCACCAACCTGCCGCTCAGCAGCGACCGCCAGCGTATCGCCATCGCGGGCGTGAGCTACCCGAAGGACACCGACTATCCCGAGGCGCGCAACGCTACGGTCACGCCGGGCTTCTTCACCACCTTCGGCGTCCGGGTGCTGCGCGGCAGGGATTTCACCTCCGCCGACGCCGGCGGGAGTCTCCCCGTGGCGATCGTGAACCAGTCCTTCGCCGAGAAGTTCTTCTCGAAGCGGGAAGTGCTGGGACAGCGCTTTGCCGAGCGCGAGAGGCGGGACAGCCTGGGCGCGTGGATCACGATCGTCGGCGTGGTGCCGGACCAGCGGATGGACGGTTTCGGGCCCGGGGGGCCGGACCCCTGGGGATACTACCTGCCGCTGGCGCAGCGAGACCCGCGCTTCGTGAGCATCGCGGTTCACACCGCGAGCACCGACCCGCTGGCGATGACCGCGATCTTGCGCGACGCCGTGCGTGGCATCAACCCGAATCTCCCGATCTACAACGTGAAGACGATGCGGGGGGTGATCCATCAGGAGGGCTGGTTCTACATCGTCTTCGGCACCCTGTTCATCGTCTTCGGCGGCGCGGCGCTCTTCATGGCGACGGTGGGGCTCTACGGGGTGCTCTCGTTCTCGGTGAGCCGGCGGATGCGGGAGATGGGGATCCGCATGGCCCTGGGCGCCAGCGCGCGTGACGTGATCCGGCTGGTCCTGCGCCAGGGGGGGACCCAGCTCGCGTTCGGGCTGGGGCTCGGCCTGCTGATCGCCCTGGGGCTCACCCGGGTGATCGGCATCCTGATGTTCGAGGTGACCCCGCGCGACCCGCCGGTCTTCCTGCTGGTAGTGCTGATCATCAGCGCGGTCGGGCTGCTCGCCAGCCTGGTGCCGGCGCGGCGGGCGACCCGGACCCACCCGGTGCTGGCCCTGCGGTCAGAATAGGCTCACGGCCCGGCTCGTGCCGTTTCCACCTGTCCCGGCCCAAGGGGTTCACCGCATCACTTCCCCTCGTAGGCCTTCTGCAAGCCCGCGATGTCGATCTTCTGCATCTTGAGCATCGCCTGCACGACCCGGCCGGCCTTTTCCGGGTCCTTGTCGCCCATGAGCCTGCCGAGCGCGGTGGGGATGATCTGCCACCAGACGCCGAATTTGTCGGCGAGCCAGCCGCATTGGCTCTTCTGGCCGCCCTCCGACAGCTTCTCCCACAGGTGGTCCACCTCCGCCTGGGTCTGGCAATTCACGAAGAAGGAGATCGCCATCGAGAACGCCACCCTGGGCCCGCCATCGAGCACCATGAACTCCTGCCCCTCGATCTGGATGGTCCCGGTGATGACCTGGCCCCTGGCACCCGGCAGGGGGTCTCCAAATCGCCGCACGCTCACGATCTTCGAGTTCTTGAAGATCGAGACGTAGAAGCTCATTGCCTCCTCGGCCTTCCCGTCGAACAACAGGAACGGAGTGATCTTCTGCATCCGGGCTACGCCTTTCGGTTGAATCGTTCGAGACCTTTACCGAGCTGCCAGCGCCGTGCCTGGTTTCCTATTCGTCGAACGGGGCGGGGGGAAATCGACATCCGCGGTGCCGCGCGCTTGACATCCGGTCCCGGCGGCCGCAGCTTGGTTGAGCGTTCAACCCAAAGCCGCCATGCCTGCCCCCGCTCCGGCCCGCGACCGCCTCATCGGCGTCGCGATGAAGCTCTTCCACGATAAGGGCTACGGCGCCACCTCCATCCAGGACATCCTGCGGGAGGCCGGGATGCACGCGGGGAGCCTCTATCACGCCTTCCCGACCAAGCAGGAGCTGCTGCTCGCCGTCCTCGAGCGGTATCGCGACGGACTCTACCCCATGCTGCTCGACCCGGCCTGGGAAGGCATCGCCGACCCGATCGAGCGGATCTTCGCCCTGCTGGCCCGCTACCGCACGGCGCTGGTGGCGACCGATTGCTTCTACGGCTGCCCGATCGGTTCTCTGGCGCTGGAGCTCCACGAGCCCGATCCGCCGGTCCGCGCGCTGCTGGCGGTGAACTTCGACGGCTGGACCCGGGCGATCGAGCAGTGTCTCCTCGAGGCCGGTGCGCGCCTGCCCCCGAAGTTGAATCGGAAGGAGCTCGCCTCCTTCGTGCTCACGGTCATGGAAGGGGGCGTGATGCAGGCCCGCACCCACCGGACGATCCACGCGTTCGACGCCGCCGTGCGCCAGCTTCGCGAGTACTTCGCCCGCCTCGAGGCCGCCGCGACGGCGCCGCGCGCGGGCCGATCCACCCCCCGCACCACCCCTGCCCCCCGCACCCGGAGACCCTCATGAGCCCCGACGCATCCGGACGGCCCCTTCGCAACGCGATCGTCGCCGGCACCGTCCTGCAGCTGGCGATGGTGCT
>DASYRI010000076.1:0-6864 GCA_036004545.1 Gemmatimonadales bacterium
GTCACGATGATGCGGTAGTTGTGGAGATACGAGAGCGAGTAGTCGGTGTTGGCGATCATGTACTGGAACACGTCGGTGATCGCCATCTGCTTCGGTTCCATCTCCTCGGCGTGCCCGCCCGTCTGCATGATCACCTTGCCCCTGACTTCCTTGGCCATGTCCTCCTCGTCCTGGAGCCAGAAGCCGGGGCGGGTGATGGTGAACTTGGGATCGGCGGGGTCGGTCCAGGTGATCGTGGCGAGGCGGGCTTTGAGGCTCACCCGGGTGAGGACGTTGTACATCCCGTAGACCGCGTACTCGAGGTACACGTCCTGGGCGTACCGGTTGCCGCTCTGGCAGTGGGTCGAGAGCTTGAGCGAGCCCTCGCCGCCAAAAAGGGTACCCTTGGTCTTCTCCTTGTCGAAATAGACTTTGAGCGGCGGGACGGCGCAGGTGGAGGCCTTGAGCCGGTAGTGCCCCCGGGTGGCGAGCTGTACCGGGAAGGAGACGGTGTCCGCCTTCTCCCCCAGGTAGCGGAGCGTCGCGGGGTAGCGCTTGGTGCTGTTGGTATCGCGATCCTTGAAGACGGTCTTGAAGTCGGCCTGGAGCCACATGGGGAGCGGCTCCCTGGCGCGGAACAGGCGGGTCGGCTTGTGGGTGGTCGTGTCCTTGGTGGCGGTGTCCCGCGCCGGCTGCTGCGCGGCGAGAACCGCCGGCAGGGCCAGCGCGAGGGGCAGCCAGCGGGCGTGGAGCATCATGGATCACCTCTCTGGGAACGTCCGATGATACCGTGAGGCGCCGGGCCACGCGAGAGGGGATGTCCCGGGAGCGTCCGGGGGGCCTCGCCACCGGCCCCGCGAACTCGGTATAATAATCCCGGGGCGCCGACCACCAACCACCGTCCCCCGGCCACCGGCGCCGACCACCCACCACGGACCACCGTCCACTCGACCCTCATGCGACTGCCTTCGCCCGCCTTGACCGGCTCCCTGCTCGGCGCGCTGTTCTGCGCCGCGCCCCGACCGGTTGCGAATCCCCCCGCCGCGCCGGTCCGCGCCCCCGGCTCGGCGCCGGCCGTTGCCGGCAAGCCGACCCTCCTGGTCTTCATCACCGTGGACCAGATGCGGGAGGACTATCTGGAGCGGTGGCGGGGGGAGTTCATCGGCGGGTTCCGGCGGCTGGTTCTCGGGGGGGCGTTCTTCACCAACGGGCACCAGGACCACGCCATCACCGAGACGGCGCCGGGGCACGCCAGCACGATGTCGGGCCGGTTTCCGCGGAGCACCGGGATCACTCGCAATGTTGCGGGGGTGAACGACTCCACCTGGCCGCTCATCGGCTCCCCGGGGCTGGGGGCCGCCCCGTTCCGGTTCCGGGGGACCACGCTGACCGACTGGCTCACGGCGGCCGATCCGAAGACCCGGGCGCTCTCGGTGTCGTATAAGGACCGCGGGGCGATCCTGCCGATCGGGCGCTCCAAGCAGGAGGTGTACTGGTACGCCGCCGCCACCGGGACGTACACCACCAGCACCTGGTACCGCGATACGCTCCCCGACTGGGTCAAGGCGTTCAACGCCCGCCGGATGCCGCAGAGCTACGCGGGGAAGAAGTGGGACCTGCTGCTCCCGGTGAGCGCGTATCCGGAGCCGGACAGCGTGCCGGCCGAGATCGGGATCACGGGCAAGATCACCTTCCCCTACACCGTGCCGGACAGCGTGCCGATCGCCGTGCGGCTGCTTCCCGGCTTCCCGTTCCAGGACGAAGTCAGCGCGGCGATGGCCCTCGACGGGCTCCAGGTGCTGGGACTCGGCAAGGGGCCGGGCACCGACGTGCTGGCGGTGTCGTTCAGCTCGACCGACCTGATCGGCCACGCCTTCGGGCCCGACTCGCGGGAGATCCACGACCAGCTGCTCCGCCTCGACCGCACCATCGGCCGCTTCATGGATTCGCTCTCCAGGCTCCGCGACTCGACCCGGATCATCTTCGCCCTGACCGCCGACCACGGGGTCCAGCCGTTTCCCGAGCTCAACAACGGGCGGATCTCCCCGGCGCCGCTACGGGTCGATGTCCGACCCGCGGTGGCCGCGGCGGAATCGGTGCTCGGGGCCGGCGGCGGCAAGCAGTCCGCGCTCGACTTCGAGAGCGGGGCGCTGTTCATCGATCGCAGGCAGGCGGGGGTGGACGTCAAGGTGATCGCCGCGGCAGTGGACTCGTTCCTCGCAGTGGCGCGTCGGACCACCGGGGTCCTCCGGGCCGACCGGATGACCGAGCTCGCCGAGGCGGATCTCGGCAGGGACAAGATCGCGCGGCGCTGGGTGCAGATGTTCCCGCCCGACCAGCCGGTCGAGGCGGTGATCACGCTCACCGAGGGGAGCTACTGGTCCAGCTACCCGGTAGCGCAGCACGGGACGCCGCACGACCAGGACACCCATGTGCCGATCATCTTCTATGGCGCGCCCTTCAAGCCGGGCCGGTATCCGCAGTTCGCGCGGACGGTGGACATCGCGCCGACGCTGGCGCAGGTGCTCGGGGTGACGCCGACGGAGCCGCTCGACGGGCGGGTGCTCACGGCGGCAATCAAATGACCGCCCTCCGACGGATGGACCCACAGATTTCACGGATCGGGATGATTGTCGTTTCGTTGGCGCTCTGCACGGCGCCAATCGCCGAGACACAGGGCACCAAGGGCATCCAGCACGGCGTCCGCCCCGCGCGATTCGTCATCCGCAACGCCACCGTGGTCGAAGGGAACGGGACCCCCGCCTCGGGGCCGTACGACCTCGTGATCGAGGGCGGCACCATCGCGGACCTGGTGCCGCTGGATCCGGTGGCGCTCAAGGCCGGCCGCGCCCGGCGCCCCGCCGCGGAGGCCGAGATCGACGCGACCGGGAAATACGTGCTGCCGGGGCTCATCAACCTGCACGGGCACGTGCAGGAGGAGCGGGGCGGGATCCCCCAGCCGCTGGAGTACGAGCTCAAGCTCTGGCTGGCGTCGGGGATCACCACCGTGCGCGACGTGGGGAGCGACACCCGGAAGACGCTCGAGCTTCGGGCCCGGAGCGCCGCGGGGCAGGTCGCGGCCCCCCGGATCTTCGTGTACGGGAACTTCGGCGGCGGCGGCGACGCGGTGCAGACTCGCGGGATCCGCACCGCCCTGGAGGCCCGCGCGCGGGTGCGGGCGCTCAAGGCGCTGGGCGTGGACGGGATCAAGATCCTGGGCATCGAGCGGGATCTCATGGAGGCGATGGAGGACGAGGCCCACAAGGCAGGGCTCCGGATCGCCCACCACGCCAGCGTCGAGGAGACCAATGCCTGGGATGACATCCGGTTCGGCACCACCAGCATCGAGCACTGGTACGGGATACCGGACGCGGCGATCCCCGACGGGGTGCAGCATTTCCCCTCGGCATACAACTACAACAATGAAGTGGACCGGTTCCGCTGGGCGGGCCGGCTATGGCGCGAGGCCGACCCGGAGCGGCTGGGCAGGGTGCTCCAGGCGATGGCGGACGCGCAGGTGGCGTGGGACCCCACGCTCGACATCTACGAGGCGAGCCGCGACCTGGTGCGGGCCCAGAACCAGCCGTGGTTCCGCGACTACCTGCACCCGGCGCTGGAGGAGTACTTCCGGCCCAACCCGGCCAACCACGGCTCCTACTTCATCGGCTGGAGCTCGACCGACGAGGCGTACTGGAAGGAGAACTACCGGATCTGGATGGCGGCGCTCCGCGACTTCGAGCGCCGGGGCGGGGTGATCGGGGCGGGGGAGGACGCCGGGTTCATCTACCAGCTGTACGGCTTCGGGCTGATCCGCGAGCTCGAGCTGCAGCAGGAGGCGGGGTTCCACCCGCTCAAGGTGATCCAGCACGTCACCGCCAACAACGCCAGGATCCTGGGGGCGGACGACCGGCTGGGGCGGGTCAGGCCGGGTTATGCCGCGGACCTGATCGTGGTGAACGGGAATCCGCTCGAGGATCTCAAGGTCCTGTACCCGACGGGCACCGAGGCGATCCGGGACGGCAAGGTGGTCCACAGCGGCGGGGTGGAGTGGACCATCAAGGACGGGATCCCCTACCATGGGCCGACGCTGCTCAGCGAGGTCAAGGAGCTGGTGGCGAAGGCGAGGGCGGCGGTCCAGCGCTGACGCCCTACTTCTTGTCCGCCAGCACCAGGAAGAGCGTCGCGATGGGGCCGAGGAGGAGGGACAGGAGGAACCAGCCGAGCCCACTGCGGTTCTTGCCCTGGGCGAGCCCCGCATTGATCAGCGCGAGCGTGCCCCAGCCCACGACGTACTCCCGGCGGATCCACCACATGCTGCCTCTCCTCTCCATGGTGTCGCTGCTCGTGGCGGCGCCGTCGCTCGCGGCGCAGGACTCCGCCGGCGCGCGGGTGGTGATGCTGGGCACCGGGACCCCGAACCCCGATCCGGAGCGCTCGGGGCCGGCGGTGGCGGTGGTCGTGAACGGGACCGCCTACCTGGTGGACGCGGGGCCCGGAGTGGTGCGCCGGGCCGCCCAGGCCGCCGGGAACGGCATCGCCGGGCTCGCGGCCGCCCGCCTCGGGATCGTCTTTCTGACCCACCTGCACTCCGATCATACGGTGGGACTCCCCGATGTGATTCACACCGGCTGGGTGGCGGGGCGGGAGCGGCCGCTCCGGCTGCTGGGCCCGCCGGGCACCGCGGCGATGGCGGAGCACCTCACCGAGGCGTATCGGGCGGACATCGAGAACCGGCTCCACGGGCTCCAGCCGCACACCGCGGACGGATGGAAAGTGGAAGCGACCGACGTGAAGAGCGGCGAGGTCTATCGCGATTCCAACGTGACGGTGACGGCGATCCCGGTGCACCACGACGGCTGGGAGGTGGCGTTCGGCTACCGGTTCCAGGCGAGGGATCGGGTGATCGTGATCTCGGGCGACACCCGGCCCAGCGACGCCATCGTGGAGGCGTGCGCCGGCTGCGACATCCTGGTGCACGAGGTGTACGCCGTGAAGGGTTTTCTCACCCGCACGCCCGATTGGCAGCGCTATCACGCCGATGCGCACACATCGGCGACGGAGCTGGCGGCGCTGGCCACCAGGGCCCGGCCCAAGCTCCTGGTGCTGTCTCACCTGATGCTGTGGGGGGGCGCCACCGAAGAGGATCTGCTGGGCGAGATCCGCGCGGGCTACTCCGGGCGGGTCGTCCCGGCGCGGGATCTCGCGGTGTATTGAGCTCGCCCGCCGTCCCTTTCCCCGCCGAATTATCCTCCCCGCCCCTCCACTCCCCTCCACTCCCCTCCTGCCCCCACCGCGTTTTTCCACCCCGTTTCGCACTGATTGGGTCGTTATCCCGTTTACCGGGACGCTAGACTAGGTCTCGTTGGGGTACCCTTTTCGTTTTATGCCGTCTGAGCCATAGGGTGTAGACGGCATAATCTGCGAAACCGCCCCAAAAACGACCCTAAGCCCCCAGCGGGCTTGGCGCGTGGGGGAGATCGGGTGCGGCTGGGGCCGTGAGAGCGGGTGGGGACTTGAGCGCCGGCGGGGACTCGACGGGCCTCGAGCGCGGCCGCCGGCTCGAAGGCCGTCAGGGGTCCAAGAGGGTCAGTGGTTCGAGAGCACGAGAGTCCACGAGAAGGGGAACCCACTCAACCGGGGATTGGGATGGAGCAGCGGGTGGGGAGCCAGGAGGCGGAAGGGCCGCGACACCAACAAGGGCTCCAGGAGCAGATCCGCCGGCGATTGGCCCAGCGCCGCTTGAGCCGGCTGCCGCTCCCCGCGGAGGAATCCCTGCGGGGCCTCCGGCGCCTCCGCCGGGTTTCCCAGGCAGCACTGGCGCGCCGGCTGGAGACCGCCCAATCCGAAATCTCCCGACTGGAGGGCCGCGGCGATGCCCGGATGAGCACGCTCAGGGCCTACGTCGCCGCCCTCGGCGGCTCGCTCGATCTGGTGGCGCGGTTTCCCGGCCTTTCGGTCCGCATCGCCCCGCGGCGTCCCTGACGCCCGCTGTGCGCCGAGGGCCAGCGCCACGCCGTTGGTCCACCCGAACCCGTCCTGGGTCGGGTACTCGCCTCCGCCGGCTCCCCGACTCAGATCCTCCACGTCGTACTTCTCCATCATCCGGCCGGTGGCGCGCCAGGTGCGCCGGTTGAGCGCGAGCCAGCGCGCGGCGGCGGTGTCGGCCAGGCCGGCCGAGCCGTAGCGGCGCACCCCCTCGATCGCCAGCCACTCGAGGGGCGGCCACCCGTTGGGGGCGTCCCACTGCTGGCCCGAGGCAATCAGGGTGGTGACGAATCCGCCCGGCTTGAGGAACGCGCGCTCGAGCTGCCTGGCCACCGTGCGGCCCTGCTCTTCGGTCGCGAGCCCGAAATAGAGCGGCGCGGTGGCGGCCAGGGTCGGCCGGTCGCTGACCCGCTCGTCGGTGCGCCAGCGGACGTCGTAGAAAAACCCACCTTGGGGATCCCAGGCGGCCGCGAGAAGGCTGCGGCGGCGGCGCTCGGCCGCCTCGGCGAACCTCCGCGCCACCTCCGCGTCGCCCTTCCGGCCCCGAAAGGCCCGGAGCGCCGCGATGGTCCGCTCCGCATGATAGAGCAGGCTGTTGAGATCCACCGGGAGGAGATCGACCGTCTCCAGAGTCCGAAGATCGCTCGGGTCGCGCATCCAGCGGCTGGAGAAATCCCAGCCGCTCTCGGCGGTGGCGCGTACGTTCCGGTAGAACGCCTCGCGCCGGTCCGGCGGGAGGGTCTGCCCCACCTCATCGTCCGGGCGGTACGACTCCGGGCGCGGCTCGGGCAGGTCATCCCAGTAGCGGTTGAGCACCGATCCGTCGGGAAGCCGGACGACCCGGCGGTAGGCCTGCCCCGGCGCGAGGCGCTCGGCGCCGTCCATCCAGAACCGGTGCTC